>CATLTV010000016.1 GCA_950059285.1 uncultured Pseudomonadota bacterium | reverse complement strand
TCGCCCCGTGGACGCTTTGCTTTACGAGGTAGAAAAAAGAAGAAGGGCGACATTGTGGTTCACCACAATATCGCCCTTCTTCTTTAAAAGTTTTTACTCCCTATGATCGCTCGGAGGACTTTGTCTTACTCGACCAGGTAAGAACCACAAGGAGCCGGTAGTGTCTGGGATTTCCTGACGCGAAGCAGTATCGCTTAACAGGTCATATGCAATGTTGCCCCGAGCAACATATGACCACAACGCCAATACTGGCCTGTTCAGGATGGCACCACCTCACCGGCCGTTTTAATACTGTCTATCACCAGATCACCTCCTTTGGTCGGCAAATTCTTTTCGTTGCAAGCTCCCAAGCCTGCAGTGGGATGTATTGAAGCGTGCCGCGCACAACCCTACTCCCATGTGAGTCACCTGCTGGCCCACCCAGCAAGCTCCCCGCACCCAGATGGTGTTAACCTGGGTGGCTACCCCTATTAGAGTAGCTCTTTCGATATAAATAATAACACCGCCGCACTTTCTGTCAATCTTTGATTTTCAAAAAATTTATGCGGTGTCACCACTCACATCTCTTGTTTCAAAACAGCACATCGGCGCATTTTCTTCCCTTAAACTTCATTTTTTTGGCTCGATGTACGTTCTTGGTTTGACGATTTTGATACTTGTTTTCATTATCATTGACACACGCTACGCTTGATCCTATGAGTAGTGAGGTCGGTTGGCTCGAATCCCTGATGACATGGACACTTACATAAACTATGCAACTCCCATCCTCCATCCTTATATCAGCGCTGCTTCAGGTCTCGTTTGTGACCTGGGCCATGCTTGGGAATTGGGGCATGGATACGCTCTCTCCTGCACATTATGTAGATGCCTCGGTAAAACCAGCCAGACCTGTCGCGATCAAACTCCCCGAACCTGTCATCATTCCTCAACCCACCGAGGTTGAGCCCGCCCAGGAAGATGAGCCCCTGGCGAGCACCACGCAACCCAAAGAAGAAGTGCCACAAACGCCTCCTGTTGCACCCAAACCTCCCAGAAAGAAGCTCGTCAAAAAGGACCCCAAGCCCCCCAAAAAAGAGCAGCCAAAACCTCCTCAGCCCGAGGAGCCAGAAGAGACTCAAAAACTCAAAATCATCGCCGCTGCTACACAAAACCCCGAGGCGCCTACCTCACCTGCCGCGCTTGCTGAAAACATCGCCCCTGCAAAGAGCATCTCTCAGGGCGTCTCCATTGCATCTCAGGGAAACAGCACCACACACGATTCGCCCGTGACATCCGACACGGCTGCCGTCACCGAACATATCCCCTCTGCGCCCGCAGGAAATGTCGATCGTAAGGGAGCTCTGCGTGCCTACAAACGCCTCCTCTTCTCCACCATCGACAAGAATAAGTTCGTGCCCAGAGCCGCTCGTCGCGCTCGCCTTCAGGGCACAGTGTATCTCCTTGTCAAATTTGATAAAAATGGCGAAATCATTGCCGTCAAAGTACGCAAATCCTCGGGACATAAAGCCCTGGATGAAGGCGCTATTCAGACGATTCGCTCGCTGAAAAAACTCCCTGCCCCTCCTCAGGAACTTGGCTGGAACACCAAAAGCCTCACCATCCCGATTCGCTACAAGATCTGATCAGATCTTGCCCAACTCTTATTGCCATCCTCAAGCCCTCCCTGATACAACCTCTCGTTGTATTTTAACTACATCACATTCACACATCGTGATGCATACCCCTTCTTGCTTGAGGTCTCGTTGTGAAAAGAAGCCATATCGCCTCGCTTTGCTCTATCCTTATCTTTGGCGCATCTAGCCCCCTGTTCGCTCAGGATACGCCACAACCAGAAGACACCCCGGACGCCGCCGAGAGCGCTCCCTCCACAGAGGTGGCCTCCGAAGGTGACGATGACACCATCGAACCTGAAGAAGAGTTTGAAGAGGACGATACGTTCGTTGAAGGCGAGGTTGAAGGCGAATTC
The DNA here is from genome assembly GCA_950059285.1 of uncultured Pseudomonadota bacterium. GTDB lineage: Bacteria > Myxococcota_A > Bradymonadia > Bradymonadales > Bradymonadaceae > CATLTV01. The sequence goes on along the minus strand of CATLTV010000016.1, from coordinate 44,777 downwards.
ATCGCAGAAGAAGCACCCCTGATCGAGTTTGTGAACCTCGATATCTGGTCAACGCTTCCACTCGACATTGAGCTTATTGGCCCCAATGAACGTGACCGTCGTGACACCGCAGGCAGCGCTCATACGCTGACACAGAAACAAATCGACCGCATCGCGCCACGCTCCACCGCTGAACTTCTGGAGTACCTGCCCAATGTCACAATCGCCAATGTCGACCCCATGGGCCTGCGATTAAACCTTGGCATGCGCGGCTTCCCCCCCACACAAAGCACCTACACACTTGTGCTTGAAGATGGCATCGCCATCGCGGCTGCGCCCTACCTCGACGGCTCAATTCTTTACACCACACCCGTTGAGAAAATCGAGAAAGTCGAGCAACTTACAGGGTCAAGTTCAATCCTCTACGGACCACAAAATATGGGTGGTGCGATCAACCTCATTACACACGCGCCTCCACGCGCGTTCACCACATCGGGCTATTTTCAAGGCGGCTCGTTTGGCCGCATGAACATTGGTGCATCCATTGGCGATACCAAGGGGGTGGTGGGCTACCTCTTTGAGGCTCACCACAGACGCTTTGAAGGCCCTCAATCACTGGATCTCGTCGCCACAGATCTCTCGGCCAAGTTTCGACTTCAGCCCTCGGAACGCTCCTGGTTTGGCGCAAAACTCTCCATTTATGATGAGTTCTCACGCGCATCAAGAACTGGCCTGACACAAAACATCTATGAGCAAGACCCCAACACCGTGGTCGCGCCTTACGATCGCAATGAGTTGGATCGACTCGCTGCAAGCATCCAACACACATATGTGGTTGGCGATGTAGGAATGCTCCAGACTAGCCTCTGGGCAAACACCATGAGTAGACACGTCCAGCAACAGCGCTTTGACCGACAGGAGCGCTCTCTGGATGGCTACGAGCGTGTTATTCTTGGTGGCAACACCTCGTCTACCCAGGACAATGGCTCACTGTACTTCCTTGACTCCACAGACATCATCAACGAGCGCTACAGCACACTTGGCGCCGAGAGCAGGCTGACACTCGACCTTGATCTTGGAAAACTTGGACGCTCTGAAATTATTATGGGCCTGCGCGGCTCTCAGGAGGACATCGATCGCGAACAACAACGTGGTCAACATGGAGGTTCTCCATCAGGCACCTCTCTGCTTGATGAAGAACGCACAGGCCGCACACTTGCCGCCTATTCTCTTGGGCGCTTCTTCTTCCTTAAAGACAAGCTTCGCGTAGAACCAGGCGTTCGCCTTGAGTTCTTGCGATCGGAACGACGTGTCTGGCGAGATACCTTTGATGGGGAGCCTGTCGACTTTAACCCGCCGCGTGATGGTGGTGATACATCAACCTCATTGCTTCCTGGTGTTGGCTCCTCGCTTGATCTTGGCAAGCATGTCACGATCTTTGCCAGCGCTCACCGAAGCATGGCGATTCCTGAAGAACGCCTTGCAAGCTCCCTGATTGACGATGAAGTCAACCTCGTCCCTGAATACGCGTGGAACTTCGAGCTTGGCTCACGACTTTATGACAAAAATCAGCTCTCTCTTGATGTCTCGGGATTCTGGATTGAAACAAAAAACCTGACGCTCCCTATCACATCATTGACAGCACAGAACAATGCGGCTTTTGAGGCAGGAAACACACGCCATCTTGGTGTTGAAACTTCCCTTCAAGCCGACCCATTCCAGTACTTCCGTACGATCCTGCGCTTCCCCGTGTTGTTGAACTATTCCTACACACACGCCACGCTCGGCGATCAGTGGCGAACTCCTCTGGTTGGAAACTCCGTTCCTTACGTGCCAAAACACCGCGCCAGCGCACAAATTGGTGCAGAACATCCACTCGGGTTTGCTGCCATGCTCGCTGCGCGTTACACCAGCGAAAGCTTCTCCGAGATCGAGAACATCACCACACCCAGCGCAAATGGCATTCGTGGTCCCATCCCAGCAAGAACAAGCATCGATGCGCGACTCACCTACGCACACATCCCGTGGAACACAACCTTCTACATGCTTGGGAAAAACTTGCTCGATCAACGCGTGATCTCAACGCGCTCCACCAATGGCGTCTTCATCACAGGCGCACGTGAGTTTATCGCTGGTGCTGAAGCAAAATTCTAAAATACGCCAATAAAAGCAAAGAGATAGCAAGAGGGCGACTGGAGGATTGTAATCCTCCAGTCGCCCTCTTGCTATCTCTTTGCTTGGTGCTCCTGTGCTCAATCAAAGCGCATTTAAAAATGCAATGAGCTTGCGGCGCTCGGAGGAATCCAGCGCCTTGTACAGATCTCGGCTAGCAGCAGCCTCTCCACCATGCCACAAGATCGCTTCGCTCACGTTGCGAGCCCTTCCATCATGCAAGAAGCGCTGATGATCATTCACCGTGTCCACAAGGCCAAGACCCCACAACGGTGCAGTCCTCCACTCATGACCATTGGCTTCGCCATCAGGACGACCATCTGCAAGCCCCTCACCCATGTCATGCAAAAGCAAGTCGGTGTATGGGAAGATCACCTGACCAGCAAGCGCTTTGTTGGGGTGTCCAGAGGCTGTGGTCCACGATGGCGTATGGCAAGCATCACAACCCAATTCCTCAAATAATTCCAACCCTTCCTGATGAAGCCCCCCTTCTTCAAAATGGCCAAATCTTGACGCAGGTGGCGCAATGTGACGCGTGTAGAAATCAAGCGCATCCATGAAATGATCCTCGATCTCGACCTCACCTTGCAATACCCCGTCGACATCAGTGCATGGAGAAGAAGGCATCGCCACATTGCAATCCTTGGTGCGCACATGGCGTGAAACCACACCGATATCACCAAGCATCGCCGCCGCGTTCTGATCCTGTAAGGTCGCATGAGAAGACTTCCAGCCAAATCGCCCTACCTTGCGCGCACCTGTAACCTCATCTCTATGAATGTTAGGACGACCCGAAATGCCATCCTGATCCTCATCATCAGGATCTGCCTGAGCAAGAATCTGAGAGGAAGGAATCGCCTCAAGCAGCCCAAGTCCAATCATGGATGATGTGGCGCGTGGGGAATACACAAAGCCCTGCTCAAAACGACCATGCGCAGGGTTTGAGAAGGAAAAGTCAGGCCTCACCAGCTCGTATGGAGTACCATCATCAAAGGCTCCTGTGGTCGTCTCCCAACGCACAAAAATATCGACCTCTCCGCCAATGTCCTCAAAACGATCGCTCACCCCCTGAGGCTGTAACTGCGAACCATAGGCATCAAGAGGATGTGCCACACCTTGTGCATCAAGCTTGCTGACACGTACCAACAACGCAGGTGTAGGTTGTCCACGATTGTCATAAGGATTGGCGCGACCATTGCCCAGGTGACACCCACCACACGAGCTATCATTGAAACGGGGACCAACACCTTTGAAATCACCCCCAAAACCGTTGCCTGTCTGAAAAGAGACTGTGAACACATGTTGTCCAAGCTCAAACTTATCGATGTCATCGTCATCCAGGTTTGCAACCGCCGAGTTGAACGCCAGTGGGCTGGCGTCAAATACTGTCGTCTCGCCGCCACTGCACTGCCTGTCCGACTCACCTGCAATGCACTGAATCTCCAGCGGCTCTAACTCCTCACTGTTGTCAATGACACAGCCAAGCCCCAGCGCCACAAGACATGCACCCACACACCACCCGTAGACTCTATCACGTTTTTGACTCTTTACTGTTCGCATGACCTGTCTCCACCACACATCAACATTGTATCTTCCACACACACTCTGTCGTAAGCGTCAGGTCACATTGTGCAAACAATTGAAACAAAAAACCAAAGGGTCGGGGTGAGTCGTTTAAACAACTCACCCCGACCCTTTGGTTTTTTGTTTCAAATCAGTCACTTATACACAACATATTGATTCAAGAACTCAATCACTGAGCTGTAAAAATGCTCAATCGTTTCGGGCTTGCGCCAGCCATGTCCTTCACCCGCATAGAGATGGTAGGTATGAGGCACGCCACGCTCTTTTAAGCTCGCCACAATCTCTTCGGCCTGATCAGGAGGGACCACACCATCTTCGTCGCCCTGATAAATGGCGACAGGATCGCTCAGATTATCCACAAAGAAAATGGGTGAGCGCTCGTTGTACTCCTTGGATGCGGCAGGCAGAGGACCAATGAGAGAATCGTTGTATGCAGCTTCAAACTTGTGTGTCCCGGCAGCGAGCGCAAACAGGTTGGAGATGCCATACATCGAGATACCTGCGGCAAACACACCAGGATGTTTCACCAGCGCGTGCAGCACGGTATAACCACCAGCACTTCCGCCCATAATCACAGCACGCTCAGGATCAGCGAGCCCTTCCTCGCCAAGATACTTCACCGCAGACACAGCATCTTCCATGTCATATACGCCCCAGTTTCCACGCAGCGCCGTCATGTAATCACGACCATAGCCTGTGGAGCCGCGATAGTTCACCTCCACCACAGCATAACCTCGAGTCGCAAAGAACTGAACCTTGCTATTCCAGCCTGCCACCGCCTGAGATGTAGGACCACCGTGAATCATCACCATCACGGGAGGTTTGCCTTCTCCACAGAAACGTGTGGACGTTGGCGCGTAGTAGTTTCCATGCACAATGCTGCCATCGAGCGACTCCCAGCTAATGGGCTGCACGTCGGCAAGCGCATCGGGCTCAACAAGCTCTGCGCTGGCGCGACGCACAACGCGCACATCACCGTTTTGATCAAGGACCACAACCCTTGATGGAATTGAAGAAGAGGACGCCAACAACACAACTTCCTGAGCCTCATTGACACTGATCTGAGCCAGAGACGTGTACTCCTCCAGACCAGGAACCTTGTAGGACTCACCAGCAAGCGTGTAACACCACAGCTCCGAGAAACCTTTTGAATGGCGCAACGCAAGGACGCCCGAACCATCAGGCAACCACGCGATATGGCGCAGTCCCTGAATCCAACCTGGCGTGCTATGATCTGCCTCAACGTCGGACAACTGAAGGACAGTATTCCCCTTGATATCGCGCACATAGACCTGATGCCAGCCAGACTCATCGCTCACATACGCGAGGAATCGACCATCAGGAGAGAAGCAAGGTTGTTGCACAGAGACATCCGCGGAACCAGCAATTACCACAGGCTCATCAAGCCTGACGCCATGTGCCCCAATGTGTACGCGAGCAAGCTCAAGACGTGTTCCATCCCAGGGCATCTGGGGTTGGTCCCAGCTAATCCAGGCGAGGTGAGTTTGTTCGGGGTGCCAGGCAGGTTGCATGTAGAAATCCGCGCCTTCAACAAGCTTGAGGGGCCATTTCTTGCCATGTGCATCCACAAGCGCGATGGAGTCCTGTCCACCTGCGGTGTGCACATAAGCGACATGCGTGCCATCGGGAGAAGGTGTAGGAGACGCAATGCTGCCGAATTTGGGTGTAAGAGGAGCGGGAGCACCATGTGTGAGGCTTCCTTTCCAGAGGCGACCATCTCCACCCGAGAAGTAGTAGTCCGAGCCATGTACAGCGATCTCACCGCCACCATAACCCACGCCACCGCGCGCGCTCTGCTCGGTGAACAGGTCACGAGGAGCATCCACACCTTGTTGGTAGACGACCATGCCCTGTTTTCCGCGACCTTCAGCCCAGATCACGCCTTGCTCAAGCGCGAGGGCGTCCATCAGACGCATCTGTCCTGCGAGGTCTCTGGGACTGATTGGGCTTGACCAGAGGCCAAAAGGTTTGCTTTTAAGGCGATTTACTGACATATCTCAACGCTCCTTGAACAAGATAAATAAAGAGAGAGGCAGTGTTTTTGCTTGAGCAAAAACACTGCCTCTCTCTTTACATCAGAACGATGATTTCGACAATCAGGTCTCAATCAAACCGAATGTGCCATCCGCACGACGGTGGATGATGTTGATCTCTTTGGACTCGGCGTTTGTGAAGACGAAGAATTCACGATCGCTGAGAAGTTCAAGCTGAAGCGCAGCCTCTTCAACAGAGAGTACCTTGGCTTCGTAGTCGCGCTGACGCTGAACAGCGACAGTGCCACTCTTTGTGGTCACCTCCACAGTGTCCTCAGATGCAGCGGCTTCAGGAGCAGCTTCTGCCTCAGGAGCAGCCTCATCGGACTCGGCGGGGTAGTTTTTGTAATCTTCTTCAAAGTCCTCATCGTAGGAAGCATCGTCAGCACCAGGAGGTGTCACGACGCTCATTCTGAAGGACTTACCAGAATCTCCAGAGTGGTGGGGCTTGTGATCGCGCAGACGATCCTTGTGACGGCGCAGCTGGCGCTCGATCTTGTCGAGGGCGAGGTCAACTGAGCTGTACATATCCTCGCTGCTGGAGTCTCCCTTCACTGTGAGGTTCTTGATTTGCACAGTGAATTTGGCAATGTGACGGAATTTTTCCACGCTCATGACGACGGTCGAATCCACTCGACCGTGTACATACTTATCTACCACTTTTTCCAATTTACGAGTGGCATAGTCTCGAAGAGCTGGAGATGAATCCATATGACGAAAGGAGACTGTTGTGTTCATAGACGACTCCGCGTTAGTACAGTTTTATGGGTAAACGATGGGCCCCAAAGATAGTGAGGCAGTGAACAGTATCGACACTAAGTACCGTCCTCTTGATATCAAGGCCCTGTATCCTTCAGCATAACGCCTGTGGAGGGTCGCTGCAAAGCAGTTTCTTGGCACAACGACCAAATAACATGGCCCTGATATCACCCGCCTCAGAGCAGCTGTTTGCGCTTTGAGCTGGACAGAATTCCCATCATCTCTCTGTACTTGGCTACAGTACGTCGAGCGATGTCGATGTTCTCCTCGGAGAGGATCTTTACGATCTTGGAATCGGACAGTGGTTTCTTGGGATTTTCGTTAGAAATAATTTCACGAATTTTTGCTTTCACCGCTTCGCTCGCGAGATCTTCACCACCATGTTTGGTGATGGAGGAGTTGAAAAAGAACTTCAACTCAAAGATCCCACGTGGTGTGTGCACGTATTTATTGGTGGTGACACGACTGACTGTGGACTCGTGCATTTCGATGTCATCAGCGACATCGCGAAGCACCAGTGGCTTGAGGTGCTCCACGCCATAATCAAAGAAGTCACGCTGGAACTTGAGGATGCTCTCGGTGACCTTCATGATCGTGTTCTGGCGCTGATAAATGCTCCTGATCAGCCACTTTGCATCGCGTAACTTGTCTTGGATATAGTCTTGCGCCTCGTTTTTGCTCTTGTCGCCATTGGTCGTACCATTCTTGCCCTTGGAGAGCTCTCGCTTGTAATAGCTTGAGATCTTGAGCTTGGGGAGACCATCCTCGTTCAACACCACGGCATATTCATTGCCCATCTGACGAATGTAGATGTCGGGAGTGATGTAACGCGTCTCGTCCTCTTCGTAAGTACGGCCAGGACGAGGCTCAAGGCTTGCAATGACACGTGCAGCATCAAGCACCTCGGCCTGTGTAATCGATAATGCGCGAGCGATCTTGCCATAACTCTTGCGCTCAAGGTTTGGAATATGCTCTTCCACAATCTTACGAGCGATGCGGTTTTTGGGGTGCAGCCGCTCAAGCTGAATCAGCAAACACTCCTGTAAATCACGCGCAAATACACCAATCGGCTCAAAGCTCTGGAGCACATCCAGTACGATCTCAACCGTCTCAAGCTCCGCGCCTACATCCAGCGCGATCTCCTCCACGGTCTGCCCTTTAAGATACCCCTGCTGCGTCAAATTCCCGATAAGAATCAAGGCGATATACTGTTGCTGCTCATCAAAGTCTACCTCGCGCAATTGCTCAAGCAAAAAGTCCACAAGGCTCTCCGAGGTCGACAGCGTCTGCTCCAACCCAGGCATGTCTTCTGTAGACAATCCCTTGTAACTTGATGTCGGCATCGGAGAACTGAAGCTATCAATATAGTTCTCCCAGTCCACGCTGGTCATGTCGCGCTCATCCGCCTTGACCTCTGCCACAGACTCTTCAGAGCTCTTCTCCCGAACCTTGCCCTCGCCAACATTGGATTCCTGCTGCTTGAGGCTCTCCACCTCGTAGGAGTCCACGACCTCCTCCAGGACAGGGTTCTCGACCATCTCCTGCTGAACCTTTGAGATCAATTCCATGCGTGAGAGCTGAAGGAGCTTGATCGCCTGTTGCAACTGCGGTGTCATGCGCAATTGTTGCGACATCTGCTGTCGCGCTACCATGTATTGCTGCATCGCCATCGGGCTTTCCTCCTACTCTCGTCCAATCTCCAGATTCTTCACTTTCACGTCCTTGAATTCTCCCCACTCCCCCTGTGTAAAACTCGCTTGCTTTACACGTGCTCTCCCCCACCTGAACTGAACCTCCAGCCCAGACATCGTAACTTGAGACTCATCCTCTTTAATCTCCGCATGCTCACTCACGCCTGTGACCCCTGCCAACACAAACTCCACACGCTCGCACACCACACGCGATCCATTCTCTTCACACATACGTGCGCTTAACTCACCACCATTCACACCCAATACATACCGACCACGCGTATCCATCTTCCAGGGCGTATCGTCCCGCGATTGCGCCTCTTTTAACGCTCGCGACACTCTCTCCTGAGCACGCTCAACACCCCCTCCTACACTCGCGTCCACTGCTGGCTCACCCAAAAAAATGCTCGCCAAAATGATCGCGACCATACTGCCTATTTGCTCTCCTTTACTCATACTCCCTACATACTCAGAACTCTCCTCTTGTCCCTTGCATGGTACACATTGAAATCACTTTTTTCAAGCGATGAACGGATTTTGGTATATCTCTTGCTAGAAGTAGCTTTTGGGAAATTGTCAAGAAAAAACCACCACTCATGACGCGAAAGCATACTGTTGAAAATCACATACAGGCGCGGCGTAAAATGTAATCATATCAAAACATTACCACATACACCGACAACGCAACACATATGCTATCTCCCCTGAATATAAGAGATTCACCCCATACACAAAAAAAGGTAGCGCCCTGGCGAGCACTACCCTTTTCTTCCATATTTAAAGCGGTTAGTTTTCTTTGACGCGCAACATCTCGCGGCGAGGATCAGCGCGCTCGATCAATACATCAATCTCATCACCTGGCTCATGACGTTTTTGCATCATGCACTTGACCCTCAACGCCACATCATGAAGGAACACAAACGCAATACGATCATCTCTGTGGTTTAACACCGTGCCTCGCATCACCTCGCCCTTCATCTGACCAAGGTAATAATAAGCCCAATACTGATCTGTGCCACGTGATGCCTTGATCGCCTCACGAGTCGCGATCTCCACGTCTGCTGCGATCTGAAGAATCTCGTCAGGAGAATACGGAAGTTCCTCATCGGTGAGGAAAGCCTTGACCTGACGCTGGCAAATCAAGTCCGAATAACGCCTGATCGGGCTCGTCGCCTGAACGTACATATCAAGACCCAACCCAAAGTGACGCTCGGGATGTGTGGTGATGTTGCCTGGCTTCATCTTCCTGCGCATCGCAAAGAAACGTGGCAATCCTTCTGGCATCGCCATCACTTCTTCATCAAAAAGCTCATCTTCAGGCGCTTCCTGACCACGATAAATCACAGGAATCTCGCGACGAGCACAGAACTTGGCCATGTTAGCGCTCGCGAAGATCATGCTCTCGGCCACAAGCAGTCTTGCGGGCGACTCGTTGTCGAGAAGCTCCACCTTGACCTCGGGTTCGACATCATCGTCGTCGGCTGTTTCTGCGCCTTCAAGACCTGTCACCACAATCTTTGCCTCGGGAATGTCGAAGCTCACCGCACCATCTTCCTGGCGTTTGTGGAACAACTCGTTGGTCAGGAACGCAAGATCATGCAGCGCCACCTCCATCGGTGTTGCAGGATCACGCTCAAGCACCTCATCCACGCTATCGTAAGTCAACCTGTGATCTACACAAATCGTTGAGGCGAAGACCTCCACATCAACCACGTTCAAGTCCTTATCAATCTGGACAAGTGTGGTCATGGCAGGGCGAAGCTCTCCAGCAACAAGGCTCATCGCCTCCTCGGACAACTCACGAGGGAACATCGGCAAGGTGCCAATCGGCAGGTAAATACTCGTGCCTCGTTGACGTGCAGCAAGGTCAAGCTCACTGCCTGCCTTCACAAATGCCGAAGGATCTGCGATGTGCACACCAAGATCCCAGCCGCCATCCTCACGAGGCACACAGGAGAGCGCATCATCAATGTCGAGCGTGGACGCATCATCGATACTAAAACAAAGCAACCTGGTCAGATCCTTGCGCCATGGCTCAGGTTCCCAACCCTTTGCAGCCAACGCCCTGGCCTCCTCAAGCAAGTGATCTGGAACCTCTGTATTAATGCGAAAGCGGTACAGCCAGGTGTTCTCATGCTTTGACCAGAGTCCAAGTTCACGCATCAAGTTGAACGCGCGCAAGGAGCCGCTGCCGTAGACCTTGACGCCAGGAAAATCATTGAGTTCATCAAGCAGATCATTGGCCTGATCCTTGTGCTCAAAGAAGTCATCACTCGCGCCGTACTCCTGAAGCAAAGCAAGCTTGTTGCGCAGGTTATCGTCTTCGCTGGCGCGCACCTTGATGAGTGCGGCGCGGTCCGCACGCTCTGGCAGCTGTTGTGCCTCGGCGATGGTCTCAAGGAACTGACGTTGCTCCTGTTCACGGCGCTGAGCTGCCTCAAGCTGAGAACGAAGCTGTTCAATGATCTCCACAGGACGAGGCTCATAGACCTCTTTTTTGCTCTTAAAGTAGAGCACGTCGTCGCGCAAGACCTGCATCACGGCAAGCACTTGCGCGGGTTCATCAGAACCAAAGATGAGATCTGCGAGTTCATTGGCGCTCATCGACTCGCCAAGTTCACTGACCATTTCCCAGGTCAGCTCAAGATCGATCATCTCCTTGGCTTCTGCGAGCGCTGACTCAAGCTTGCCAAGCGCCTTCTCGACCTCTCCAGGTACGCTTGGATCGATCTTCTTGCCAGGCACTTCAAAGCTTACGCTCTTGGGGGATGTCCTCATCTCAACGCCATCGATCGTCTTGATGATCAGTTTCTTCTTTCCCAGAGAACCTGTGATTACGCCGAGGCGGTGTTCATCTGATGCCGAAAACTCAATGACTTTTCCAATATCCATAATCCCAAAAACCAAACCTTGTATTATACTTAAGCTATATTACTCTATCATCTTTTTTGGCCACCCAGATAGCCTATCAAGGCGTCTGGATGGCCTTAAAAAATTACTCAGCAGGCAAGAACATCTTGGCCTGTGTAATCGCAAAACCTGCGAGCATGATCACGATCCCAACAACCTTGGTCCAATCAATCGGGGTCCTGGGCATGTCAAGCCAGCCATAATGCTCAATCGCTGCACCAAGCATGAACTGGCCAAGCAAGATCAAGCCAAGAGATGTGGTGGCTCCAATCTTGGGGAACACCAACATACCGCCGACCACAATGGTCAAACCATACAATGCGCCAAGCCAGTAACGCACTGGAACGTTTGCCACATCTTGCATGGATGACTTCTCGGGCCAGAGGAAATACAACACGATCGCGCCAAGTAAAACAAGGGTGTTGGTCACGATCAACATGGGGCCAACGCCAGCATAACGAGCGGCGATAGCGTTTGTAGGTGGCTGAATCGCCACACAGAGACCGACCACAAAGGCCAGCAAATACCAAAAAAGTGCCATGGACTTATCTTCTCACAGTGACAGACAAGACGCAGCGTGGAGGGTGGCGAAATTGACATGTCAATTTCGCCACCCTCCACGCTGCGCTTGTGGATCTAAAAACTCAATCATCGTGAGCACTTGGACTCACAAGGAATCAAAAGCTCATCTCTTTCACATCATCGGCGACGATGTAACTTGCTTCCGTGGCAGCCTCGATCTCCTCAAGGGTCACGCCAGGCGCAAGCTCGCGCAGGACAAGCTTATCGCCGTCCACGTCAAATAATGCAAGGTTCGTAATGATGCGGTTGACACATTTTAGTCCTGTTAAGGGGAGCTTACACTTCTTCAACAGCTTGGAGCTGCCTGATTTTGAAGCATGTGTCATAAGCACGACCACGCGCTTTGCACCGCTGACGAGGTCCATCGCGCCGCCCATGCCCTTGATCATTTTGCCTGGAATCATCCAGTTGGCGAGGTCACCTTCTTCGCTGACTTCCATGGCACCAAGGATGGTGAGGTCGATGTGACCGCCACGAATCATGGCGAAGCTGTCCGCGCTTGAGAAAAAGACGCTACCAGGCACGGTGGTGATGGTTTGCTTGCCTGCGTTAATCAGGTCGGCATCCTCATCTCCTTCATAAGGGAACGGACCCACGCCAAGCAGACCGTTTTCACTGTGAAGCACAACCTCAACACCCTCGGGGATGTGGTTGGCAACAAGTGTGGGGATACCAATACCAAGGTTGACGTATGTGCCATCCTCAACTTCCTGTGCGGCACGTTGTGCCATCTGATCTCGTGTAAGAGCCATTGTATATTCTCCTCTTTTATTTGCAGGTTCGCGTTTCAAACACCACAAATAAGAATTTGATTTAAAAAACTTTTTGGCAATTCAAGCCAGGAGCAAATATCGTTCAAGAAGGGGAGCAATCAACCGCGTGGACGGGTTGTACGCTGCTCGATCCACTTCTCGTAATGCTCACCTTTGATGATGCGCTGAACAAAGATTCCTGGTGTGTGAATCTGATCAGGATCAAGCTCACCTGGCTCCACGAGCTCTTCGACCTCGGCGATGGTAATCTTACCTGCCATGGCCATCATGGGGTTAAAGTTACGCGCGGTCTTTGAGAAAATCAGGTTACCATGCGTGTCGCCTTTCCAGGCTTTCACAAACGCAAAATCAGCGGTCAACGCAGTCTCCATGACGAACATCTGACCGTCAAATTCGCGGGTCTCACGGCCTTTGGCAGCCTCGGTACCATATCCTGTTGGCGTGTAAAACGCAGGGATACCTGCACCACCTGCGCGAATACGCTCAGCGAGCGTGCCTTGTGGGTTTAACTCAACCTCAAGCTCGCCGCTCAGGAACTGTTGCTCAAAGTTTTTATTTTCACCGACATAGCTTGAGATCATCTTGGCGATCTGGCGGTTTTTAAGCAATACGCCAAGGCCGTAGTCATCTGTGCCACAGTTGTTACTGATGACGGTGAGATCCTTTGCGCCATGCTCTCGAAGGGCAAGGATAAGGTTTTCAGGGTTTCCGCAAAGGCCAAAACCACCCGACATCAAGGTCATTCCATCCTGGATTCCCTCGATCGCCGCTGCTGCCGACTCATAGACTTTATTCATCGTTTCAAGACTCCTTAGTTGTTATAAAAACAATAGTTAGACGACACGAACTTCTTCCTACGACAATGTGACAAGGTCTTACCACCACTGGCCCCCAAGACTCAACCCTACATATGTGTAATCGTTGAACCCAACCTCCAATTTTGCCACGCCATAACGGTAAATATTAAATCTCAACCCACCTGCAACATGGACCACAGGCACCACAGGAGGCATACGCTCCGCAGGTCGTGCAGTGGAGAGATCCACCTGCGAGGGATCAGCCTTACCATCCTCCCCATAACACGCCTCGGGCGTGAACTCCTCACCTGTACCTCGCTGCGTATCACATGCGGTCCCCCGTACAGGTTGATAATCAACAATACCTGAACCTGCCAGATATGCCGCACCAATTCCCACGCCAACATAAGGAGATAGCCACTCCACAGGGTCCCAGTACCAGTAAGTCGTAAACACCACCGACAACATCTTCAGATCAAGCGTCGTGAAGTCAGCGTCCTCGATCTCCTCGTTGTTCTGCTTCCAGTATTGCGCTGGCATTGAGAGGTCTGCCCAATCAATCCCCACGCCAAGCTCGTAATCGCCCTTGAGACGCCACGTGAAATGTCCGCCATAAGAGATGTTGCGTTGATCGCCTGACCACGTGTTAGCGTGCTCCTCAAACCAGAGGTCGAGCAACAGCTTGGGCGCAAATATAGCCCTCGCATGGGCGGTCGCCATGAACTCATTACGCCGCAGCTCGGGCTCCATCGGCTCCACGGTGCTCTGCTGCGCAAACGCATCAGATGTGGGCATCGCCACAACACAAAGCACACAAACAATTGCAAACATTACACTTTTAAACCTCACCTCACGAGGTTCTTGTGTATACGATGAGAGGGCGATAGGCATAATAGACCTCGTTGCAGGGGCGTGTAATGGTGAGGCCTTCTTGTGCGCACGTAATGGCTTAAAGCCGACCTGTCTACGCGGAGTATAGTGACAGGTATCTTCGCTTCACAAGGTTGATCTGGCCTCAAAAGCGCAACAACATCGGCATCCATGCCCCCCTCACCCACACAGGCAAGACAGGTCTGTTGCCAGTGCGTAAGCAATCCCCAACGCACATGATTCGCATGAGCCCCCAACAAGATATCAATCCAACCTCGATGCGCATCTTTTATAATCGCATCAAGCGCCGCACGCGCGGCCACACAATCTAGCATCAACATGGACTCCAACACATCCATGGACTCACGTCGTGCAGGCTCACGCAACGCATCGTGCTCCTGCTGTGCTGACCACCACACACGCTGACGCCTTGTTCCTGGTGACTCTCCCATTACACCCTCCCATCGCTTGATATGATATGATTACGTACACGGTATGAGTGTTATCGCACACACAGACAAATAGTTGCGTATAAAGGCATTAAAGACCATGCATCACAAAAAAGAGGGCGGTGGCGGGGGGAAAAAATCTTCGATTTTTTGCCCCCGCCACCGCCCTCTTTTTTGGCTCTATTTGCTCAGTCCACCACCTCTACAGGCGTAGTGCTGCTCGTCAAACTATGAATACCAAGCTGGCCACTATCATTGCGTCCCCAACAAAACAGACGCCCCTCAGAGGTCACTGCGCAGGTATGATAAAACCCTGGCGCAACCTCCAATACATCACTCAAAGCCACAGGTTGAGGTGTCCTCTGCACATTCAGGTTACCAAGCCCAAGCTGACCATCATCGTTGCGTCCCCAACAAAATAATCCTCCCGTATGACTCACAGCACAGGTGTGCTCCTTACCTGCATACACATGCCTTATATCACTCACATTCATCACCTTTCTTGGCACGAGGCTATCCAGTGACGTGCCATCACCAAGCTGCCCAAAAGTGTTGTCTCCCCAACACCACACCTCGTGCTGCTGACTCACAGCACAGGTGTGCTTCTCTCCTGCCGAGATTTGATGAAATGCCTCGCCTGACTGACTCACGTTCACGGGAGCAGACCTCGACGCCGTATCTCCTGCACCAAGACGCCCATAGCTCTGCTCCTGACCATTAAAGCCCCAACACTGCGTCTGGCCTCCTCGCAAAATCGCACAGGTGTGCGCAGTTCCCACAGCCATGGCAAACGCATCACTCTCTGACAGATGCACAGCACGATACGACGTACTGTTGCTCGTGGTGCCATCGCCAATCTGCCCCTGTCGCCCATACCCCACACAACGAACCTCACCATTATCGAGCAGCGCACAGGTGTGCCATGTCGCCGCGTCCACAGCGCGTACGTTTTGAAGCGTGGTGATGCGATAAGGTGTGGTGCGTGTCACCGTCTGACCATTGCCAATTTGCCCAAAAGAGTTGTCTCCCCAACACCACGCAAAGCCCATCAGATCCACAGCACACGTATGTTGATCCTTGGCGGAGATCGACGCAACCGTGCCCAAATTCACAGTCTCTAAAGGCACTTGACTCCCATCACCTGCAACAGGACGTCCCACTTGCCCCTCAAGGTTGCTCCCCCAACACCACACCTTACCATCAGACTTGAGACCACAACTATGCGCCCTCCCTGTGGTCACAGATCGCCACCCCGCAGCGCCCGAGTGACACACCTGACCTGAGCACAGATCATCAAGGTTGGTGCACAACCCACACTCGACCTGCTGGCCAGACCACTCAAGCTCACCACATTGGCTCATGGACTCGGCACACAAATCCTTGCATGTATTTGCGATGCACGCTTCCTGTGGTTCGCTGCACGAACCACATGTAAAGAAGTCGCCCTCAACGCTCACCTCTCCACATTCAGCTTGCTGCATCTGACAGACGTTCACACATGAACCCTCAACGCAAAGTTCTTCTCCAGGCGTACAGAGCCCATCACAAGGTTCTGGCAACGTCATATCCACGGGCATATCCAAACCCATGTCCAGCGGCGCAAGATCGGGCATATCCTGCCCAGAATCACCAAGGTCAGACACAGGCATATCAGCAGGCATATCTGACATATCTTTGGGAGATGCCTCCTGGTCGAACATATCATCGCGGCTCATATCAGATGGCATATCCTCCTGAATATCCTGATCTTTCATCTGCATATCGCCAGTCGCACTGGGGACATCATTGGTCACACAACCTGCCAGAACGAACAGGAGGATCAGAGGAAAACGAGTGAAGTGGTGTGTGGTCTTCATGAAGACGCTCATTATGGGTAGCAAAGCAGAATAAAGGAGTATTTTGGGGGGCGGCTAAACTAGTTTAGCCGCCCCCCAAAATACTCCTTTATTCTGAGGTAAAGATCAAAAATTTGAAAAAGAGGTCGTCATTCTTTGACGTTAAGGAAGACATCACCAAGCGCATCAGTCTTGAGGCAGATATGCTGACCTGCTGACACAAACTCGGCGGCAGTCGCCGCGCCCGCGAGCACAATGGAGCCCGCAGCAAGTTCCTCGTCGAGCTCGGCGAGCATGTTGACGAGCGCAACAAACGAGCGAATAGGATGCTCATAAATGGCAGCGCTTGAGCCTACTTGCTTGGTCTCTCCGTCGACTTCCATGATCATACCAATGTTGCCAAGCACATCCTTGACCTCTTCAGGCTTTCTGACCACATCGCCAAGGAAGAACTTGGTGGAAGATGCGTTATCAGCCACCACATCAGGCAGAGTAAACTGGAACTTCTCGTAGCGAGAGTCGATGACCTCAATCGCAGCACATACGCCGTCAATATAATCCCACGCCTGAGCTGCTGTGATTGGGCCTTTGATGGACTTATCACCGACAATAAAGGCAATCTCAGGCTCTACACGAGGGTGAATTTGCTCACTCATAAGCAGATCATCGCCACTTGAGCGCTGCATGGAGCTTGTAAGGTGACCATAGATAGGAGAGTCCACATTGACCTGCTTCATCTTGGCCTTGCTGGTGAGCCCCATCTTCATGCCCACGAGCTCTTCACCACGCTCAAAACGCCTTTGCATGGAGAGTCGCTGAATGGTGTATGCGTCTTCCCAGTCAAGATCATCAAGTGTGGCGCTTAGCTTTACAATTTCTTCACACTTCATCGCGGCATCATCCACACGCTTTGCGAGCGCCAACAGCTCCTGTTCACTCAAACCTGACATATATCTTCTCCACTGAAATTCAAAAGTATTCTGAAGGTTGCTTCATGACATGCACCCATGGACATAACGACAGAACGAAGCTCTCGTCAAACAGGATGCGCACAGGCCATCACGCAAACCGCCACAACGCGCAGAAATAACAATTACAATTCAAAAACTTACAATCACCTCACATCAAGGAAGAGTTTTTGATGCGAACCTGGCTTGGCGTGCACTGTGCGTGCAAGCACTTGCTTCCCATCGATTTTGAGGAGGATCACAAGATCCTTGTTGGCAGGAATCATCAGCTCATTGAGAGGTGTGGTGCCAAGGAAAGTACCATCCGAGAGAAAGAGCTCACCTTGCTGACTTGAGGTCAGGTCCACGCTCAACCGCGCAAGATCTCTGGCAAATTGAAAGGCACCCGCCTTCTCTTGCCCAATGTGAACGCCCTTGTATACCGAAGGCAATGAGAGCGCACGTGTGGCAGATGTGGTGGATGCAAGCGTCAACGAAGTCACTTGTTTGGGAGTCGTGGGTGATGTTGCCCAGGCGGGTTTACGCGGAGGAGATGTGCTCAGTCCAAGCAATTCACGCTGCGTGCGCCACGTCTCATCAAGGTTGTTGGACACGTCTGTATGACCCAGGCGTTCATGAACTCTGGCGAGGAACCACACCACCTCATCATCCATACAGAGCTTGAGGGATGCTTCAAACTGTGTGCGTGCAGTGTCAAAATCACCTGATGCAATGGCGAGGTGCCCCTTGGAGTACGTCTCCACAAAACGCTCTCGTGCACGCTCCGAAAGCTCGCAACGAGGAAAACCTTCTGGTACGTCCTGAGCATCAAGTTGCTCGGAAAAACTCACCACCACCAGAGCACTGATCATGCTCACTATCTTGACTAGACGGACACGCATTGAACTTCTCCACCTGACATAACACCCCCTAACTAAACCTATAAATCACAACGGGTTTTCCACACATTCAAACCATGGAATTGAAGGTATTGTAACAGCTTGTGTTATCCCCTACCACAGCCATCTCGTAGCTCATATGCAAACAAAAACACGCCAACACATCTGCACGCATGGCCATTTAAATATTGAATTGTGAAGTTACTATATGTTAGACACTCTGAAGAACCAATTCTGACTTTCTTGTTTGGGGGACGCAACACCTTACAGGGAGGACACGAGAACCTGGGATGAAACCAAATGCGTTTGTCCCAAAAGAACTCTTTATGTGTGAGGTGTAGTATGTCTTGTTATCGGCATAATAACGTATCTGCGAGATTTGAATGTGGAGGATGCCGTGGTCAATGGTGTGTTGACTGTGTGGTGCGACCCGAGGACCAGAATATGTCGCTCTGTCCAAAGTGTCACAGTGTGATGCGTGCGATTCCACCAACGCGTGTGCTTCAACCAGAAGAACGCTATGGCATCACCATACAGGAGCCTGATGAAGAGATTACAGGCACCTTTTTTGCGAGCCTTGGCTCTGCATTTCTGTTCCCATTCAGACCCAAGGTCTTTATCAGCATGCTCCTTGTCACAGCAGGATTTAGTTTGCTCCCACTTGCTCCTGTATATGGGCTAAGGAGCATCGCTATTGTCCTGATTACTCAGATATGCCTGCTTGGACTCATCTCAAACTACCTGGGAGACATCATCTATTCGATCGCAGTGGGAGATGAGGAGTTACCCAGGCTGCAATGGTTTGAAAACTTCATTATTGATGGCCTGATTACTGGAGGTCGATCAGCGCTCCTGTTCATGCTTGGTTTCGGCATCTGGCCCTACCTTGCCTACAATCGCCATCCTGAACTTGGACTGAAGATCGCCCTGATAAGCGCGTTTTTCTTCCCCATCATGTGGCTTGGTGCTGCACTAAACCGCTCACTCGTGGGCGCATTACACCCAATCATGTTTCGATTGCTCGGGCGCCTTATTGTGCCCTACTCCGCAGCGTATGGGATGATGCTCGCAGGGCTCATTGGCTGCTATAGCATCATGACCATTGTGGCAGAACACTCCGAAGGCATGGCCATTCTTGCCGTGTTCCCGCTCGGGTCCTACATCCTCTACGTGATATCCTATATGCTTGGAAAGCTTGTCTATTACAATCAAGAGTTATTCGAGGAGGCAGGCGTCTTCTAGGCTCTATCTGGAAAAGCTTGTGTAAAGGTTGAATATCAGTGTCGTAAACACAGAAAGTAACACACGCCTTGAACTTCAATCCTTTCTCCTTCGCTCTTCTTCTCCATCACGCTCTAGCTCCACTCACCATGGAACGTAAGTCGGCCCGTGTGAGGGGAACCTCACACGGGCCGATTGTGTTTTCAATCATCTCCTGCTTCATCAAGCAGAAGATCAAAGCCGTCCTTGTCATCTTCATCATCAATATGAATGCGGGACGCAGGAGGAGCAGAGTGCTTCACAGCTTCAGGGTGAATGGGGGTCAGGCGCGCAAGCTCCACGCCACGTTTGGTGATCACAACTTCCTTGCCTTCCGAAATAAGATCTTCAAGCTTGGCACGAACTTCCATTAATTCCATATGACGAACACTCATACTATTTCACTCCAAGATGACTCCCCAGGGCGAGCCTTGTGTTCACAAGGCTCGCCCTGGGGAAGTGTGTTATTTGCTCAAATAAGAGAGCGGACCAGAAAGAACAGATTCCTCATCAAAATCAGAACCTTGCATCAACCTTGACTGAGGATAGGTACAATACAAACCTGCGGAAATCGCCGCAGGACGATGGTTACCAGAACGTTTGACGCCACCAAAAGGAAGCGCGCTTGAAGCACCTGCTGTGGTGCGGTTCATATTCACAATGCCTGAATGCAAATCATAGGTCATGCGCTCAAAGCGCTCCTCATCCGAGGTAAAGACGCTCATTGCAAGACCATAGTCTGTGCCATTGGCAATATGAATGAGTTCTTGCTCATCGGCAGCTTCGTAAAAAATCACATCAGGCCCAAAAATCTCCTCGGACTGGTGCGCACCATGAGGATCAAACTCGGTCGCCTTCCAGATCGCAGGAGAAAGGAAATAACCATTCAAATCCTCACGCGCCTTGCCTCCCTGAAGCACGGCCTGAAGCTTGCCTGATTCGGTTTCTTGCTGCATGGCAAGAAACCGATCGTAGGAGCCCTTGTTGATAATCGGCCCCATAAAGACCTCTTCATGCTCGGCGTCACCTGTGGTCACTTTTTTGGCAAGCTCCACAAACTGATCGAGTAACCTGGAGGCGATGGACTTGTGCGCCACCACACGGCTAGTTGCAGTGCAACGCTGACCAGTGGTGAGGAAGGAGGCAAGGATCAACTCATGCGCGACCTGATCGATGTTGGCATCCTCAAGCACGATGGATGTGTTCTTTCCGCCCATTTCCAGCGCCAACAACTTCCAGGGCTGCTCAATGGTGGCTTTCTTGATGCGCAAACCTGTATTGTACGAGCCCGTAAACAGGACGCCATCCACGCGTTCATGTGTGGAGAGCGCTGCGCCCACTGGACCAGGGCCCTGCACAAGGTTCACCACACCATCAGGAAACCCTGCCTCTTGCAGGCATTCAAAGTACAATTGCATGCTCGCCCCACTCAATTCGCTGGGCTTGACAACGAGCGTATTTCCGTTCAGGAGCGCGGGGATAATATGCCCATTGGGGAGGTGAAGGGGGAAGTTAAATGGCCCCAACACACAGAGCACCCCAAGCGGCCGATAAACAGCCTTGCCCGAACCATCAGGGAGCGTGAGGTCACGTGTAAACTCCATCCCTGTGGTACTCATAATATTGATTTTGGCGACGAGTGCGCCAGCCTCACCACGCGCCTCCCACAATGGCTTTCCTGCGTCATGACAGATCGCCATGGCGAGGTCCTCTTTACGATCTGCAAAAATTTTGGCGAGCTTTTGAATGTAGGAAAGTCGCGCATCAAAACCCAACTTATCCCAGGTGGGGAGCGCTTTTCTTGCTGCACTTACAGCATCTTCCACGGGAGCAACCGCCCAGGGAAACTCAAACACAGTCTCATCAATTCGCGAGGGATTCTCTCGCGTAAACACACCTTCTGCCTGCGTGACCTCCTGCCACTGACCACCAATAAAATTACCTTTATATTCCAAAACTTAGACCTCATCAAAAACAATACAACAACGACACTCAACGAGCAGCAGTCTACTCGTCGCCAAGTAGAAAGTAACGTCAAAACCCTAAACCCAAAAGCAAAGTTTTCCAGACACCAGCGCTCACACCGACCTATTCGGTTTGAAACCAGATTCACCCTGACGTATTGAACCTGAGTCCCTCTCATCAATAGGAAAACAATGCAAGCCATCCTTGGACTCATCCTCATCCCCTGTTTTGCCCTCGTGCTCAGCGTGCGCCGTCAGCACATCCCCATCAAAACCTCGCTGTATGCTGTGCTTCTTCAAGCAGTGCTCGCAGTGATGATGTTATTTGTCCCACCCCTACGCGCGCTGCTCAACCTGCTTAGTCAGAGCGTCTCGGTGCTGCAAAGCGCATCCGATGCAGGTGCACAATTCATGTTTGGATTTCTGGCTGGTGGTGTAACGCCCTATGAGGTCGTCAATCCAAGCGCAAACTTTGTCGTTGCCTTCAGAGTGCTCCCGCTCATTCTACTCATCAGCGTGTTGAGCGCGGTGCTCTTTCACTGGAACATATTGCCTCGAATTATTCAGGCGTTTTCATGGGTGTTACAGCGTACATTAAAGCTGTCTGGTGTGCTCGGATTTGCGGCGGCCTCAAGCGTGTTCATGGGCATCATTGAGTCTCCTGTGCTTATCAAGCCATACCTCAAGCGCATCTCATCTTCGGACCTCTTTGCATTGATGACATGTGGCATGTCCACGGTCGCAGGCACAGTGATGGTGCTTTATGCTAGCCTTGTGGAGACGAGCATTCCCGATGCCCTGACACACATCCTGGTGGCGAGCGTCATGAGTGTACCCGCTGCAATCCTGATCGCTCAGATTATGGTGCCACCAAACCCCGAAGAAGCCACGAGTGATCATCAAGAGCAGGCCACGCTGACCTACACCTCATCGTCATCAAACACGATGGAGGCGGCGTTAAAAGGGCTAAATGATGGCATCAAAATGGTGGTCTCTATCGCCGCCATTCTGGTGGTGCTCTTTGCATTGGTCCACCTTGTGAACCAGGGGTTGGCGTGGATTCCCTCGTGGGATCAGGAGCGCCCCATGAGTCTTGGCCTTGTGCTTGGCCAGGTCATGCGACCTGTCATGTGGATCATTGGTATTCCATGGTCCGAGACAGGTGTAGCAGGTGAGCTTATGGCGACCAAAACCTTGCTCAATGAGTTTGTCGCCTATCAACAACTCTCCACACTTGCTGATGGTGCACTCTCGGAATCGTCCAGAAAGACAATGCTTTACGCCATGTGTGGATTTGCCAACCTCGGCTCACTGGGCATTCTTTCTGGCGGACTTGGCGCGATCGTCCCCGAGAGACAGGCCGAGATCACGAGCCTTGCAGCCAGAGCAGTTGTCTCGGGCACCCTGACCACACTCATGACAGGAGCCATGGTACACCTGATCTTTCAGGCACAGTCACTGGTGTCCTGAACACATCAAACAAGAGGATGTTAGTTTTTGCATATCACAACACCCCAGCATGGCGAGCGACGAGAAATTTTTTGTGGAGCCTTTAAACCTGAATAAATCCGAAAACTTATTAAAACCTAAGCCAAGTCGGGCCTTATGCATAAGAGGCGAAACGAGGAATTTAACGGAGCGTTTTGCAACAAAAACCTACAGAGATGAACGCAGCGAAGCGTAGTGAAACTCCAGAGGTTTTTGGATCGCAAAACAACGCATAAAAGAGCTTCTTGTGCTCCTTAAACCTCACTCTACAAACATTTTGCATACCATAAAGACTATACACTGCGTTCGAGAGCAGTAGAGCTAATTGTAACAAACAAAACCATGCAAGAAAGCCAAACACTAAAATGTGTCGCGTTTTCTACGTGTGAAGAAGAGCGCCATGCACATGAGCCCAAACATGAGGAGTGCATGTTTTGAGGGCGCTGAGGTTGATGCCTGTTGACACCCACCTTCATCAAGCGGTTCACTCTGCTCCACTTTCTCACGTACGGGTTCATTCACAGGAGACGACATATCCATATGCTCTGTGCCGTCCATATCAAGCGGTGCGGAGTGCCCCATATCCATGGAACCAGGCGAAAGCCCCATGTCCTGTACAAACCCCATGTCTTCATCAGGACGTGACATATCCACAGGCTCGCTCATGTCCACCATGCCCATATCCTCGGGTGAACCACAGATGCCATCGCGATCAATGTCACCAAGAGAGTTATCACCCTCACAACGATCGCCTGAATCACACAGCCCATCGCCATCGGAATCGGGGCCATCATTCTCGGGGAGCGCATCCGACATGGGACCAAAATCATCTGAACCTATGGCGCAGTCATCGCATCCATCCTGATCGGAGTCCTGACAGATGGAGGGATCTTCGGGCGATGTGTCATCCGCGTCAGGTACACCATCATTGTCCTGATCGTCGTCCTCATAAAAACAGAGTCCATCGTTATCAATATCTTGGCAGGGAATATCAACCGTGTATGCCTTGTGACCAGGATGTGCGGTTTTATCGCCACCTCGACCGCTGCCATTGACCGCAACGCCCGCAAAGTAGAAGGTCACCTCGGGTTCATCCATGGGCGCTTGCCACCACCCCTTGAAGACACCTGTACTGCTACGACCAAAGTTCTCCATGTACTGGGTGCCAAAGACATCAAAGATCTGGGTGGCGCTGTCAGCGCTGCTGGTGAAGATGCCCGATGTCGGTTCGTTCTGACCATTCAAACCTGTCACCTGCCCACCAAAGAGGCTATAACTTGAGTTTGTGACCTGAAGTTCGACAAGATAACTCTCACCTGCCACAAGCGGACCTGTCACGACCTGTTGGTTTGTGCTCTCATACAGGGTAAGAGACACCTGTGTCGCATCACTTGCCGCACCATGACACTGGGCGCAGGAACCTCCACCACGAGGAGAGCCTGTACCATCCACACCCCCAATTGCAGCGGGGCCATCGGAGTATGCATAAGCATGAAAAGACAAAGAAATTCCGACCAGAACCACGAGCATGGAGAACATTGTTGACTTCATGTTTTTTCCCTAACGGTGCAATAAAATAAACATTGCACTATCAGTGCAACTTATTATGTTCAAGACGCAGAAATGCATAAGGACACGATCCTTTCTACACACACCTCACATCAAGGAGATGATGCCATGACCACATTAGATTATACCGTGAATGTCACCACAATCACAGGAAGCGAGACCACGCTGGAGAGCTACAAGGACCAGGTTCTGCTTATCGTCAACACCGCGTCAAAGTGCGGACTTACCCCACAGTATAAAGGGCTTGAGGCCCTGTACAAGCGTTATAAAGATCAGGGCCTCGTCATTCTTGGCTTTCCCTGCAACCAATTTGGCTCGCAAGAACCTGGCTCCGAGGCCGAAATCACAGAGTTCTGTGAAGTCAACTACGGTGTCACGTTCCCCATGTTCTCCAAGATCGACGTCAATGGTGACAGCACACATCCACTCTATGTCCAGCTTAAAAAAGAAGCCAAGGGCGTGCTGAACACACAAAAGATCAAGTGGAACTTCACCAAGTTCCTCATCGCCAAGGATGGTACGATCCTTGACCGCTACGCTCCCACCACAAAACCCGAAGACCTTGAACAGGACATCAAAAAAGCACTCGGTGTCGTTTAGGTCCTGTTGATTCAACCTCTTAAATCGACTAAACCCAGAAGGCGAACTGGAGCATTTTTGTATTTACTGCGTAAATACAAAAATGCTCCAGTTCGCCTTCTCAACGTTCACGTCAACCCAAACATCGCTGTGAGAACATGTTACATCAACCAGGACACCCCTACGCTCTCGATCAAGAGGAGCTCCATGAAGATCAAACCGTCGCCGACGCGCTCGTCGGCGCAACCATCTTCGCTCGCCTGAAAGCATGGTGGAAAAGCGGACGCTGGAAAATCCCTCTGGCGCTCTTCTTCATGACCTTCACCATCTATGGGATCACAGCATTTAACCGCGTCAAGGCCCCCTCCGCAGACAACCACTTTGTCTACCTTGCCAACATCTACAACGATATGATCCTCGCCAAATTGGGCAACGAAGAGGCTCAAAAACGACGTGAAGGACGCCTCCCCTTTGAGATGGATCGCAACCCACCTCATGGCAATGACTGGGCTAGCTACTGGGAACTGACCCTCAAAGATGGCGAGGTTGTTCAAGGAATCTGGATGGACCGAAAGCGCTCGGGCAGGTTCAAGCGCCTTGATAAAAAAGAGATGCACATCGAACCGCAGGCCATCGACCGCAGGAAGACCAAACGACACTTCTTTGTCTCCTTCCCTCCTGGCCCCGCGATCATGATGATGCCACTCGCTCTTATCCAGGGCTACAAGATCAACGATGTGCTCTGGACGCTCCTGTTTGCCTCATTCAATGTCGCCCTCTTTTACATTCTACTTGAACGACTTAGCCTCGGTGGACGCTCTGGAAGGAGTCGCAAGGACAATTTCTGGATCGTCGCGCTCTTTGCCCTCTCCACGGCCCACTTCTGGTGCAGCGTCCTTGGACAGGTGTGGTTCACCGCGCTGATTATGGGGGTGACGTTCACGCTCCTTTATGTGCTCAGCGCCATCGATGCACGGCATCCTTTGCTCGCAGGGATCTTCTGTGCGCTGGCCTTTTCAACACGTACACCGTTGCTGTTTACCTCGGTGTTCTTCTTTCTGTTTGTGTTCTTCCCTGGTGGCAAACTGCTCAAAAAAGAGCAGTTTGGCTGGGCACTCAAGAAGCTTGTCGCATTCTGTATTCCTTGCCTTGTCATGGGTATCAGCCTGATGGTGATGAACAAGATCAGGTTTGATTCCTTCTCCGAGTTTGGACACACCTACCTCGCCGCAGGACAGCTCCAACGCATCAAGGAACATGGCCTGTTTGCTTACCACTTCCTCTCCATCAACCTGACCGCCATGTGGACGCTACTGCCCACGCTCAAGACCACCTACCCCTATGTCATCGTCAGCACGCATGGCATGAGCCTCCTTGTCACCACACCTGCTCTTGTCGTATTGCTCTGGCCAGCAAAGCGAGAAGGGGCAGATGATCGCTTCTGGCATCGCGCACTCTGGTTCACCGTCGCCGTGTGCGCTGTTCCTGGACTCTTTTACCAGAACACGGGATATGAACAGTTTGGATTCCGCTTTAGCCTCGATTATACCATCTACCTGATGATGCTCATCGCCACAGGACGACACCCCATCTCACGCGGCGTCAAGGCCGCTATCGTCTTCGGCGCTGCTGTAAACGCCTTTGGCGCGATCACCTTCAAGCGATTCTATCAATTCTACGCCAACAGGTTCTTACCATGACGCACACCACACCAGATGCCCCTCAAACGCAGGATGAGCAAGCGCCCCGTCCTGCACATGAAAAAGCCAAGCGCCTTGGCCTGTTCAGACACTTCTCCTATGGCACCATCTCCGCTATTGGGCTGGGCGCTGCGGGCATCGGTCTTGGCTCACTTGGGCTTGAAGTGCTTATGGCCAAATTGCTCTCCGAAAGCTATGGTGGGACCATGCTCGGGCTCCCCTTCCCCTTTATCAGCATGCCCCTTGGTATGTGCGCGATCTTCATGGCCATTCTTGTCGCAAGACAGGACATGAAACTCGCCATGTGGCCTGCAACGGGAGCGGTGCTTTACTGGGCTACTGCACTAACTATCTGGATTACAACATAATATCAGCGAGTATATCATGACCAACCTCTCCTCACTGGCTCAAACCTTACGCACCGCTCAGGAGCAACACACAGGCTGCCAACCCCTCACGCAACTTCACCCTGAACTGACCACCGAGGAGGCATACACGATCCAACAACTCAACCTAGAAGCCAGACAACTCCCTCGCATTGGGAGCAAAATCGGGCTCACCAGTCGTGCAGTACAAAAACAACTTGGCGTATCGGCCCCCGACTTCGGCGGACTCCTCCCTGATATGCTCGTCCCCCTTGGTGAACCTGTTCAAATTGACCGCCTGATGCAACCTCGCGCTGAGGCTGAGATCGCGTTTGTACTCGGTCAGGATCTCGACAAGGATTACATCACCGCCGCCGACATTATCAACGCCACAGCCTACCTCTTACCCGCGATCGAAATCATCGATTCACGCATCGCCGACTGGAAGATCACCTACCAGGACACCATCGCAGACAACGCATCAAGCGGCCTGTTTGTCCTCGGTCAAGATCCCGTCAAACTTCACGATGTGCCCCTTGAACGCTGTGGCATGTTGTTGCGTAAAAACGGAAGCGTCGTCTCCACTGGCGCTGGCGCTGCCTCCATGGGCCATCCCATCACCGCCATGTCCTGGCTTGCAAACACCCTGCGCGACATGGACCAACCCCTCAAGGCAGGCCAGATCATCCTCTCTGGCGCGCTCGGTCCTGTCACTCCTGTCACGCGCGGCGACTTCCTCTCCGCTGAAATCGCACACCTTGGTAGTCTCTCCGTTAAATTCATCTAGAGCACAGCTCTCAAGCACCATCGAAGACTCATGAAAAAAGCCCTCTTTTTCATTATCATCGTGCTTCTACCTGTCCTCCTCATCGGGGCGCTTTACCTGTTTCAGGACAAGCTCCCCTCACAAACTCAGGTTCAGCACACCGTCAAAAACCTTAAACCTGTCAAGGAAATGAAGGACGTCTACCAGGACTCCATTGAACAACGTGCGACACGCGTTGACCCCGATAAACTCAGAGGAGATACGCCCGAAAGTTCGGGCTCTCGCAACGGAAAATGGTTAGGCCCAGCCAATGACGATGAAAAAAACTCTCCATGGAAGTCCTCACAAAACTCCGAATGGAAAGGTCCCGTCAAGGTCAACCCACGCTAACCCCATAAAAGCAAAAACAACCATCAACACAAACACTTAAAGAGCACACCATGAACACCAGCGAGAACACCACCACAGGCGTCGCCATCCTCGGCTCTGGCAACATCGGCACCGACCTCCTCATTAAAATCCAGGAAAAATGCCCCTCCCTCCACGTCGAAATGATGGTAGGCATCGACCCCGACTCCGATGGACTCGCCAAGGCCAGAGCACGTGGCGTCAAAACCACTCATGAGGGCATCGATGGCCTGATCAATGACACCGATGTGCTTGAGCGCACCAAGATCGTCTTTGATGCCACCAGCGCTGGCGCGCACGCTCGCCATCATGAACTCCTCACCGCACACGGCAAGCGCATCGTCGACCTCACTCCCGCTGCCATCGGTCCCTATGTCGTCCCTGTCGCAAACCTCAAGGAACATATCGATCAGCCAAACGTCAACATGGTCACATGTGGCGGCCAGGCCACCATCCCCATCATCTGGGCGCTCTCTCAGCTCACCGAGGTCTTCTATGGTGAAATCGTGGCCTCAATCTCCTCGCGATCGGCAGGACCAGGCACACGCGCAAACATCGATGAGTTCACGGTCACCACATCACGTGGCATTGAACAGGTCGGCGGCGCTCAAAAAGGCAAGGCCATCATCATCTTGAACCCTGCTGACCCTCCCCTCATCATGCGTGACACCGTCTACGCGCTCTGCAAACCTGCCGATCAAGACAAGCTCGCTGCCGCAATCAAGGACGTCGTCAAGGAGGTCGCCCTCTACGTGCCTGGCTACCGCCTCGTTCAAGAACCCGTGTTTGAACTCTTTGATGAACCAGGCATCTTCATCCCTGGCACAGGTCATGTCACATGCCTCAAAGTCTCCACATTCCTCGAGGTTGAGGGCGCAGGTGACTACCTCCCAAAATATGCTGGCAACCTCGATATCATGACCAGCGCGGCCATGCGCGTCGGTGAAATCATCGCCAAACGCTTGCAAGCCCTGTGAACAGGTGCTCCACACCACAAAGACACAACACACTGAAATAAAAATACTTTTCTACACCTTTAAATAGACATCCTCTCATGGAGCATACCGTGACCGATCAAAAACTCATTATCAATGACTGCACCCTCCGTGATGGCATGCACGCGCTCGCACATCAGTACACCGTCGATCAGATGGTTGAGATCGCCAAAAAACTCGATGAAGCAAAAATTGACCTCATTGAAGTCAGCCACGGCGATGGCCTGAACGGAAACTCCGTCAACTACGGATTCTCACGGCACACTGAAGAAGAATACATCACCGCTGTGCGTGACGTCCTCACACACTCCAAGCTTGCAGCCCTCCTCCTGCCTGGCATCGGTACGCGCGAAGACATCAAGATGGCCAAGGACCTCGGCGTGGACACCATCCGCATCGCCACACACTGCACCGAGGCTGACATCTCACGACAACATATCGAATACGCACGATCCCTCGATATGGACGTCGTCGGATTCCTGATGATGGCCCATATGATCCCCACCAGTCAGCTCGTGGAACAGGCCAAACTCATGGAAAGCTATGGCGCTCACTGCGTCTATGTCACTGACTCCGCAGGCGCGCTCCTGATGCACGAAACCACCGAAAAAATCACCGCAATGCGTGAAAACCTCGACGTGCAAATCGGCTTCCATAACCACCACAACCTTGGCCTGGGAGTAGCCAACACAATCCTCGCCATTGAAGCAGGCGCTCATCGTGTGGATGGCTCCGTCGCAGGCATGGGCGCTGGCGCAGGAAACTGCCCTCTTGAAGTCCTCATCGCTGTGACCGAACGCATGAACATCAATACTGGCGTGGATCTCTATCCCCTCATGGATGCCGCCGATAAACTCGTTCGCCCCCTCCAACAACGCCCCGTTCAAACCGATGGAAACGCGCTCATGCTTGGATATGCAGGCGTCTACTCATCGTTCTTGCTTCACACCGAACGAGCTGCCAAACTTCATGACGTCGACCCAAGAGATATCCTCGTCGAGCTTGGAAATCGACGCATGATCGGAGGTCAGGAAGATATGATCGTTGATGTTGCCCTTGACCTCAAGCGCAAAAAGACCACTTAAACCAAAGCCTTATGGCACATACACACAACTATATCCTCGCCATTGTGCTCCTTGTCCTGAGCGTCTCCGCCTGCGGTGAAGACGCTCAGGATAACCCATTCTCGCCCACGTCAGACCCCACAAAAGACATCGCCACGCCAGACCCTGTCGAGGGACAGGATAGCGACGATGATGGCTGGCTTGATGAGCTTGAAGCGCAGATCAACACCGATTACCTCGCCGCTGACGAACCCTGCGCCTCACAAACCTACTCCATTCAGGAAACCTTCCAAAAACCCATCGCAGACTTTCTCTTCGTCATCGACTCATCAGGAAGTATGCGTGAAGAACTCCCGCGCATTAAACAGGGCCTTCAGGAGTTTTTCCGTCCCCTACTCAATAATCCAGAGCTTGATTTCCGTGTCATTCTTATTGTGGATTCTGATGCTGCTGGAGGCTTCTGTCTTGATGGTGACTCTGGCGAGCTGTGCCAGAATGGACTGCCCTCACAAAGCGACCGCTTTCTCTATTACCATCAGAGGGTTAATAGTTCGGATGCGCTCAATGTTGTCCTCCGTACCTTTCGACAGGCCGACAGCTTCAGAGTCGCCCCTTTTGGATGGCAAGAATTCATACGCGAAGAGGCCCAGTTTGTACTCACAGTCATCACAGATGATGCCTCTGGACTCAGCGCTGAGATGTTCATCAATGAGCTCAATGAAATCGACACCGCTCATAAAATCACAAGGCCACAAAGTATCTTACAGGATGTCACAGTACACAGCATCGTTGGCATGTCTGACGAAATAGACTGGACGCTCCAACCTGATGCCCCTGTGCAAACCAAGTCGTGCGCCACCGCCCCAAAACCAGGCGTGGAATACCAACGGCTTAGCAAACAAACTGGTGGCTTACGGTTCTCCGTGTGTCGTAGCTCAAACTACGGAGCCATGCTTGAACAATCAGCACGTGCAGTCATCGACTCGGGCTACATCCCCTGTGTCTTCTCACTGCCTCCAGCACAGGATCAAAGTTACATCTCAACCAGTGAACATGTGGGCATACAGCTTGAGCCCGAAGGACAAAGCCCACACCTGCTGACCCGCGTATCCAACGCATCACAATGCGATCAGGGTGACTTTTATATACAGAGAGCAAGCTACAATAGCAGCTCCATTCACCTGTGCCCCACACGTTGTGAAGAGATTCAATCGTCCAAAAACATCACGCTCAAAGTCGCCACTTCATGTGTGGAGACAGCGTGCTCACAGGGCCTGCCCACGCACACTGGAAGATGTGACTGACGCGCAGGTGCCCTGATAAACTAGCTCACAAGCTTTGCCAGATTCCTCTCTCTTTCTGCGCCCTTGGAGTCACCCAGTGCGTCGAGAGCTTTGGCCAGATCCTCGTGAATAGCAGGATCAAAGGGGTTGATTCTGAGGGCTTCATAAAAAGCATCTCTGGCCTCGCCGTGCCGACCCATATCGAACGCAGCACGACCAATTTCATGCCACGTAATGACATAAGAAGGATACGCCGCCTTGACCTTCTTGAGCGCATTATACGCTCGCTCGGGCTCGCCAATTTTTCGCAAGCTCTGCGCCAACCGCGTCTGCACAATCGGGTGTGTATCGCCCATCAAAATCACGGCCTTATCAAACTCAACTACCGCAGCCTTGTAGCGCTCACGAGCCATCAACATTTCACCAAGGTGTACATGATCGCGCGCGGCAGGCTTTGGAATCTGCTTGAGATCTGACACATCAGCCGACCCCTCATCATCAAAGCGGAGCTTTTCTTCAAAGAGCGCTTCGTCAGGAAAATCCACCTTGGGACGGCGCTTCAAATACGACTTCCATGTCTTTTCAAACTTGGGGAAGGTTGTATCAAGCACCATCGCAAACGCCTCGGGCGCTTCATGACCAGCATTGATGTTATCCAACACCTTTGCAAACGCGCCCTCACCGTGTTCTTTGCGTAAATACTCCATCACCGTGTACACCTCGGCAAACGCCACGGCAGCGTCCTCCTGACTGGGGAGCTTGGCCATGGATGGGTGCATTTGTGCAAACGTGATCAAGTCATCCTTGGCCACACGTTCAGACAACAGGTGCTCACTTGACGGGGGCAAACGCTGCGCATCCGTTCCTCGCCAACGCCTCTCGAGATACTTGGCCATCCCCTCGTGCATCCAGATCGGGACCTGACTCTTGGCCTTGATATTAATGGCGTAGTGCACGTACTCATGCACCAACGTGTCCACCCAACCATAACCTCGCATCAGCGCCTTGGGGCTTGTGATCATCAAACGGTTATACTTGCACAGCGCGATGGTCCCCGAGGTGCGAATATCCTCGTCCGTCAACGTTGAGACCTTTGCTAGCGTGGCTGTAGAGGGATAAACCTCAACGCGAATGGGTGTGGGAGGATACACACCAAGCTCCTTACCAAGCTCATCATACGCGGTATCGAGCGCATCCAACGCATACGGAAGCAGGACACGATCGCGCCCAGGCGCAATATACACCTTGAACCGTTTTTTGGGGCTCAGGTGGGCCTCATAGCCATTGACCACATCACGTGTGTTCTCAATCACTTGCCTGGTTTGCTCCCAGTAGGGATGACTCCCTGAAATGGTCAGCGCCTGATCCATCAGATCTCTGGCGAGCGTGTAATCACCGTGGAAAAACGCGTCCATGGATTGGAGATACAGACCGCGCGGGTCTTGTGGATAGCGGGCCGAGTATGCCTTGATGAGCGGCGATGCCTCTTCAAGCTTCCAGCCATAGACAAGATCCTCAATCGCATCAAAATCAAGCGGCCTGACGTTGGCTTGTGTGAGGTCAGAGGGCGCACCTTGCGCGTGAAGATCACGTACAGAACCAACCAACAAAGCTGATACAAAACAGGCAGTTAAGACACACACCTTGAGAGGCAAACCGATCATCTTATGTCGCGTATTCATGGCTTGTTGTTGCTGAGACATATGCATATCAATTCCCAAGGCTCTTGTAGTAGCGATCGATATCAGACTCGTATTCTTGCAAACGATCCTCTTTCATACCGTCCTGCAAGAGCTCTCTGTAGACGGGTTTATTACGCTTTGATGAGCCCGGGAGTTTGACCTTCTCCTGACTCGTTCCCTTCTGGCCACTCTCCTGCTTTTGTCGCTCTTTTTTGACCGACTCCTGCATGGATTCCTTGAGCTTACGAAGCGTCTCTATCGCCTGGCGTTCTTCATCAAGAGCCTTCTGCATCTGCTGCTTCTTGAGCCCTTGTTTTGCCTCGCCCATCGACTTTTGACTCTGTCGCATGGGAGCATCAAGCTCCTCCTGAAGACCTGGATATTGCTTGGATGCATCCTGAATCTTCTTCTGGATTTGCTCGGCGCGCTGCTGGATTTTCTCCTGACGCTCGGCAAGCTTGGTGGCGCGAGGATCGATCTTCTCGGCCTGACTTGTGCCCTGGTCCATCATCTCGGAGAGCTGGTCTGCGATACTATCCGCGCGGTTACGCATGGCAGGCATTTTTTTGTCCAGACCTTCAAGCGCCTGACGTTCCTTGCCTTGACGCTTGAAGCGCTTGCGCATCTGAGCCTGAAAACGCATGGTATCGAGCGACTCAAGTGACTTCTCGGCCTGTTCAAGCGCCTGCTCCACATCATTTTGCTCAAGCGCCTTCTGAACCTTCTTCAACGCATCAAGTGACGCCTCGCGTTCTTCGTTGACGGTCCTGTGTAAGTCCTTGTCGTTTGCGTCCTTGAGCGCCTTTTCCTGAGCCTTGAGTTCGCTTGAGATTTCTTGCTTGAGCTGCTTGAGCTGCTGCTCCATGCGCTCACTCTGCTCTTCCTGAATCTGGCGTTGAAGATCTTCTGTATCCTTCTCCAGCCCCTTCTGTAACTCATTGAGATCATTTGCATCATCAATCAGTTCGCTCATCTTTTTATCGAACTCGGAGAGCGACTCTGGCTCGGCCTTGCCAAACTGATCGGAGACCATTTGCTCCATCCCCTCAAGGTTTTCACCAAGTTGCTCCAGGGCTTCAAGCGCACCGTCAATATCACCCTTTTCAAGGAGGTCCTCGATCGAATCAAAGTCGTTCACGACCTTGTTCGCAGAGTTCTCCATCTGTTTTTGTTCAATCGCCTCACGGTTCACGTGCTCTGCGGGGAGCTGCTTGATCTGAGATTGCATTCGACGAGACAGCTCTCTCATGCGGCTGCGCAGACGTTGAACTTCACGCATGATCGCTTCCTTGAGCTTTGGATCCTGAGTCTCCTTGTACTCCTTGAGCAGCTCTTTCAAGCGTTCCTGAAGTTTGCGAATCTCTTTCATGCTGGCTTCAACATTTTTGGCCTGCTGCGCAAAGAGCAGGTCTTCAAGCCGCAAGATCCCCTTCTCAAGAGCTTCCTCATGCGAGCTGCTCCAGCGCGCGAGCGTGCCAAGTTCGCTGACCGCGAGTTGATCCTGTGAGGCCGCAAGCTTGTAACGGTCCAACAATTTACCACCCAGACGATGTTGCCTGATGAGCTGGTCATACAGTGAGCTAAAGAGCGTCAGATCGCGCTCCACCATCAAGGGGTCTTGCTTTAACACCTCAACCAGTTCGCCCATTTGCTTGTAAACTTCGCCTGCTCCCTGATGCGATAATCCCAAGGTTTTAAAACGATTTGTACGTTCTTCAGCCTCAAGCTCAGGTTCGATAACCTGTGACCAGTTACCATTTTTGTCCACAACGCGGGTGCCAAGCGGTGTCTCCAGATAATCGGCCAGCACAAGGAAGAGCGCCTCTACAAGCTCTTGCTGGGCCTCTATATTTTTCATGTGCTTGTCATCAGGACTGGAGACATACAACACAATCGGTTCACTTCGTCCCACACCAGGACCGCTGAGCGTGTTGTTGTCCACCGCCTCGATGTACACCACAAGTCGATCGCGCGGCTGAAGATTAATCTCTGACAGATCCAGCGTGACTGCACCCATTAACTCAAGCGGCGTGGACTCAAGCGCGGGGTTGTCAAGAGGCTTACGTTTTTCGTCCTCGCTGCCCTCAAACACAGTGACTCGTGCAAATTCAGTGAGGCCAAAGTCGTCCTTGATATTAAATTCAAGCTCAAGCACATCGTCCGTGCTGACTTCGATCTGACCTTCATGCGAGAGGATATTAACCTGTGGCGCATCATCAGGTTTGACAGTAATTTCGCGACGGATGCCCTCTTCCACGAGGGTGCCATCATCAAGCTCTGCTCTGAACCAGTACCGCAGACTTTGACGCGCAACAAACCCGCCACGACCACGACCACCACCATAGACTTCCACGCTACGCACGCTCTTCTGAGGTTGGCCTTCATCCTTTGGAGGGTCAATAAACTCGGTTACAAGCTCAACTTTTTTGGCTCGTACAGGGAGCACAAAGCCATCAAAGCCAATGTATGTCGCCTCAATGACCGTGGCGTTGCCCGTGGTGAAGAGCTCCATCTGCTCTGCAAGGCCTGTGTACTCTGGTGGACGCATCCTGAGGGAGAGGTTACCCATGACAGGGCGTTGTTCAGGTGCATTGGCACCTGCCATCTGCACAAGCGCGTCCTTGACGCCTCCTGTCAATGTGGCCGTGGTCCACTCGGTTGCAAAGACAAATGGCATCATCACACAACCGCCCAACCCCACCAGCCCCCAGAGCGCAGGACGTATATCATGTGTGGGGAGAAGTTCAGCAAGGTGACCTTCGGATTGAAGCTCCATCAACTTGTTGGCAACGCGATGCACATGCAAGGACGCAAGCGCAGGGCTTGAGCGTTGACTGTCAAAACCACCGTCGCGCAAGGCGTGACCAAATCTCAGGGCGCTGACAAGATCGTGTCGAAGCGCTGCATCTTCACGTTGCAAAACAGCAGCAATTTCATAGAGATCTGGACCTTTCCAGAACACACGATAGAGAGCAACCAACAAACCTACCGTCACACCCGAGAGCCCCGCAGCAAGCAGCCATGGCGCAGCCACGGTGGCCGAGGGCACAATCGCCGCGAGCAACAAAATACCAAGCGTGACGGACAAATACGCAATGGTCGCCCAGAGCAACACATCCACCACGCGCGGACGCTGGGTGTGCGTGATGGTCTTGCGCAAGATCGTCTCGATCGTGCGCAAGTCGCGCTCTAACCGCTCATTCTTGTTGTGGTGTGTTTCCTGATCCAAGTTGTGTGTATCTCTAATGTAAAATCATCCAGGTGTTATACCCAGAGGTTAAACCCTGTGATGTGGCGTATCATTCCGGCAACATCCAATCGAGGCCACGTTGTTCAAGCTCTTCTGTGACAATCGCCGTAAATGCAGAAGCTGTCAGAGAAAACTTACCACCATCGCGAAGGTAACGCTCAAACGATTTTTGGCCCAGCGCCTTTCTTATCTCATAAAACTCATCCATGTCCAATGACGCGGGCAGGTTCTCTGGCGAGATTGCTGTGGTGAGGTTTGCGGGCCGTCTCTTGTTGGTCGCCTGCTCATAAGCATATGCAAGCTCAAGCAGCTCAGGTTCATCATATTTTCGACCGATCCACATCATCCCAATGGGCATCGGAGCACGCTCATTGGAGTACCCCGACAGACTCACCATCGCAGGGTTTCCTGTCACGCTCGTAAGCACACAATGCGTCAGTGAAAAATACGACGTGCCCACGCCACCGATCGGGTCCACAGGCACAATCAACGCGTCCAGCTCAAGCTCGTCTAACACCGCCTCCAGGTAGTTGCTGTTCTTGATGTAACGCTCCTGATGACGCTTGGTATACGCCGAGCCCCACGTCGCAAACTCGTCAAGCCAGCTCAAATACAAGGAACACTGCGTGGAGTTCTCGTAGGCAAAGTTTGAGAATCGACCATCTTTACACACATCATTAAAGCTGTTGTGTGGCCCTCCTGACACATAGGCGCTGAAGAACTCGGCGACCTCATCCGAAAACCCAGCGCCATCGCGTGAGGTGTCAAGGTCATCAAGGTGAATGTTGTCCACCACTTCCGCACCCTGCGCCTCAAGCTCGCGCAACGTGGAAGAGAACACATGCATCGCATGACGCCCTGCCCCACTGTACACATAGGTGGGCTCATCCTGGAAGTTTGCACCATAGCGCCTCAGCACCCCGATGCGCTTTCCTTGCAGACCGTTGCTCACAAGAGAGTCCATGTAACTCTCTGGACGCACTAGATTTTTCGTGCGTCGGTCAAAATCATCCTCTGCCACCATCGCGTCAAGCATTCTGGCCAGATCCTCAAAATTCCTCGCCATTGGCCCTGCTGTCGCATCGAGCACATTGCTCGGAAAAATGCCATGCATGCTGATCAAACCAAGCGTGGGCCTGAGCGTCACTAGCCCGTTGTAAGACGCAGGCACAGTCAACGAGGCGCAGTTGTCCGTACCAGTACCACCCACAGCAAAACCTGCACCCACAGCAGCCCCTGTGCCCGAGGATGATCCCCCTGGAGAGCGCGCAGGGTTGTAGGCATTTCCAGTCCTGCCACTCCTGCTGGAGATGCCATTGATCCCCTTGGAGAACTCGTCCATCGTTGTGGTGCCAAGAATAATCGCACCTTCATCACGCAAACGCTTGACGACAAAGGCATCTCTGTCCGTCTCCACATCAACCATGGAGAGTGAGCCACTTGAGACATTCATCTCCACGGTGCTGTAGATATCCTTGAATACAAGCGGTGCACAGTGCAACGCACCCTTGAGCTCCCCATGGTGTTGAACATAAGCATCCAGCTCGGCGGCCTGCTCAAGCACCTTGTGATTGAGCGCAACAAACGCATTAATCGGCGGACCATCACTCACATCAAGGTCATATAACCATATGGCTTCAATATGTTTTTCCACCACTTCCTGACAGGTTAGCTCGCCAGCAAGAATGCGGCGCTGGATGTCGCTTGCGCTTGTGGTGTGAAGAGAAAACGTATCCACATGCTCATCGCAGGCGTCCCCAATCCCATCACCATCTTCATCAAGCTGATTGGCATCAGGCACGTTCACACAGATGTCGCAAGCATCGCCCACACCATCGCCATCGGTATCTTCATTATTGGAGGACGCAAAGACAGGACACAGGTCATCACAATCATTGATCCCGTCATTATCGGAATCCTTTTCATCCTCACCATTTGGACAACGATCACAGGCATCACCCATGCCATCCTCATCCGTATCGCGCTGATCATGTTGCAAGACAAACGGGCAGTTATCCTCGGCATCCTTGATGCCATCGTCGTCATCATCATCATCACACACATCACCAAATGCGTCGTGATCGTGATCAAGCTGATCGGGGTTTGCTACGCGAGGGCATGTATCACAGCGATTGCTCCAGCCATCACCATCGTCATCGGGTTCATCGGGCTCTCCCATATGTGTACAGAGCACCACGGGGAGATCAGGATCGTCCACAAGAAATGGAGAGTCATCCTCGCGACAACCTCCCAGACCAAGTGTGCCAAGCACGCTCACGCACGCCAGGACCACGGCCCCCGTATGATGACGTTGACCCAAAAAACCCTCAACCGACATATATGAAACCTATGACTGATGATGTCTGTTCTGAGAGGTTCGACGTCGAACAACACGCACACCACACAGAACAAAACCAAATAAAATCAAAAACTTAAGCCCGAAAACCTGCCCACTCTTCAAAGAGGCAACCTGACAGCCCGAGTCAGGCATGGGCGCCATCTCTTCAGGAGGCCCCATATCCATCGCCATCATATCAGACGTGGGCATGTGCATATCCTGAC
This sequence comes from uncultured Pseudomonadota bacterium, assembly GCA_950059285.1. Lineage (GTDB taxonomy): Bacteria > Myxococcota_A > Bradymonadia > Bradymonadales > Bradymonadaceae > CATLTV01. The sequence goes on along the minus strand of CATLTV010000016.1, from coordinate 5,541 downwards.
CAAATCCAGCATTCATATCAAGCGGTGTGCCCATATCGGGTGGTGACGTGGGGGTCATGTCAGGATTTTCAGGTGTGTTTGGGGAACATACAAACTCACTGACAGGCTGGGTAAACCCTTCTGACACGGTATATAACCTCAGACCATCCACAGCGTATGCGATCGCCTCACCCTGAAACTCACCTGCGACTACTTTTTTGACCGTGGGCTCCGTCACAATCGAAGCGCCATCTTCAACCTCTACAAGGTTTGTAGCGAACTCATAAAATGAGCCATAGACACGCACCGCAAAACGATCTCCCGAGGGGCTGATGTCTGCGGCAGTTGCAAAACCGAAAGGAAACTCGGTCAAGTAGGTAAATGGTGTTGGGTTTTGCTCATTCCAGGCTTCTTTAACAAGGAGTCGTGAGCGACGCTCTTCCTTGGTCCAGAGAAAGAGCTTGAGCGTGGAGCGATCCACAGCAAATGCCTCGGCATCTGGAATCAGAGGTGCTTCGGTAGCGGCATCGGTAAAGGGATAGGTCACAGGAAATGAGCTGACAGGCGTCGCCGAGAGGATCAGAGGAGTAACGCCATCGCCCAACATCTCAGGCTCTCTGACCTGATGAATCACCAGATTCTGTCGATTTTCAGCGTTGTTTCCGATGTCTGCAATATAAATGCACTCGGTTTGACGATCCTGTGAACATGGTGCAATGGCCATGTCTTCCCAGTCCACAGCATCGATGCCCGTGATGTCCAAAATGGCAAGTGTGGCGCCCGTTTGAATATCAAAGGCGAACAGACGAGGAGCATCACCAGAGTCGTTGTGAACCCAAAACGCTCCATTGTGCTGATGGGAGGCTGCGAGGCCACTTGCCTCGGTGATTCCCTCATCCTCAAGCATACACGCGGTGCTTTGTGCGTAGCGCTCACACACCTGTTGTGCGCTGAGCACGGAGGTGGAGCAAAGGAACAGCACGACGCCAAGACAACAAGAAAAACCGATATTTTTCAGCATGATGAGAATCAACCCTTAATCAAACGATCAATCACATCATCACGAGTGATGCGTTGCGCGTCGGCCTGGAAGTTCGTGATAATACGGTGTCGCAAGATGGGGTGTGCCAGCGCGCGAATGTCTTCATGAGCGACCGCGAGGTTTCCTCTAAGCAGCGCGCGCGCCTTGGCTGCGACGATGAGATACTGGCTTGCACGTGGACCTGCTCCCCATGAGAGGTACTGTTTTACGAAGTCAGGAGCATCATCGGTATTGGGGCGTGTGGATCGAGTCAAACGCACAGCATAGCGCACGACATCTTCCTCAATGGGGACCTGCAAGACAAGCTGTTGGAGTTTCAGGATCTGTTCTGCCGAGAGCACCTTTTTAAGCGGCTCCTCTTTGGAAGAGATGCTGTGCTGCGCGATGAGGATTTCGTCTTCTTCGCTGGGATAGTCCACGAGGAGGTTGAACATAAAGCGGTCAAGCTGCGCCTCGGGGAGTGGGTATGTACCTTCCTGCTCAATAGGGTTTTGGGTGGCGAACACGAGGAATGGAAGCTCGAGATCGTAGGTGGTTCCACCTGCGCTGACCTTGTACTCCTGCATTGACTGGAGCAAGGCCGCCTGGGTTTTGGGTGGTGTACGGTTGATCTCATCAGCGAGCAAGAGGTTGGTAAAGACAGGGCCCTTGATGAACTTGAAGAAGCGTTTTCCTGTGGCGTGATCCTCCTCAAGAATGTCGGTGCCAGTGATGTCAGAAGGCATGAGGTCGGGGGTGAACTGAATGCGGTTGAAGTCCAGCGAGAGGACCTCGGCCATCGTCGAGATGAGCTTGGTTTTGGCAAGGCCAGGCACACCCATCAGGAGGGAGTGACCACGCGCGAAGAGGGCAATAAGCATATGTTCAACAAGCTCTTCCTGACCGAAGATGCGCTTGCGAACCTCCGTCAAGATCGCTTCACGTGCCGATGCGATTTGCTCAAGCAGCTCCTCACCAGCCTCGGCAGAGAGTCCATCGCTGCTGTGATTTGCCTCTTTATTCTGTTCCAATTCATCTACCATATCATGTTGTCCCAACTCAGGATTTTTCATTTTCGTTTCAGCTCACCCTGCGGAGAACCTCGACGCACGAGCATCTGCTGATTTCTTGATGATCATAAGGAAAGACCGTGTGAAGTCCAGCACGGAGTGTGGAGATTAGCAATTCCACGGGCACACACAGCCAATCACAGCGCCAAACAGGAATAATCTCTGGCTCTTGATGGCTCCATTATGGTAGAAGCCAAGCTCTCTGTGAGAGAAGGGAATGCGCCTGAAAACGAGGTTGTGAGCGTGTCGTAGCTCTCAAACCTCATGGATCACCACAAAGAACACATCATGTCATCTGAAGCGTCCACGCAAAATCATCAGCACTACCTTGACCCGAGCACGCTTGAAGCGCTTGGTTCGATGCAAATTCGCGCGCGTGCGCTGGCTGATGGGATTATCGCAGGTTTGCACAGATCTCCACACAAGGGGGGCTCGGTCGAGTTTGCCGAATACAAGGAGTATTCACCAGGGCAGGACATTCGACACATTGACTGGAAGGTCTTTGCCAAGTCCGATCGCCTGGTCGTCAAACAGTTTGAAGACGAAACCAACCTGCGTATTTATCTGCTGATGGATGGCTCGGGCTCGATGGACTACATCAGCGAGGACGCCCCCATCACGAAGCTACGCTACAGCGCATTTCTTGCGAGCACGTTGGCTTACCTGTTCTTACGTCAAGGCGATGCAGTCGGCGCGCTGAGCTTTGATGAGGATGTCAAACAATACCTCCCTGCGAGTACACGCTCCAGCCATCTTGAAGATCTGTTCTTCATGTTTGATCAGTTGCAAAGCTCAAAAAAGACCAACATGAACAGTGCGTTACGCACGATTGCCGAGCGTGCAAAGCCACGAAGCTTGCTCATTTTATTCAGCGACATGCTCGACGCAAACGATGAAATCCTGAACTTTATCAGTGTCTTGCGAAGTCGGAAATTTGAGGTTGCGCTCTTTCATATTATGGATCAGGCCGAGCTTGATCTTCCCTTTGAAGGGCTCACACAATTTGAAGGTCTTGAGGGAGAAGATGGCCTGCTGGTCGATCCTGATGATTTGCGCGTCCAATATCAGGAGTTGATGCAGCAACACATCCGAACCATTAGTGCAGCATGTGAACGTGGTGATGTGGAGTATGTGCGCTGCACCACCAACGAACCCATTGAAGAGACTGCGTTGAAATTCTTGAGGGGCAGAATATGAGCTTTCTTGAACCTCTGTTTCTCGTTGGGCTTCTTGCGCTCGCGGTCCCTCCGTTAATTCACCTGATGAACAGGAGAAAAGCGGTCAAGGTGCCCTTCCCTGCCTTGCGGCTGCTACATGAGAGCAACAAACGCACGGCACAAAGCATCAAGGTCAGACAGTGGCTTTTGATGGCAGCACGTATTCTTGGGCTATTGCTACTGGTGCTCGCCATGGCAAAACCTTTCGTGCTCAGCGAACAAGGCATTGCTGCTGATGAGAGGTTACCCACGGCCAATGTCATTGTCCTTGATGACAGCGCATCCATGCATCAAGGTAATGACTGGAAAAACGCACTGAGCGCCGCACAAGATCATATCGACAAGGCTCGCCCATGGGATGAGCTCGCCTTACTCACCACATCAGGCCGCGCACTTGATGTCGATCGCTTGAGCGATAAGCACACAGCGATTGAACAGGCCCTGGCTGAACTTCAAGCCTCCGAGCTTCAGGGCCACACGCTCAAGACGTTGCAAGACGCGGCGTCTGTATTAAAAAGCTCCGAGTTGCCACAACGCAAGATCACGCTGATCACCGATGCCTCACATATTGCAGGCGAAATCAACACACAAAAGACACTCGATCCTGTACTTGGTGCGCGCACAGAGCTCCTGATGACAGGGGGTGACAACCCCACCGCTCACCCAGAAAACCTGGCCATCACACAGGTGCATTACGAGCAAGACAGCACCGACGCGACACAGTGGAAGATCACGGCAAGCGTCAAAAACACATCAAAAAAACCATTTAATAACATAGAATTAAGGCTCCTCTTTGGAGAGGATATCCTGACAGCAGGACGCATCGAAACGATCGGCGCAGGCGAAGAGACCGAGCACACGTTCATGCACAAACAAGAGACACAGCTCACGACCACAGCACGCGTCGAACTTGTCTCGCAGGACCTCTATCCTCTGGATGACACACACCACTTTATCTTCCGCACACGAGCGCGCATCAATGCATTGCTTGTCAATGGTGAGACAAGCAGCATCGCCGATGAAGACGAGATGTTCTTCCTCTCAAGGGCGCTCAATCCAGGACGCTCCACAACCGAGGGTATCATCCCCCAGATCATCACCCAGGAGCGCCTCATCAAGGAAGACCTCGCCAAATTTGACGCGGTCATACTCGCCAATGTACCTCGCCTCTCACAGGGCACCGCGAGCAAGCTTGAACGTTACGTCAAGAGTGGCGGAGGGCTGCTCTTTTTTGCTGGCGATCAGATCGACATCAACGCGTATAACAGCACGCTAAAAGGCTTCTTGCCAAAGCCTCTGCGCGCGGTCAAAGAGTTTGCCACACGCGAAGATCCTGACGCGCCTGTCAAGGTCACAAGGTTTGGTACAATCGACCCCAAACACCCTATCTTTCGAGCATTTAGTCTACCTGGAGGAGAAACATTACAGTCTGCTGAGGTCTTCAGCACGATGTTGTTTGACCCGACGGCGACACCTGACTCCAGGACGATTTTGTTCTTCAAGGATAACTCCCCTGCGTTATTGGAGAAACAGGTCGAAAAAGGACGAGTGCTGTTCTTTGCCACAAGCGCAGACATGGAGTGGACCTCATTGCCTATTCGCTCAGCTTATGTGCCGTTGATGCAACGCGCAGTTCAGTATCTTGCAAGGCGCTCCAGCAACCTTGGGGAAAAGGACAGCCGCACAGGACAGGTCTTGCAACTTGAGGTTGGAGGATTGGCCAAGGAACGTGTGGTGATCAATGGTCCTCTTGGTCGCGATGACACACGTGAGCGTTTTGTCCTCGAACCTCAGGATGGACTTGTTCAGTTCAGACCAATACACGCAGGTGCTTATGAAGTGTGGGCCGAGAGCGATCAAAAGGACAAGGGCACAAGACTTGAAGACCTTAACTTTGCCGTGAACGTACCTCTTGAAGAATCTCAACTTGAGAGAATGCCTGAGCAGGAGCTCCGAAAGTGGCTTCAAGATCAGGAGCACGCCAAACAGGGCGATGAAGCAAGCCAGGGCACAGACAGGACCATGGAACGTCGCGTAAACATCTGGCCCAAGTTGTTGTTCTTCTTTACACTTCTACTTCTGGCAGAAACGATCCTTGGCACACGTCGCACGCTCGCCCAAAAAGTGTTTGGACACAGTGACATGGATGATAATCAGGCAGCCTAAAAAAGAGGGACGTCGGGGCCAAATTTACGGAGTAAATTTGGCCCCGACGTCCCTCTTTTTTCGGCTCGACGAGAGAGGCCATGAGGGG
>CATLTV010000015.1 GCA_950059285.1 uncultured Pseudomonadota bacterium | reverse complement strand
TCCTCCTGGACATACCGACGCAAACACGACCTCCTCGCCTTGCCTGTTAAGCAACTGACCATGGTGCAGTCCAAGGCCAACCTCGTTGCCATTCCCAAGCGTCAACCATAACACCTGGTCATCAAAAACACTCACGCCCTCCCTGTGATATGCCTTTAATATCCGCTCAAGAACCTCACCGCGTACTCTGACAACTGCGCTGTTTGAAAAAGGGACAATCTCGCCACTTTCACCCTCCATACACAACGCATCTGACAACACCGCATCACACTGTGAGGGCTGCACACCTGCCACACCAATCAACAACTCAAGCGCCCGACACAGCTCGGAGTAATGCACAGGACTTATCTCTCTCAAGGGCACCAGCTCTCCACTCTCACGTAGGAACACCATACGCTCAAGAATCGTGTATACATAAGCTCCCGCGCGTGTTGTCAGTGACTCCGCTTGCACAGGTTTTAACCAGAGCTGGACCTGAATTGATGTGCCACTAACCTCATCCAACACACGCACGGGATGCGGCGTGCTTTGCCACGAACCTTGCAACTTTGCCTGCCAGCCAAGCTGCTTACACAGTGCCACAAATTGATGCTGCTTGAGCACATAACCAGGCAGCTCCATCATGCCCGAATCAAGATCCTGCTCACGCCCAAGATCAAAACACTCGCGATACACTTGCTTGAAGGGTTGTGTGATTTGATGTGCAAACACAAAGTCTTTCCACCCCTGAACCTCACTCTCACGTGCCTCAGCTGGATGCCACAGCTCAATGTATTGCCCCTCAACAGAGGACACATAACAACCTGACATATCAAGCAATTCACCACCTCTCACAATAAAGCTCTTCGTGGCATTCCCCACCACTTGCCAGACCACCCCCTCACAGACCGTACGCAACAAGGGGTGCTCAAGGAAGCGCTCCTGCCAAAGACCAAGTGGCCATGAACGACGCGTCAAGTACATCGACTCCAGCCTGTCCACCTGCGCCTCAATGGTCTTCTCAAGCTCCTTGCGTAACGCCTCCAGGCGAGCGCTTTTGTCTGGTTCTGCACGCACTGCCTGTCGTGGAATGGTGGGCGAAACCTCTTCTTCTTGAAGAAAACTAAACAGTTGTGTCTGACCATTCACACGCTGCCTCACCCAGCGTGTCTGAACCTTGCGATCAAGCCCAAGCTCAAGTTCAAACCTCCAGTCCCCCACTTCATCAATCATCATGCCCGAAGCATCCAGGCCAAATGAAGGCACGCTCAAGTCTTCAAGATCCTCGCGTGAGATCATAAACCTGTCGGTGGCTTGCTGAATCATGACCTCAACCTGACGCTCCGCGCTCACATATCCAATCTTTTGTTTGAGTCGCCAGAGTTGCCCCACACATTCCATCTGTTTCATGTGCCCCAACGCCCAGATACATGCATTTCCAAGCTTGATGGAGCGCGGACCATGACCAGGAATCTTGTCATAACTCGTCAACGCAAGATCGCCCAACACCACGCTCAAGGTCTCACCACCAAGTTCGCCACACGCAAAGGCAAGTCCCCTTAACATCTGCTCATTTCGCGCGGATGGCACGCTCGACGCAGGATCGTGTTTGGAGCAATGATCAAAGTCAATTGTTGCGCGACGACCAAACAATGGCAACCACTGAAGCAGTGCAGTACGCAACGCATCCTCACCGACTCTCATCACATGTTCACGCAAACCTTTTTGCCAACGCTTGGAAGGCTTTAAAGCCACGCGACTGATGTGCTCTAGCAACGCATCCCAGTGCGCGCGTTGCATCTCATCCATCGCCTCAAGATGCTCGTGTAATGCATCTGCCCAGGCTGCGCCAAGCTCCACATGAAGCTCCTGACAACCTGACATCATCTTCTCGATCCTCAACAAGTGCGCATTGCGATCGGGCATGGTCCTGCGCTCGAACAAGGCACTCGACTTCAGCGCTGCCAATGCACCAATCAAACCATCAAAGAGACCTGTAGTCGCGATATAGTTCTCCAGTGTGCTCAGAAATTCGGACCACACAAATTCATGCCCACAAAGGTGATCAAGCTTTGCAAACTCATGGATACTCTCCACAAGTAACTGCGCAGGATAACTTACATCCTGTGCGAGCGTGCTTGTCAGGACCTGCATCAACCAACCTGCACGCTGCTCCTTGCAAAATCGAGTATGACGCACCACCCATCCCAGACGAATCAATAACGCGCACACCAGCTCACCACGCTGATATGCGTCTTCACATTCAGGCTCCTCAATCGGAGCTGGCTCTTCTTCAGCGTCGGTGAGCGCGGCCAATGCCTGACTCTTTGCCAAAAACAGTGATATTTTATGGTGATATGCAGATAAAACATCGCTAGCAAACTCTGGAAAACCATCGCACCCCACTGCCTGAGGTTGAAGCTTGCCGATCGCACGATTGATGTCTGAAAGATTCATAAACGATGCACCTTGTTGTGCGATTTCAGGCTCATGACCATGAACCTCTGAACCGCGAATGACATGTGTAATATGCTCGTTCATGAGCGCCTCCTGATAAGAGTAAAAGCCATGCTCCATGGCCTGAACACTTCTCATTTTAAGCGCTTCTACCTCCCCTCTCAATGTGTTGAATGATCGTATGAAGCAGGATTAAGCCCCAATTGTAAAGGTCACACCCTCAGGCTGTTCTTGCTTCTGTACCGCCGTCGTTTCGAAGTCCAGCTTCACGCGCACCACATCATCACCATCATCCTGGTCAAGCGCATCCTGCTCCACCAACTTCCATGATGGTTGCCTGTATTCTGTGCTCTTATTCTCACTGCTTGCACGCCGAAAGAACCACGTCAGCAAGCCCCACAGCACAGGGACACCAAACAAACCTAGCGACAATACAAGACGGTTTTTGCTCGCCGTGTGTGTACGCATATCCTTGTAAATCGCGTGAATCTCTTCCAGGTTCAGATGCGGTACAACGGCCACGTTCTCTTGCGCTGCATACCTGCGCACAGCCTTCATATGCTCTTGATAATCATGGTAAAAATCTCGACGACCTACCACAACCCTGTGCGTATCATCATTGCTTCCCTCGCGTGCACGACGCGTCACAATGTAATAACCATCCTCAAAGACCGTGATGAGCTCATTGTTACGCTTCATTGGACTTTCATTCTGGGACTGAAACTTCACCCCCAGAACATCAAGCATGTTCACCACACCTGATTCATCCTGGTAAAAAGCAAGGCTCTCCTTGAAGGGAAACGCAAACCAGTCTTGATATTGTCTGAACTCAAACCCAGCACGCGTAGCATCCTTACTATAACCGTTTTGCTCATGAAGTTCGGGCGTCAGCTGTCGCTCCACATAACCTGCCGAGAAAAACCCCGATCCACGGAAATCAGCAACATCTAACCTGTCAACAAAGGCACGGCGTTTTTCACCAAGCAACAGTCTTAATTCAACCTCGTTTGTCACAGGCACCATCGGCCCATCCAGAGTCACCGTGCCACGACCAACTTCACGGTTAAGTGCCCTCAACGCAGCGCCCGCATTGGGATATCGCTCGTTCAACGACAGCTGAATCATGCGCTCCAAAACTTCCAGTAGTCGGCCACTTACGCCCACTTCACGAAGCAACGACGCGTAACCAAGCGCGTTACCATCCATCTCAACCTGACTTGGAGGCACGCCCGTAAGTAGCTGGCAAAATGACACCCCCAAACTATACACATCGCTGGCTGGCAACGCCTTGCCACTCATTTGTTCAAACGCCATGTAAGAGGCTGTGCCAACGAACGTTGATGCAAAAGAAGCATCTGTCCCCGCCAGCTGTACTGCGCCAAAATCAATCAGCACCAGCGCACCATCCTGGCGACGCATCATGTTCGTCGGCTTGATATCTCTGTGAATCACAGGCGGCACACGCTGCTGTAACCAGTGCAACACTTCAAGCATTGACCTCAGATCATCAACTGCCTTCTCCTGATCCCAACACCCAAGAGAGCTTAACTCCTCAGCGAGCGTCAACCCATCGATGAACTCCTGCACCAGGTAGAAGTCTGCCTGCTCACCTTCAAGATCCACGAACATGTCCACATACTCAGGGACCTGACTATGCTCAAGACCTTTTAAAACCTCACCTTCTCGCTCGAATAACTCGATCTGTTTCCAGCGCTCCATCTCCTTGAGCGAGAGGTGCTTGATCACAACCTGCTGTTCTGTCTGCATGTCCAGCGCTAGCCAGGTCTTGGCCTGCCCTCCCTGTCCAAGCTGACGCTCAAGTTGGTATCGCCCATTCAATACATCACTGGCCATAAGTGCCTCCTTCAAGATACAGATCTCCATGCATAGTGTAAGATGAGCATTCCCCCACAAATTATTTTACAAGTCAACTATCAAGCCCCAACAACTGAGGAAGAACTGTCTTCACACCATGCAAGGCATCCTCATGTGAGTCACCAAGCGACACCACATCAAACTTACCTTTCTTCTCCAACGGCCCCACATTGTAGAACAAAAAGCGCCCCTGTTGCGTCTTCACATCAAACACATGCTCGCCAATGCGTTCCAGAAGTTCCTCAAAACGCATACCTACAAGATCTTCATGCACAAAATCCTGTGCAATATACGCAGGTCTGGCCTCGGCCTTCACAGACCTGTCCACCAGATACATCGGTGAACTTGTCCCTCCCCATCGGCCATTGCACTCGGTCAAGCGAGCTCGTCCTTGCCTGTCGACCACAAAGTCAAAGGAACAACGCCCCACATATCCAAGCTTTTGAAACTCCTGACAAATTCGAATAGAAACTTCGCGCATCTGAGCCTCAACAGACTCGGACAACCTCGATGGCATGGAGCCAAGGAAGACACCCTGCTCTCCTACCAACAGCTGCTCATAAAGACCATCCACGCGCACCTCGTTATGAGCATCCTGAAGCGCAGGCACCCAGAGTTGTGAGGATGGGGAGCTTGTCCAGTCGATCCACTCCACCACAAGAATATCCTCATCACCACCCCACTGTGTGTGTGCAAGGAAATTTTCAACCAGAAGATCAACCTCCGTGGAAGACATCTCGCGAAGTTCTTTTGATGCGAACACCTGATTGCCCATGGCCGAGGCGCAACGCGTACGCTTGAGCGCCACACGGTCATGACGACTTGCCATGTCACGTAAAGCATGCGCAATCGACGCCACATCGCGATGAATCAATGTCTCAGCGAGCACCCCACCAAGATCAATACCTTCAACCAGTTCGGTCAGGCGAGCTTTATCATTGGCGACCCACAACGCCTCTGGACGAGGGCCATATACATAGATGGGAACCCCCACTGATTCCTCTATCTTTTCAGCCAGTTCCCATACAGATTCGTGCCCCATATAAGGATGCAACACAAGCCCACCATGAGCTGTTGCAACCTCGCAGAGTTGCTCAAAAGCACGTCCACGCATGCATGCCTTCGCAACCTGTGTGGGATATCCTTCCACGGGCTCAGCAAGCACCTCGGTCACTCGGCCCATGCGTAACGTCTCGCGGCAGTAATCTTCATAACCACTGGTAGGAGGCGTTGTGGAGGCAAACAGGTCGCCATCATGCGCTCTGACACGAGCGCGATGCTGATACTGCTCTACACCTGCGACACCGTCCACAAAGGGGATCGCGCTGACATCCTCAAGATGCAAGGTGGGGAGTCTTTGTTTAAGGACCTCATCCGTAACGACCCTGGACCAATCAACCTGAATATCAACATCTTGTGTCATGACGACTCCTTCTTTGTGAGCGTGGTGTTCAGTGCGCACAAAAACAACTAGGCGAAAAAAATGGGCCTTACAAGGCCCATTTTTTTCGCCCGATTCAAGGGGCGCACACCTGAGACGTCGAATCTCAGCGCTCTGAGATCAACTGACGCGCAAGTTTGTCCAGCATCACGAGCGCCTCGATGGGCGTCATATTGCCCACCGACACCTTACGCAGCTCCTCAAGCACGGACTGTTCTGTGGGAGAGGGACCCTGTGCAGAACCGAACAAACTCAGCTGAGGCTCTGGCGCCTGCGGCGCCTCTTTTGGCGCAACTTGCTTGGGTGTTGCAACAGGCTCAATAGCCACACTTTCCTCAACCTTTTCAGCAGGTTTAGACGCCTTATTTGCGATCGATTGAGCATCCATTCTCGCAGGGTGAGAGGACTCAAGCTTCTCTCGGGCCTGAGCTGCCTTCGCCTTCTCCGCCTTGAACTGCTCGGGATCTTTCTGCTCGCCGTCAGCCTCAAGTTGATCAAAGTGACCTGCTTCAAGCAGCACGAGAATCCCCTTGGCACGATCCACGACATGGTCAGGAAGCCCCGCAAGTCGACCGACCTGAATACCGTAGGAGCGGTTTGCAGGACCATCCACAAGTTTGCGCAGGAAAATAATGTTATCCTGCCACTCCTTGACGGCGATGCTCATGTTGAACGCGCCCTGAAGCGCATCTGCAAGCTCGGTAAGTTCGTGGTAGTGTGTGGCAAACAAGGTCTTTGCACCGAGCACATTGTGCAAGTACTCGGCCACTGCCCAGGCGATCGAGAGCCCGTCATACGTCGCCGTACCACGACCGATCTCATCAAGAATCACAAGGCTGCGATTGGTCGCGTTGGTCAGAATATGTGCTGTCTCGGTCATCTCCACCATGAACGTGGATTGACCTTTGGCGAGGTTGTCGCTCGCGCCAACGCGACTAAAGATCTTATCCACAACACCGATATTCGCCTCTTTTGCAGGCACATACGAACCCATCTGAGCAAGCAACGTAATCAGGGCAACCTGCCTGATGACGGTCGACTTACCCGCCATATTGGGGCCTGTAATAATGGCAAGTCGATGATCGTTTCCAAGATCCACATCGTTTGGCACAAAGCGCTCGCCGCCCGTCATGGTTGTCTCCACCACGGGGTGACGTCCTTCAACAATCTTGATGTCTCCGTTGTTGTTCAGTGTGGGACGCACGTACTCACGCTTTTGAGCAAGTTCAGCAAGTGAGGAGAGCACGTCCAAATTGGCGAGCTGACTTGCGGTGCTCATCAAGCGTCCGAGATGGCCTGCGATCTGCTGGCGAAGCTCTTCAAAGAGCTGACGCTCTAGCACCTGACGACGCTCTGTGGAGTGAAGGATCTTGTCCTCCATCTCCTTGAGTTCAGGCGTGATGTAACGCTCGGCATTGGCAAGTGTTTGCTTGCGAATGTAGGTATCGGGCACGCGGTCAAGGTTTGATTTTGTCACCTCAAGGAAGTAGCCAAAGACCTTGTTAAACTTGACCTTGACGCTTGAGATCCCTGTCTCTTCTTTTTGCGCAACCTCGTATTTCAAGATCCAGTCCACGCCGTGATTGGCGAGGTCGAGGATCTCATCAAGTTCATCATTGAAACCCATCTTGAAGATGCCGCCTTCTGTGATGGTCACAGGAGGTGCCTCTACAATGGCGGAGTCGATCAAAGCGCATAACTCTTCACAAGGGTCGATTGATTCTTGCAGATCGATGAGCAAGTCGGCCTGACACTCCTGCAAGACATCCTTGACCTGAGGCAAGACTTCAAGCGTGGACAACAGGCTCCTCAAGTCACGGGGATTTGCAGAACCGCTGGAGAGACGCCCACAGAGGCGCTCAATATCATAGACCTCATCCAGAGCTTTGCGCACATCCTGTCGCAACGCGGGGTACTTGATGAACTCCTCCACCGCGTCGTGGCGCGCTGTGATTTGCATCGAGTCAATCAACGGATAAGCAAGCCATTGACGAAGGCGACGTCCACCTGCGCTTGTGACCGTGTGGTCAAGGATGCTCAACAAGCTCCCCTTCTTCTTGCCGCCCATGAGCGTTTCGGTCAGCTCAAGGTTTGACTTGGTGGAGTCATCCAGCAGCAGGAACGCGCTTGTCCTGTAAGGCTCAATGGTGCGCACATGAGAGGGCACGCCACGCTGAGTCTTGACGATGTAACGCAACACCGCAGCAGATGCGCTCTGCACAAGCTCAGGGAAGAGGAAGTCGATTTGATTCAAGCCCGCGAGCACGGACTGAACCTGGACGTCATCCATGAAGTAAGAGTCGTTCTCAAGGTCCTCTTTCAAGCGAGGCCCCTTGGCCACAGTCTTGACGAGTCCTTCGGCATCGAAATAAGCGCGATGCTTAAAGCGCCAGAAGACCTTGGGTAGCTGTGTTTGCAAAGGCTCTATCACTCCCTGCGCATATTCAGGCGCAAGGATCTCGCGGGCTTCAACACGGTGAAGCTCGCTCACAAGGTCCTGTACAGAAGACACCTCAGTGGCACGAAAATCACCTGTAGACACATCGAGATACGCGATCGCGAATCCTGTGCCAAAACCTTCGCCAAGCGTATCAATCGCTGCCACGTAGTTGGGCGCTCTGGCATCAAGGTTGTCCGTATCAAGCACCACGCCAGGCGTAATCACACGCACCACATCACGGCGCACCATGCCCTTGGTTGCAGAGGCATCTTCAAGTTGCTCGGCCACAGCGACGGTGAATCCCTTCTCAATCAGCTGGGCGATATATCCCTGACTTGCGTGGTGGGGGACACCTGCCATGGGGATGCCACCATCTTTCTCCTTGGAGCGCGCAGTCAGCGTCAAACCAAGTTCGCGCGCGACGACCTCTGCATCCTCAAAAAACATCTCGTAAAAGTCGCCAAGTCGAAAGAAGAGGATCGCATCAGGGTAACGCTCCTTGCATTCCATGTACTGTTGCATCATTGGGGTCAGTTTGACGGCCATAAAGATAAGCTCCTTGAATCTAGAGACGCTTGAAGTGTGTAGGCAGATCACATGATCCGTTGTCGACGGTTTACGACAGTAGTCATGCCACTCCCTTATAATGTTCAACATTGAGGATGCAAGCGTCGAGAAGCAACAGTTTAAACGATCGTAATAGCATCACTCATTAAGATGACCTTCACACAGCAGACCTGACACACATCAATCCGCGCGCGCACCGTAAAAAAGAAGCGTATACATTACCAAGAAGCCCCCTGCTTTTTGGTGAGAATTTAAAATTCTGGTTGCACTTTTTTGATAAATAAAGGCATGTAGGGCATTGTATTGCAGGCATCCTCCCTGTTGATAGATGGTTGTGTTTTATTGTGGATTGCTCTCTTGATGTGAACAATGCCGTCATAAAAACGCCCTATCATCGGGGAATACCTCATGAAACACGGTACACAATGATCACCAAAACATGACGTGTTGATGAGGTTCCTAACGATGCACCATCACTTTCAAATCAAGATTGAACTTCAATCTTCTTGATCGTTGCAGCACACCTACAGACACGCTGTTTGCTTTAGCCTCAATCCTGGAGTACAACACGTGGCGTTGATGTGAACTGAAGATCTACAAACATAATAATGAGCAAGTCCATGTTCGATACATATAAAATCACAGCCCTGCTCGCAGCCCTCTTCATTTTCTCGCCAGCGCTCGCGCTGGCTCAAGACGGCGAGAGCGCAAAATCCACTGAAGAAAAAAGCGAAGAGTCTGACGAAGAGACCCCGAAAGAAGAGGTCGCCGAAGCTATCGATAAAGATGGTGACGAAGAAATCGATGAGCAGGAAGCTCTCGCTGCTGGTCAGCCCCTCGCTGCTGCCTCCAGCAAAGCCTGGACCATCGGCGCGTCACTGCGTACACGCATAGGTCAGGGTACATTCGTTCGCCTTGAGAACGAAGGAACCAACGATGCTGAACTTGGCCTTGAGAGCAGCAACGCATATGACCGCGTCAGCCTTAACGGTAGCGCATCCTTCAGCTACTCCTTCCTCAAGCAATTCATCGCCACAGGTAGCATCGGCGTGTCACAGTGGCTGACCTCTGGTGGTGGTGCAAACTACCCTTACGAAACTCGCCTCTCTGACCTCTCGCTTGATATCTTCTGGTTCGGTAAAACTCTTGAGAAGACGCGCACAAACTTCTCCGTGGACCTTGGCGCAAGCCTCCCCACCAGTCGTTTCAGCCGCGCGGCAAGCACACGCGTCGACCCCTTTGCTGTCTTCATCATGCGTCAGCCTCTCTTTGGAAAGATGTTCTTTGTGGGCTCGCTGGTCACAGGTAAAACCTTCCACAAATACACATCTCCCACTGCTGACCTCGATAAAATTGACGATGCAAACCCACTGTTCCGCGCAAACGGCGCAGAAGACCTTGGTGATGGTATCGTCGCCATGGCTGGTCGAAACACCGAGTACTTCCTCGCACCCACAATCGGGTTCAACTTCATCGTACTCCCAAAAATGACCGCATCCATCCGCTACCGTTACGCACGTTTCTGGACCTACAAGCTTGACGACATCGGTGACTGCGAGACAGACCCTCTGTGTAAAGGCGTCTCCCGCGGTAATCGCGGCGTGGGTGACCAGACCTCTGGCTCCATTGGCGTCAACTACCAGCTCAGCAAGAACTTCTTCCTGAACGGTAGCTTGAGCTCCTCTCAGCCCCCCAAAACATCTGACAACGCATCTTTCCGCTTCCCATTCTGGAACTTTGAAGGTGCCGCGAGCAACCGCTCCGCCGTCAGCCTTGGCCTGACCTTCAACTACTAATCGTTGAACCTACAGGTACGTAAAAAAAGGGGGGGGGGGGGGCAAAAAATTTTTCTTTTTTTGGCCGCCCCCTCCTCGTTTATTTACAGAGCAAAAAAGATGTCGATGGGGCCAAAATTTACGGAGTAAATTTTGGCCCCATCGACATCTTTTTTGCTCACACACTCATTGCACTATTCAGGAAAACTCATCGACCAGCGATTCACCGCCACAGCCTCCCATCGTGAAGAGGAGAAGTCCTGGTAGGTAAACTGATTGTAATCAAAGCCAGGAATCCTCACCGCTGTGATGGTCAGGAACAAGGGGCCTTCAGCAAATGGGTCAGGACGATCTGCCACAGGAATCCCTGAGAAGTCAGGGAAGTCCGGCAACACCACGCTCTGCTCCATCCCTGGCACAGTCATCGTCCACACCGTCTGACCTGACTCATTTCGTAGAACAAGCACGTACATGTCAGGGAAATAAGGCCCGCTTGACTCCCATGAAATCCTTGAGTTCTCCACCACACCCTGGGGCATGGGTGAGACAGGTTCAGGCACATCCAGCAAAGGTGGCATCGTCAAGACGCCCTGTGTCATGCTCAAATCTCCCACAAAGGTCTGGCTCGACGGCGAGAAGCCCTGGGTATAACTACCCGCAGTGACATCAAGCGTGATGTCCTGGAGCAATCCAGTGAGCGTGGGCTGCCTGGTGAGCGGTAAAACGCTCTGTAAGGAGTCCGCCACGACAGGTGGCCTGAAGTAGCCTTCAAAACCAAAGTTCCACACCACAGAGGCACGGTTTGAGGTTGGTCCTGTCGGCGCATATGAGGGGTTGATCAGCTTCACATTCAAGGTTTGATCAAGCGGAATGTCACAGACCAGATCCACATCATATTCCCCCTTGTCACTGACCGACATATAACGCTCCACAGCAAGATACTGAGGATCAAAGGTTTGTGTGTTTTCATCAAACACACCACACATCGCCACCACCGACAAATCGCCAATACGTGAGATAATCTCATACTCGCCGCCACCAAGAACAACTGCGCCTGGCCCTGCATTTGGATTACCACCATAAGCACTCACCGAGGTTGTCCCCACAATCGCCATATCATACTGCGTTTCATCCGTGGGATCTGCCAGCTTGCCAGGTGTGACGAGTGTCCCCTTGATAATACCAAATGGAGGAGGATCGCCTGCACCACCTCCGCCTGATGGAGGAGAGGTTGTATTCAACAGAATTGTAATGTTTTCAGCATCCACGGACTGTACTGTGACCGAGGAATAACCCGCTGCTGCCGCTGTCACGCTCTGCGCACCCAATACATCAGGCCCGGAGAGCGTCACCATGCCAAGCTCACCAGTCAAACCCTGATAGCGCGTGTCTCGACGCGTGGAGAGCATGACAAACGCACCTGGAATCGGCACGCCGCTCGTGGTCAGGACGCTCACATTCACAGCACCATCGACGTTGGCGCCAGAAGCGCCCCCAAAGCGCGAAGCAGGGTTAAAGTACAGGTATGGATAGGGAGCCTGAGCCTGCGTCGCATCACTTGCCCTTCCAATGTGCACATCAACCTCTCCAAGCGTTGTGGAGGCAGGTGAATACACGTAGAGGTTTGAAGAGTCCACACGCCTGACAATGCTTGCTGTGTTATTACCAAACTGAGCGGTCATCTGCCCTTCAAAGCCACGTCCCCTCACCTCAACATAGGTTCCACCTGCCACAGCGCCTCGGCTTGGGCTCATGCCCCACACCTCAAGCGCCTGCTGATAACGAAATGCATCGCTCAAGGTTCGCACCAGACCTTCCTGACTCTCCACGACCACATCGACTAGCCCCGCCGAACGCGCAGGCGTTGTCACCGTGAGCGCTGTTGGTGTAATGGCTGTCATCTCGGCCACCACACCGCCAAAACGCACACGACGCACATTGTCCAGACCAGCACCCGAGATCACGACCTCCGTACCACCAAGCGTGCTCCCCTCGGCGGGACTCACGCTGTCGAGACGCATATCCGCAAGATATGTAAACCCATCACTGATGCGATCTTGCTCCACCATGTTCTCGAAAAGAACCACGTCCACGCTCCCCTGAACAGCACCAGGAGGAGTCTCCACAGTGAATCGATCAGCTTGCCTGTCCACAATGGTTGCATCGGATGAACCAAAGGAGACCGAGAGTGAGGGCTGATCAAGATTGTAGCCCGTGACCACCACAAGATCGCCTCCAGAGAGCGCTCCTGTGGAGGGAGTCACCCTGGCAAGACGAGGTGCAGAGCCTTCCGCGACATAGAGGTAAGCGTCCTGATGCAACGAGACATCCTCCGATGTCACTAGCCTGATATCCGCATAACCAGCGCTCGCCGAGGCAGGCACCACCACGGTTGCCTCATCTTTGAGCGCGTTCACCGTGAGCACCTGAGCTGGCGTTTGATCAAAATAAACCTGCATTCCCGATTCAAAGCCAGCGCCCTTGAGCAGCACATCACCACCACCAGCCACCAGACCACTCGCAGGTGTTACATCGAGCAAATCAAGGGGTTCGAAATAGGTGATGGCATCCTCAATGAGCAGACCTTCCGTGGGGATGGTCAGGCGCAGGTCAACCACACCTGATGTTGCCGCAGGAGGCGCGATCACGCGCGCAACAGTGCTGTCCACGGTAGTCACCTGAAGCGCCTCAAAAGCACCAAAACTCACGCTCATCTGGTCATGAAAACCACGCCCGACCAGTGTCACTTCCACACCACCTGCTACAGGAATTTTATTGGGTTCAATGGAGTCCACACGCAGTGCATCGACGTAGGTAAATGCATCATCAAGCGCATCCACATCGCCATCAGGAGAGATCACCTTGACGCTCACCGCACCAGCACTGGATGCGGGAGGTGTACGCCCAAGCAAAGCACCATCCACGCTCTCAACTTCAACCTCCACACCCGAGAAAAAGACGCGCGTCCCATCCACCAATCTGGAACCCTGTACACTGAACTGAGTCCCTCCAGACACAGGGCCAGAAGGCGGGTTAACACCATCAATAGCAAAGGGAGCGATCGTCATGTCATCGGGCGTACCAAAGTCAAACGGATCAAGCGGCATATCACGAGCATCTGGTCTGGAGAGGTCTGGCATATCGACCATCATATCCTCGGGCATCATGCCAAGGTCCACACCCGTGTCAGGCATCATAAATGACTGGTCCTGGGCCATATCCATCGACCCCATATCAAGGCCCAGATCCTGTTCTTGCTGAACAGGATCGTTGCACCCCGAACAGCCAATACCTGAAGGAGCGACGATGAGGAACAAACACAACATGAGCGCGCTGTGTTTGCTTATCAATGTAAAGAAGTCATCCAAATTCAACATAAATTTACCAGGTTAGCATCAAAGGTTGCGGGAAAATGAGGCCGAGAAGGGGCGGCCTGTTGCGCCAGCAACAGGCCGCCCCTTCTCGGCCTCATTTTCACAGCGTAATGGTATGCACAGAGACAGAATATGCGGTCCACAGCTCTTGATTCAGCGAGGTGTAATCAAACTGGTTAAAATCAAGGCCAGGTTGTTTAATCGCAATGATCGCAATCATCAGAAGTTCATTGCTGTAAGGAAACGGCCTGAGTTCAGGAGGAAGAGAGGAGAAGTCAGGAAAGTCGGGCAGACTTAGACTTGTCGCATCACCAGGAAGGAACCCCTCCCAGCGCGTCTCCTGCATCAAGGTCTGAACACGCACATAATAAAGGTCAGGCTTGTCGGGCGAGTTGTACGAGAAGGTGATTAAATTATCCTGGGGCCGCGCACCTTCGGAGGGAGAGGTCATGATCGGCACATCAAGCATATCCACATTGAGGATTTGATTTAGCTGTGTCACACCACGCAAGAGCCCCACGCTATAGGGCGCATTTCCACCCGTGGTTGTGCTTGCCTCGATAAACAGGTCCACATCAGAGAGTTGGTCGACAAGTTCTGGCAAGCTGTTGATTTGCAACAAGCTGGCAGAGTCATCGCCACGCGCAACAGGCAGCCCACCAAAGACACCTTCAAACCCGAAGTCCATCCATGTCTTGACCTGCTTTCCTGATGGCCCCGTGGGATACGATGGCGTGTTGTTCATCTTGATGGAGAGCGTCTGGTCAAGCACGATATCGAGGTCAATATCCACGTCATTGTAGACCATGCCTTCTGAGGCAAAGAGGTATCGCACAACGCCCATACGCAGCGGAGTAAAGGTCTGTGTGTTGTTATCATAGAGTCCACCGAGAGCGATCAACGCAAGGTCACCAAGGCGAGTATTGATGATGTATTCACCATCAGCGAGTAGTGTATTTTGCGAGCCAGGGCTTGGGTTTGGCGTGCCAGGCGTGAGCTGCGTGGTTAACACCATCGCCATGGCAAACTGCGATGGACCTGGTTCAGCAAGCTTGTTCAAACCTGTGAGTTGCCCCCGAAATGTGGCGGGCAATGGTCCTCCGGGAGGATTGCCAGGGTTTGGCGGAGGCGACAAAAATATCGTGATATTTTCGGCATCTACACGCTGTACAGTCGCAGAAGAATCCCCCGCCGCAATGGCCGTCACACTCTGCTCACCAAAGACCTCGGGGCCAGACAGCGTGATCATACCGTTGCTATCAGTAAAGCCTTGATACTGTGTATCTGCACGAGAAGACAGCATCACAAAAGCGTTCTCAATCGAACCACCACCTTGCGAGTAGACAGTCACATTGACAGCGCCCTGAATGGAGCTTCCCCAGGCACCACCAAAACGTGCGCCAGGATTAAAGTACAAATACTCCTGACTGGCATGAATGACATTGCCAGCAAGCGTGGTAAACGAGACAGGCACAGAACCAGGAAGAAGTGCCGCAGGCGTTTTCAAGGCAAGCGTCTGTGAATCAAGGTAAATCAGCTCCTGAACAATCTGATTACCAAAGCTCACATCCTTGATCTGGTCAAGCGCTCGTCCACGGAAGGTCACATATGTTCCGCCCGCGATACTTCCTCGCACAGGATCAAACCCATAGATTTCAATGTTTTCAACATACGTCAAACAATCTTCAAGCGTATCTTCAAGACCATCTCGTACGACCTTGATGTCTACCGCCCCCGCAGGATAAGGAGGAGTTACGACCTCAAGTTCGGAGTCAGAGAGCACGGTCACGGAGGTTGCTTCAACACCGCCGACAAACACCGAGGTGTTGGCGTCAAAACCTGTTCCAGACACGGTCACAACCTCACCACCAGATACGCTGACCTCCGAGGGTGCGACTGCATTCACCTGAAGGTCCATCAGATACTCATACGAACCCACAAGCGTGCCATCAATCAGCACATCGGCAGAACCCAGGGTAGCGGAAGATGGCGTGGACACCAAAAGATACCCCTCTTGCTGCTTCAACACCGTGGCGTTATTACCACCAAACGAGACAGTCACAGGAGGCATATGTGTAAAGCCAGTCCCGATCAGGCGCACAGATTGCCCACCCGAGGCAGGTCCTCTGGCAGGATCGATCTGCACAATATCCAACACAGAGCTGTCTTCAGCATAAAAATACGCGTTGGTTTTGAGCGCTGCCTGACCCGAAGGCGTCAACGCCGAGACGTGAACCAGACCGCCCGAGCCAACAGCAGGTGTACGCACCGCCGCCACATCATCACCTTGCTGTACCTTGACATATTCTACGATCGCGAGCTGAGAACCAAAACGAAACTCCATCCCTGGTTCAAAACCATCACCAGAAACCTCAACCACCTGTCCGCCCTGAAGCGGTCCAGATCCAGGCTTCACATCATGAATCTGTGTGGGTGTATAATACGTTACAGCATCACCAAGCACACGGGTTGCATCAAGGTTGCTCACTCGCACGTCAACACTCCCTTCGGCATGGGGGGGCGCAATCACGCGAAGAAGTGTATCATCTACAAGTTCATGAGAGAGCGCCGTGTGCGAACCAAACGAGACACGCGTCTCTGCGTCAAATCCCCTGCCCTGCACCTCTACTTCGATGAGGCCTGCGACAGGGACTCTGGAGGGAGACACCGCACTGAGCGTAAAGGTTGGTGTGTAGGTAAAAGCGTCTTCCTGAATCACATCCCCCTGATCAGGATCAATCAGGCGAATAGTGACAGGACCTGGACCTTGAGCCACAGGTGTCTCGCCGACAAGCACACCGCTCACAAGCTCCACGGATGCCTGTTGCGAACCAAAAAAGACGACCGTATTGGCCGTAAACCCAGTACCATCAATGACAAATGGAGTGCCGCCATCCACAGGTCCTCGTGAAGGCGTCACCTGCGCAAAGGTCAAGGGAAGCAACCCTTGATCTTCCTCAGGCGCACCAAAATCAAAGGCACCAAGATCAATGGGAGAAGTCGACATGTCAGGGTCAGGCTGTACCGTGGGCATATCATCCACGACCACAATATCCCCCATGTCACGACGCATATCTTGAGACGTATCAGGACGATCTATCGAGGCATCCTCGACAGAGACATCTGGCATATCCACATAAGTAGACATGTCCAGCGCAGCCATATCCTCACCTTGCGTCGAGTCATCATCACACCCAGACGCACACCCAGAGCCGAGGACAAACACCATGCATGTGAGCACAGCATATGCC
Organism: uncultured Pseudomonadota bacterium; assembly: GCA_950059285.1. GTDB lineage: Bacteria > Myxococcota_A > Bradymonadia > Bradymonadales > Bradymonadaceae > CATLTV01. The sequence goes on along the minus strand of CATLTV010000015.1, from coordinate 29,960 downwards.
ATCAACCTGTTGTCATAACTGGGAAATGTAGCACGAGAAAAGCGTGGGAGTCGAAGCGCGATCGCCGACATAAAGGGGAGCAAAAAGGAGAGAATCATAATCTCTGGCCTTGAGTATGACGTACATATGCGTACGTACGAAGTTGAGATATCAAAATAAGTAAAGCGCTCGTGATCAATATGCGCAGAAAAAACAAATGGTTGCACCACACGTCTCTGGTCACATGATCATGAATCAAACTATACGCGCTTGCGCATTGATATTCAACTTCCACCCATTGCCCTGAAACATCTCATCTGCGCCCTGTCAAAAAAGCATCTCTTCCGACAGGGCAACACCACACCAATCAGGAGCCAAGCTCTTTATTTTTCTTGTAAAAATCGATCAAAACGGCGAGGTATGTGGAGAGGTGAGGCACACGAATGGAGGTCTCCATCAGGGCCTTGGCTGTCTGCTCGGTGTTGTACATCGCCTCATGGTTAAAGTAGGTCAACACTTCCGCAGGCAAGTCGAGTAGGCGCTCCACAAGGGGTAATTCCAGAGCACTCTCCACCATGGATGAGGGCAAGGAGCCACGCGCGCCAGGGCGATCAAACAGATCGCTCACCATCTCTAACACATCACGCGCCTTCATCGGGTTGGGGTCAGCAAGTTGAAAGACCTGACCTGCATGATCAGGATGTGTCCCAAGGTAAGCCATCGCTTCGCTGACAAAATCCACGGGGACAAGGTTCACATAGGCATTGCCCTTGCCGATGTTCACAAGAGGCATCCAGGAGGGGATCTTGTGAATGAGCTTGAAGATATAATAAGGCCCATCATACTTGACGGTGCGTCCTGTACGCGAGTCACCCACAACGATGGAGGGGCGAAAGACCGTAATGGGGAGCGTCTGCATGTAGCGCTGAATTTCGACCTCAGCCCAGAACTTGGAGGACTCATAATGGTTCTTGAAGGACTGTCCACAGGAGAGTTCTTTCTCACGAATCACACCTGTACGATCGCCAGACACGTAGCATGTGGAGATGTAGTTCAAACGCTCAAAGGAGGTACACGCAGCGCAAAACTCGAGCACATGGCGAGTTCCTTTGAGGTTGACATCAAACGCAATGGACTTGTCGACAGCGAGGTTATAAAGCGCTGCAAGGTGCCAAACCATCGAGACGCTCTCCGTCAGCTCATTGTAACGCGTGCGTTCAAGGCCAAGATAGGGCCTGGAGATATCGCCTTCGATGAGGTGGAGTCGACCTTTGAGTTCAGGGACATCAAGGCAGAGTTCATGAATCATGCGATCGGCGACCGCACACATCACAGGAAGGATCAGCAAGGAGAACTGGGCATCAGGTTGAGCGACCGCAAGTCGTTTCAGGAGTTCTTGAGAGAGGAAACCTGGGAAACCTGTCAGCAAGGTATGTTTCCCTTCAAGGTGACGCTCCGAGTACACAGTTGATGATGAGTTCCTGGACATAAGACACAATCCTTGTTCACGTATCATCGCAGATTAAAAGCAGTTACTGCGATCCAATCACATAAAGGTATCGTAAAAGATGACACCTGCCACCAAGCTCTATGCCCCAGAACAGAGCCAAATGTAAAGCGTGTCGACGATGAAGGAGCCAAGAATCGAAGGTTTAAGAGGCTCTAAACAGGTCGAGACTTTTCAAGTAGTGGGATCGTCTGGTAGATTTAGACAGGTCGTCTACCCTGGTTCACATGTCATTGAAGCAAATACATCCGTGACATTCCAGTCGTGGATGTTCTTGAGGTGGTTCTGTTCTCTTAAATGGTTGTTTGATTTGGTATATAGCAGCGGCCCACCCATAACGCTTAGAGTCAATTGGTGATCGAATGTCAGAGAGCACAGCTCACAACCACATGAAAGGGTGGCTTCAAGAGGTCTGGAGAAGAACTTTCTCAAGTGCCTATGAGCCAAATCCCATCCAACGAGTTGTCTTGAGCAGCGCCACACTCAGCGTAGTTGCAGGCGTGTTGATCCTCTCATTTGCTGCCGCGCAGTGGTTCTCTCAATCCACGCCTGTACTTCTACTCTTTGCAGCATCGCTACCAATCGGAGCGATCTGCACGCTGATTGCCACACAAAACAACAGCAAAACACCCCCACTTCATTACATCTCATTGGGGGCAATCAGTGTCCTCACCACGATTGCGTTTGGTGGTGTATTTGGTTTGATGTGGCAAGAGAACGATGTACGCTCGTGGTTTATCTCGCAGGCAGGCAGCCGTGAGATCACACCTGTCCTGATGGCTGCCATGAAGGACCCCAACGAAACCTTTGCAATCAATGCCTGCCAACAACTCATGACCTCGCAAAGCGAGGAGACAAGGCAGCTTGCCTTTGATGGCCTCAAGCAAACTCCCAGCCTCTTTCATGCGTGCCTCAAGGATCACCCGCTCGAAGGTGTCTGGCAAAAGCGCATGGTCGATCAGTGGTACAAGGCTTTGTATAGCAGTGATAACACCGACGAGATCCGCGTGTGGGCAGCCACCTTGATTCAGGCAAGTAAACACATTGACAGCGCAGCCGCTGCGCTTCTGTCATGCGCCATGGACACTCGCCCAGAACACGCCACACAACAAAAAAGCTGTCATGCGTTGATGCTTGAGGACACATTCACCGCCGACGCGCTCGCCGAGCAGCTCCTTCGCTCTCCACACAACCCCATCTATGAAAAACCGATCGCTGCACGCATGATCTCCGAAATGCACGGGCGAGAGGAGCTTCGACTGGGATTCCTGGAAAGTGAGCGCCTCAAGCGCTATGCCTTTTTCACGGCGTGTGAGAGCATGGACATCGACAGTGTGGAGATTACAGAGGCATTTTACAGCCACAATGTTGATGTGTGTCAACTTCGCGCACCTGCGTTTCGCGAGGACACCTCGTTCTGGATGTCAGTCTGTACAGAGGTGCAAGTGAGCGCATCACAAAACCCAGATCAACCTATTGAGGGGCTGCTCTGTGACAATGTGCGATTGCGACTGACACATGTCACCACACGTGAGGCAAGTCATCGGCTTCATGCAGCGCTCATCAACAAACACAGTCGCAACAGCCTGTTAATCTCAAGGCTTGCCAAAGACATCCACTCTTCAGCGATCAAGTCAAACTTCCAGGGCAACTCCACCACACAACGCGTGGATAAATCGGGCAATTACAACGCATCAGCGTCACGTAACAACAATGCCCTTCACAAGATTGGCCAGAGCAAGTTCTCACAGCGACGCGCAGAAGATCCCTCAAAAATTATCCCCAAGGATATGCCCAAACTTGACCCCAAGGCGCAGGAAGCTGCGGAGAAGGAATTCAACGCTCTTTACGAGTAAACGTAACACGATGAGGTATCAATACCGCATAAATGTGACAAAGATTCACACCTGAGCATATCAAGGATGTAGAATGAGCCATGAATACTACATGGCACGTACTCTGCATTAAGAAGCGCATTGACTGGTGATGAGGTGTGTTCAACTGGTTCGAATGTTTTATTGAATGTGTATAACGGAGCACTTTTGCATCACAATCCACAAAATAATGGCAGGTCCACGATGATGTTGAAAAAATGGAGTCTCCTTGGCGTGGTAGTGGGAGTGGCCAAACATGTACTGGCCATTGGCTTGATTGGAATCGTGTTTTCATGGTTATTTTCTGACACGGCCACGACACGTATGTTGTTGTTAGGCAAGACATCTTATGCATCACAGGCACAATTCGTACACCTGATGTACAGCACACTCTTCTGGGCGATGTGCATGGGTGTGTACACCTGGTTTAAGCGTCCAACAGAGCGCACACCCCGTGTGGTCCGTTTGAACCGTGGTCAGGTCATGCTTGAGACATTGATTGTGATCACCCCCTTCCTCCTGCTGACGGGCGGCTTATCACAGCTCATGATCAATAACATCGCAGGTATGCTGACAAACCTGAGCGTATATCAGGCTGGCCGAACCTGCTGGGTCTGGGAAGGCGAGCTCTCTCGTAACGCAGATATTGGCGCAGCCGCCAGCGTGGACCTCAACAAACGCGCGACACTTGCTGCCGCAGCCGTGCTCGCTCCCGTTGCAGGAGGCCCCGTCAGCACCACCGATCCTGACCTCGATAACCTTTTGGGGATTATGGCCGCGCACTTCTCTGATCAGGTGACAATTTCAGGACCAATCAGCCCTCCATCAAACCCCTACACTGCGCCAGAAACCTTTGCTGATGCGCTTGACACGAGCCCTTTTTCACAACGTGCCACATACAAACTCAAGGCAGCACATGCCAACACCATGGCCACATGCGCCGTGGGAGGTGGGCAAATCACCGCACGCGTGACATACAACCACTTCCTTGCGTTCCCCTGGTTCAGCTACATCTTTGAGGACTCCTCCAAGGTGGGCTACAGCATTTACGTGCGCGAATACACCATCCCAATGCAAGTACCCACTCAATGAGGATTTTTATGATGAGTCGACCCATGCTCAAAAAGCGAGTGCTCAAACAAATCCAACGACTTGATCGGGATGAAGATGGCGCGATCCTCCTTGCTGCGCTCGCAGCGACCATGATCTTGTTCCTTCTTGCCCTGACCATGTATGACGCGGGCAATGTCACTCGTGAAAAGATCAAGCTCCAGACAGCTACAGATGCAGCAGCTTACAGTCAGGCGGCGATCAAGGCCCGCACCATGAACGCCAACGCCTACGTCAACGTCACCAAACGTTCTATCGTGGGACTGCACCTGACCTATTACTCTGCATTCAACAACTACTACCAGTACACGCTCGCGATCCGATACGCATGCCAGAGCGGTCAGCTCGCGCAGACAGGTCCCGAGTGCACAGCCATCGTCACACCACGCTCATGCACTGATCCCGATGCATCAAGTGGCGGCGCATGCATTCCCACAGGCCAGAAATGCTGCGATATTCACATCGCCATCAAGGAACAAAAAGCCGACGCCAAGCACTCCTCCACGCTGTATGACAACGTGGGCTATGGTGGTTACAGTGATACCACCAAGGATATTCGCATTTGTCGCGTCACCTTTGACCCTAACGATCCCGATGCGCCTGTCACATGTCAGGATCAAAACTATGGTCTTGGTTCACGCTATCGTGGCCTCTACATGGCCGCACACACCGAGAACAAAGAGAGCAACGAACCCGCTCGCTTTTATGGTGGCCTTGACAAGTTCCACAAGGAACTCCGTCAATTGACACGCTACCAGGAGTACATGCAGGTCATCACCCCATGGTGGGCCTTCAGTGAAGCACTTGGCCGCGCGTCGCTTAACGGTGCAACCATGGCAACCGCGTATCCACCACCACCCAATTTGACCCCTGCTGGCGCGGGCAACTACCCCAATGGCGCATCTCCAAACAGCAACATGGATTTTGACTGGAGCTTTAACAACATCCCCAACACGCTAAACAGCAACAAACCCGTGGGGCTCGCTGCACAGTTTGGTACTCAACGCGGAAACATGTGCAGTCAGTTTGCACTCAATCCATCGTCGGGCGATCTTGTAGACCCGCTCTTTGAACGTGAACTCAACATCCATATGAAGACCCTGAAAAACGAATCCACACAAGGGATCTTCACAGGTAACCCAGGTACAGGACCTGGCTTTGACTTCTCAACCTCCGTCCTCATGACCGATGGACTGAGCCAGTCCATCAAAATGCTCGGTGGTTACACGCTCTGTAACATGGGCCAAACAGGTTACCTGAGCACACGCACTACAGCCTCGGGGAACACACGCATTCACAGTAGTCATGACGATGACTACAACAACAATAACTTCCCAGGCGCTCGCCCGCCCATCTTTGACTCGGCCATCAGCGCACCATACCTTCTGACCACGAACCCCAAGAACTCAGCTGCCTCGGTGCGTGACCTGAGTCAGATGCGCATGAGTAACATCGTCTTTGGTTACTATCAGGGCTCAGATTTCACACCTCAGGAAGGTGGCACTGGTCCTGGCATGACACGCTTTGATTTCATGACACAAAACTATGCCACCAGCTTGCCTGCAAATGCCAAGGGCTCAGGTATATGGACCATGGCGCGTGGTGAAATTGTCACACAGCAAACCACGGATGGAGACTGGCACGCATCGTGGACAGCACGTGTACGACCCATCTCCAGAGAAGATGAACTGGCCAATGTAGAAAATGCGTTGGGTGTGCCTTCAGGAAGTTTCCTGTACAATGCATACCTCCAGGCGCTCCCCTACCTTGAGGTTAACAACAGCATCGGCCACGCATCAGGCACCGCAGATCATCACCCCGAGGTCTGGCAACAGGAATCCAACACCATGGAGCGCGCCACACGTGCCATGGGATCTTCGGCAGCACAAGGATTCACAAAATGAAACATCCTTTTCACTTCATTCGCACACTTCACCTGGATGAAGACGGCACAACCATCACCGAATTTGTCGTTGTGCTCCCCGTGTTTGTCCTGATCTTCTCTGCCACACTTGCGCTCTCAAAAATGCAGCATATTGGCATTGAAACACAAATCCGTGCCAGCTCCCAAATGTGGGATAATGCGCTCGCTGTACAAACAGGCGACTTCCAGACACCCGATGAAACATACACCACTGCCTCGGCTGGTGCTGTGCTCGCTGGCAATAACCTCAGCACACAAACAGCAAACGCCGACGCGCTCAACTTCATGCAGCAACGCTGGCAAGCCACAGGCACTGGCGGCCACATGGGCGAAGCCAACTTTATGGTGGGCAGGCTCTACAACAACAACCATATCGACTCTTCGCTTGGCCTGGATAATTACTCCAAAATCTCCACAGCACATGCGCGCTATAACCTGAATACGCTCGCGCTCACAGACTCTGTCGGAGATATCTTTGATCCCACACAGCAGCGCGCGGCGTTCCAGCTACTCAACGACACCAATACGCTCAACGACCTTCCAAATAGCATTAACCTGCCCACAACGATGTCTGCCTCGTCCTATCAACTGCTCCTCTCGGGTGACCCCACAAACAACCCCGAGGGCGACATCTATACCCGTGCGCTCACCTCAAACTCATCGCGTCTGGCGCTCGCTGCGGGCTTCAGATATGGCAACGCGCAAGGTTTTCACCAGGAAACCGTGGTGCACCCCATGCTCCCTGGCGCACCACAACTTTCCGCAGGCTTCACGACACTGCTCGCACCACGCGCCGCCGCCAACAACCAGGATTACTTACAGACCAACACCGTCTCTCACATGACCCTCATGAGCCAACAGCTCTACTCCACACTCCTGGCCGTGAACTTCAGAGAAAGTTACACCTTTGACACCAATTACTAGGATGAGCTTCATCATGTCGAATCAGAACACCACAACGAAGCATATCAAAACGCTCCTCAAGCTTGGGCTCGCAGGATCTACCATCCTTGCCATCGGTGCGCTCTTCCTTGTCGCAAACCCTGATGGAGAAGTTCAGGACTCACAAGCTGACATCGTGGACCTTGATGTCCTCGCACCCCAAACCTCCACACAAAAGTTTGTCGCTGCACTTGATGACCTTGGCCACGAAAAGCCTCGCATCTACAACTACAATGGCACTGAAATCTACTTCTCTACGCGCACCTCGCCCAAACGCCCCAATGAACTCATCGATGAGTATCAACGCGCGTTTGTGGATCGTGGCGTAAACTCCAAAACATGGGGCGTTCAGCTCGACAAGGAACTCCTCAAAGATCCAAAAAAACTCAAGGTCGCTGCCAATGAACGTGCCGCAGCCTCACTCGCAGGTGAAGTACAGGTCGCCTACCACGATGAAGACCGTGTCATCATGAATGGCGCTGTCATTGATGTCGACCACCTCCAGTTTCACTACAATCAGGACAACGAAGAATACGCCCCCTCAAACTTCCACAACCTCTTCAAAATGCACCGCTACGTTGAGGCAAACTGGAACCCCATCAAAAACGAATCAACCGTCACTGCAACCTGGTCGGATGAAGACTTTGATGTCACAAAAACCATGGACGAGCGCTTTCAAGACCCCGAAAGCACACTCACCGACAACGCACCTGACCTGAGCATCCCCTCTTGTATTGGCTGCGCTCGCTTGACTCGCTTCGCCACCGTTGCCAACGACAAACCTTACGTCAAACAGATCCTCACCGCGCCCTCCACACCTGACGATGTTGCACGCTTCTACCGTGAAGCCATGCCTCGCAATGGCTGGCTACCCATGCCAGGCAAAACACTTCACCAGCGTATCGCCAGCCAAAACCCTCAGTTTGAACACACCAAACTCCTCACATTCCAGCGCAACGGCGAATTTGTCACTATCTCAATCTACCCTGATAATGACACGGGCGGATCCATCATTGATACGATGACATCCGACTAGGTTCATCTGTTTTTTCGAAACCAGAGGATGAAGAGCGCATCTTTTCTCAAGAAAAGATGCGCTCTCTGTGCTTGAACTTGCAAAAAATTTGCGCCACACACATCATATGCCCAGGCAGCATCACCTGCCTGTTCTTTTTTCTTAAAACCTTTACACCTCAATTTATGCACATGACACTATCCCCGATCCAGTACAGCGTCTCCACGCCTAACCCCGATAGCCACCTCTTCCATATCTCCATGCACATTGCTGATATTCAGGAAGACGTGACATCCATCCTTCTCTCCATGCCCGCGTGGAGCCCAGGAAGCTATCTTATTCGTGAGTACGCACGTCACATTCAAAATATATCGGCCTCTCTTCCTGATGGTACTCCCCTCCACATCACCCAACAGGACAAGGCCACATGGAAGGTCTCCTTCCCCGCGCACACCCCAGAAGTCAACGTCAACTACGAGGTCTTCTCTCATGAACTTGCCGTGCGTACCAACCACCTTGATGCCACACATGGCTCTCTCAATGGTGTCTCAACCTTCCTCTACCCTCACGGGCAGCTCGACCGCAGCAGTGAAATCACCTTCGATGTCCCCGCGCAATGGCGTGTCGCCACAGGTCTGACCTGTCTGGATAAAGACAAGAAAATCTACCTCGCCGAAAACTTCGACATCCTCTTTGACACACCCGTGGAATTAGGTTGCCACACATCCATATACTTCGATGTGCTTGATGTACCTCATGAAATCGCCATATGGGGAAGAGGCAACTTCAACGAAGCGCGACTCAAAGACGATGTCTCAAAGATCGTACTCGCACATGCCAACCTTTTTGGCGGACTCCCCTACGAACACTACACGTTTATCGTCCACCTGAGCGAAGATGGATTTGGTGGCCTTGAACACCACAACTCCACACTCCTTCTTTACCCCTCGATGGGCTTCAATGATAGCCCTCCTGGCGCAGAGTTTGACGCGAGCCATCGCCCCAACAAGTCCTATCTAAACTTCCTGCGTCTTGTCTCTCATGAGCACTTCCATACCTGGAACGTGAAGCGCATCCGCCCCGAAGTTCTTGGGCCCTTTGACTACCAACATGAAAACTACACGCGCGACCTCTGGACCGTGGAAGGCATCACCAGCTACTACGAGAATGTTGGGCTGCTCAACTCCTCGCTTATCTCAGGCGAGCACTTCCTGGAGCTTATCGCAAAGGCAGTTCAAATCCTGGAACAAACACCAGGAAGACTCTTGCATGACCTTGAAACATCAAGCTTTAATGCCTGGGTCAAACTTTACCGCCCCGATGAACACACCAAAAACTCTAGCGTCTCCTACTACCTCAAGGGCGAACTTGTATGCTTTGCGCTCGACCTCTTCTTGCGTGCAAAGACACAAAACAAACACTCCCTGGATGATGTCCTTCAACTCCTCTGGCAACACTACGTCGATACAGGAGAGGGCTACAAGGAAGACAGCTACGCAGAATGGATCCTCAAGGCCACAGGGGTAGATGTCTCTGCTGAAATCCAGACACTCATCAAATCCACCGAGGAAATCGACTGGCAACACTACCTCGCCCCTTGCGGCCTACAGCTTGAAAAGTCCCACAAACAAGCCATTCCCTCGGCGTGGACAGGCGTTCAAACCAAGGATCAACAAGGTCAACTCCGCGTTACATTTGTCCCCACAGACTCTCCTGCCTATCACGCAGGTATTTATGCGGGCGATGAAATCATCGCGTTTGATCACTGGCGAGTAAGTTCGACGGCGGATTGGAACGCGCTCTTGCAAAAATACGCGCCGAACCATACAACCACCGTTCTCCTCAATCGACGCGGTCAGATCCTGGAGAAAACAATTACCACTGCGGCTCCTCCCGCAGACACCTACGCCATCAAACCTCTTGATGACCTTACACAAGAGCAACGCGAGCTGCTCTCTTCCTGGCTCTCTCTCACAGGTCAATAGCGCCATGCACAACCAACGTCTCATTCGTCGCACTTTACACGCCATGCTCCTGAGCGTGGCCCTCTTCCTCTGTGCCCCACTTCACGCGCAGCAACCTGCTGACTCGTCACGAGAAACGGGTGAAGTGTCCAGGCTCACAGTTGAGGTAAGCAACGAAATCTACAGCCCTTTTTGTCCTGGCAAGACACTCATGATGTGCCCTTCTCCCAACGCGGCGAAGGTTCGTCGAGATATCCAGGATCTCGCGAAAAAAGGACTCGACAAGGAAGAGATCAAAAATCAGGTTGTGGCCACATACGGCGAACAGTTCCGCATTGTGGAGCCTCCACCCAAAGATAACATGATGCTCATTGTGCTGATTCTTATCGCACTTGTGCTCGCTGTTGTCGCCGTGGCATTCCTCTCCAAACGCAAGAAAGCACTCGCAACGTCAACGACCAAGCAGGAAAATCAAGCAGAGGATGATACGCCACTTCAGGACCTCAGCGACGATGAAAAAGAATATCTCCGCGATCTTCACATTCACCTTGAAGAGTGACCAAAAAGAGACGGAAAAAGGGGCGGCCATTTGACTAGTCAAATGGCCGCCCCTTTTTCCGTCTCTTTTTGGTCCGTTATATAATCTCTTGAACCATCTTCAATAAAGCGAGAGGCTCGTAAGTATCCCTGACAATGGTCACATCACGCCCCAGAGTGCTCACAAGCTCACGTTCAAGCCCGCTCACCTGAAAACCACCACGTGTGTCCACGACATACACACCTTTCTCCCAGCTCTCAGGCAAGGTTTCCCCCTCACAAGGTAAGCGATCAAGCATCTCCACACCTCTATCTTTCAAGCGCGCCACACATACCTCTTGCCACGCTTCATGAGAGTCTCCTGCCACCTGCTCACTGACGTACCACACGGGGTGATCTTGCATACGAATGTAGAGCGCAAGATCAGCAGCAAACAGGTCTGTGCCCAGCACAATAATCGGATGTGCAAAGCTCATATCAGGATAGGCTCGCCGTGTGCTCCCCTCTTGCAATACGCGCATGGCATCAAGTTGCTGAACGTCAGGCAAACCTGTACCATCAGCACAAAAAACCATGTCTGGCATTAGACTTACAAAAACCTCATCAACAGGTTCGTTGGCAATCTTCTCTACAAGTTCATGTGCCTGATATGGTGTATTGTCCCACTGAATAACGGGCTGTGCTCGACACTGCTCAAGACGCTGAAAGACGGCCTCGGCACTCTCGGCTTGCCCAGGAATCCTGCCTCGCAGACGCATCAGCCCACCTTGCGTCACACCCATGGTGTACACCGTGACCTGTGTTGCACCCGCCAACGCTGCCTGCTCGGCCATGGTGAGCGCCATATAACTCGCGCCAATCATCGCCAGAGACTTTCCGCTCATGAGGCTTGCATCAAATGATGAGGGCACATGCAAATTGCACATGCGCTGAGGAAGCACTGCCTGTACAGCCCTGGATACTTCAGGCACACACGCCATACACCCTGTACAGAAGATGCTCATTTTACGCTCGGCATCTCGTCGCAAGATCTGGGGTTCTGCCAGCGCTGCGCGAGTCATCCCGATGAATGAAGCGCCATGGAAATCAAGCACTCGACGACCATCTTCAGCGTGCTTGATACGTCCTGACACCATCAAAAAATGAGGAGTGTCCTGAACCAGTTGCTGTGCAAGTTTACCAAGCTTTGCGCTCGCACGCTCACTCCCTGCAACACAATGCTTGTACGCATCGCGAGCAAAAGACACATGCACCAAAACAGGCGCACTGGTCACGTTTACCTGCGCGAGTAACGCACGAGGCAGCTCAAGTTGCTCCACCCCTTCATCAGGGTCAAGACCCACGCTCACAGCAAGTTGTGTATCGGAATCCTGAAAAAGTACGCGAGTGCGTTCAAGCACATCGCCTGTCAACTCTGTGAGGTCATACTCAACCCAGTCAAGATGCTCACACAGGTTCGCAAGCAACGCGTCATCCCAGGCACCAGGTTGTTCAATATGCAGGCCAAACTTCACATCTTCACGCACCTGTCTTAGCTCGGTAATAAGCTCGCACAAGGCATGTAGAGAAGATGCAGAATCAACCACAAAACCTCGGGTTATCGAACCCTCGGAAGGTCGCGTAGGATAGACCTCACCCAACAGAACACCACCCCACAAGTGGTTGATATGAGTCAGAAAAAACTCTTTACTTTGTGAGGTTACCGCGCCTGAAGATGTGTCAAGATGGCCATGTTCACAGGCCAAAAACATAGCTCTGGAGGAGAAGCGATGCGTCCCCCACCAGAGCTCATGAAATACAGAGTTCAATTACTCTTCCTCGGATACGGTTTCGGCAGCAACAGGAGCATCAAGACCAAGTTGCTCGCGCAAAATATCGCCCAGTGTGCTTGTCGCAAGATCATCATCAGAGGAGTACGAGCTTGCAAGCTCCTCATCGACCTGATCACGCTTGAGAGAGAGGCTAATACGTTGTGAACCTCTGTCCACGCTAAGTACAAGAGCATCAACTTCCTGACCCACGCGCACCACACTCAACACATTCTCAACGCGATCCTGACTCAACTCGGAGATATGAATCAAGCCCTCAATGCCTTCCTTGATCTGTGCAAATGCACCAAACTCGGTAGTTCTGGTGATCACCACAGGGACCTTGGTGCCAGGCTTTGCGACCTGCTCCACATCTGCCCATGGGTCGTTCACAAGCTGCTTGATACCAAGCTCAAGTCGCTCGGACTCCACATCCATGGAGAGGATCTTGACCTCCTGAGTTGCACCAATCTTGAAGAACTTTGCAGGATCAATGCTCTTCTCTGTCCATGACACATTGCTCACATGAACAAGACCTTCAACACCTGGGGCGACCTCGATAAACGCGCCAAAGTCGGTCACATTGCGCACCTCACCAGAGAGGATATCGCCTTCATTGACGTTCTTGGCGAACACTTCCCATGGGTTTGGTGTCAACTGCTTGATACTCAAGGAGACACGACGCTCATCCGTATCTATGGACAACACTTTCACGCCAATTTCCTGACCAATTTCAAGAAGTTGAGACGGGTGTTCCACACGAGAAGTCCAGGAAAGCTCGGTCACATGAACAAGACCTTCAAGACCAGGCGCGATCTCGACGAATGCGCCATAATCAGCGAGGCTGACGACCGATCCGGTCACCACATCACCAACGTTGAACTTGCTTGACACATCCTTCCACGGATCATTGAGCAACTGCTTGCGACCAAGAGAGAGGCGATCTTTTTTGATGTCGTAATCCAACACCATGACCTTGACCTCATCACCCACGCGGAACAACTCATCAGGTTGATCCACGCGCGCCCAGCTCATGTTGGTGACATGAAGCAAACCTTCAACACCACCCACATCAACAAACGCGCCATAAGGTTTGATCGTGCGAACCACGCCATCAAAGACCTCGCCCTTGACCAGACGCTCACGCGTAAGTTTTGTTTGCTGATGAAGTTCTTTCTTGAGGAGCAATGCGCGGCTCAGCACAAGCTCGCACTTGTCGGCGTCAAACTCCATGACCGAGAACTCTTCTTCCCTACCAATGTAAGGGCTCGCATCATTCACACGATGGAGATCAACCTGACTCCAGGGGATGAAGCCGCGCACACCAACATCAGCGATCAATCCACCACGATTGGAGCCCACAATCACACCGCGCAGCGTCTTTTTCTCGGCGGCGAGCTCTTCAAGGATGGAGTACATGGCGAGTTTTTCGGCCTTGAGCACAGACGCGCTCCAGTAGGTGCCGCCCCATGGGCGCTCAACCAGAACCTCAACCTCACCTTCAGGCACAGTGCGTTCTGCATTAAACTCGGAAGCATCCACCACAAGTTGTGGAGCATCGTCTCCATAACCTACAAGAGAGAAGATAAAGCCATCCGAGACTTCCTCAACAAAAGAAGCCTTCTGAACGCTGTTATAAAGCTCATCAAAAGAGGTGGGTTCGCTCATGATCTCGTGATCCTTTGTGTTACTCAATAAAGATTGATAAATTGTGTATAGCGCTACTACTCTTACAACACATACTGTGCTGTAACTTATCTCCTTAAACGATTTCAGGCCCTGTCACAATCATCTATTATGATGAGTATTGCATTCCAACCTCTCGATTCAAGGATTTTCACCTGATGCTTACCTGTAAACGACATATTGGACCACTTCTTATCTTCATCCTCACATTGAGCACTGCCTGTGGACGGTTCACAGGAGACCCTTCTGGACAGCCCGAAGCAGAGGACTACGATCAAAGCTGCGCGCAGGATAGCGAGTGCACCATTGTCTATCTCTCAAGAGCATGCGTGTGCTCAGCTCAAGCGAGCGTGAATGTCTCGGAGGTCGACGAGGTAAACAAAGACAATGAGCGAGAGACGCGCTTTGAAGGGCGCTGCCGTGCAATCGCAGATTGTGCAGCACCCACACCATCTGAAGCGTACTGCAATGCAGGAACCTGTGATCTAAGACCGCTTCAACAGCAATAAACGCGAGAAGGGGCGGCCATTTGACAAGTCAAATGGCCGCCCCTTCTCGCGTTTATTGCTGAGCTTATTCTTCTTCGCCCTTCACAGAAGCGCTCTGATCTGTGGCAAGATCTTGAGCAGGCGTATCAAACACAGAGGGTGCAAGTGCAGCTGAAGTTGGCGCGTCAGGGACAAACATGCGGCGTCGGCCTGCACGTTTATGCACACCACCTGTCACCTTGTCAGCGTTCGCAAGCGCATCGCCAGTGGCGCGCACGTGGTCGTTTTCGCAGCTACCACACAGGTAGAACTCTTCACGACGTGGGCGAGTATTCATGAAAATGGGGACACCACACTCATCGCAGGAGACCTTCCAGGAGCGTCTGCGCTCGGAGCGCTTTTGCTGCCTGACTTCGTTCCATGTCGACTTTGCACCAAGCATTTCCTCGGTACACTCGGAGCACATAAGTTCGTGTAGTTTCTTGCCTTTTGGCATATGATCGAGGGTTTCTTTTTTACCACATTGACAACAGACAATGGGCAACATCACGCGAGTGTTGTGTTTCTGCACAGGAGCATGACGGCGACGGATCTCACGTTCAGCACGGAAGCAATCCTTGCATTTGACATCACCCTTGGGCTCAAACGGGAGCGTATCCATCTCACCACACGACACACATGTAAACTCGTAACTTCTTCTTTCACCCATGGGTTCTTTCCTACTCTCTGTGGTGCACTCACAAAAGCCCACCAAATCGATCTTTGCTATTCACTTTTCAAACGACGCCCCTTTGCAAAAGGGCAACAAAAGGCTGCTTCCAAAAACAGGAAGCGTACTGGACGCCGTGTATAACGACGAACGGTATTCAAATCAAGGAACAATTCACCAACAATTTTATTCTCCTCAAAAAAAGAATGAGGGCGGCGAGCTGATAAATCAGCTCGCCGCCCTCATTCTTTTTTTGAAGATTCTTGGTCTGCGTTTCTAGTCTGCGTTTCGCGCGCCTGGTGTGGGCGAGGTCAGGTAGAAGTCCGAGCTGTTATCATCGTCATCAAGTGAGTAGGTGCCATCATCAAGGCGGTTGATGGACTTGCCCTCATCACTTGAAGAGACAGGGAATGGTGCTCCCTCTCCAAACGCCTGCTCCATGGCCGAGAATGTGCCATAAGCAAGCGAATCAATGGTGCGCCCGTCATACTCAAGCACAATACTGTCGGGGCCATTCTGGAAGTCAGCGCCATCAAAGAGCACGGAGCAGCGATTGATCAATGATGGTGTGGACTGAATATTACACACCACAACATAGCCTTCCGTCGAGATCTCACCTGTTGAACGGGAGAGATCGTTCAGTAACGAGTTCGAGAAGTCCACGCCCGCGTTGGTGCCATTGAAGACATAATCCATACCATCGAAGCCATTGATCGCACGCAAGTTATACTGGTCAAGCTCCATGTCGATCCATTGTGAGTCGCGAATAGGAGCCACAATTTCAATGAAGGTCTCCATGGCATCTTCCTGACCATCCGAGCCTGGCTGATCCACATACACTTCGTTCAGGATCAGATCCTCGTTCTCAAGTCCTGGTGTGGGGAAGAACGACACAAAATCCGCGCTGTTGTCGTCGGTATCAATCCCATCAATACGTCCAAGGGAGCGGTTCTCATACACACGACCCGGGGAAGTTCCCTCGCCTGTGAAGATATCACCCATTCCGAAGTCACCGTAACCGATCGCATCAATCTTGCTTCCCTGATCGTCGTAAAGCTCCACGTTATCAGGGCCATTCTGGAAACCATCGTCCGTGGTTGATGCAGGGATTAATTCGTAGATAGAGGTCCCCGCAAACACCAAGCCTCTGAAGTAATTGACAGGTGCATCAGTGGTAATCAGCGCAAAACCCTGGCTACCAATGACCGCATCCGAAGGAAGTGTCAGCGTTTGATAAGGCATACCATTGGAGCCGTTGACAAGCTTGACCTCCCAACCTGCGAGGCTCTGACCCGCCTGGCCGCGAAGTTCAATAAAGCTCTTGGATTGCATGGTCGTGGGATCAACATCTGCCCCAGGGATGTTGTAAAACACCTCGTTAATGACCACAGGAGCGGACATCATCGGAGGCTCGACGCACTGAGCAGAACCCGAGGTTGCATCGCAAATGTAGCCACCCGCGCCACAGCTCTCAAGCTGATCAAAGCCAGGACAACCATCCTGGCGCACTTCGCAAATCTCGACGACATCACCAAAGCTACAACGCTTGGCCCCCACAAGACAGGCATCTTCTGGACAGGCATCTGCCTCAACACACTCGCCATTGTCACATTCAAAGCCATCACCGCAGGCATCCTTCTCTACATAACCTGTACAGCCTGTATCAAGCGTCTCGCAGACACGAGGCACGCCTGAAGGTGAGCAGATATTTGTTGAGCTGATGACACAACGGTCTTCACAGGTTAACTGGGCTTCACAGCTGTTATTCTGACACACAAAGCCATCTTTACAGTCTTCAGCAACTCCAAAGACGAGGCAACCATTGATCTCCTGACAGACCTGAACCTGGTCACCTTCACACTGCGTATCATTCAAGGTGCAGGGCTCGGGGCAAGCTGGCTCGCCGCACACACCATCCGTACACACCTCGCCATCACCACAACTGGAAGACACCTCATAAGTGAAGCACTCCATACCATCACGCAGCTCACAGGTCTCAACCTCACCCTCAGCGTTACAACGTGGAGGATCTCCGCCCTCACAGTTTGAAACACATTCACGAGGCTCCACAGAGCTATCAGGCTCACACTTGGATGTTTGGATGTTGCAAATTTCGCCCGTGGCGCAGCGCACAGCCTGCCTGCTGTAATCACGACATCCGTCTGCCTGAACTTCACACTTCAGGTAGTAGTAATCACTCTTACACAGGGTATCGTCCAGAAGACATGAGTGCACACACCCTTCTCCCATATCAGCATTGTTTGCCTCTACGTTCTCCTCGGGCGGAGCGTCGGTCCCACAACCGAACAGAGAGACGACCATCAACGCACTCAACACAGATGCAAGACCTTGACATGATTTCAGAAAAGACACGCGTTGTACTCCTTGATACAAATAATCCAAATAAACCCAGCACACCCAGGTCAAGAAAGTATAGACCTACCCTATCCAAGGGCCACAGAAGGTTCAAGCCCTTGACACGATCAAAGAGGAAAAACAATCACAAATACAAGAGGTGAGCCCTTTTAAAAGGGCTCACCTCTTGTATTTGTGATTGTGTGATGCAATCGCTTACTTGGAGAAATCCTCGTCAAGATGCTCAAAGCGACGAATTGAGAGGTCGAGGTACTCATCGCTTGCGTCGATGCCCACATAACGACGGCCATTCTCAAGAGCAGCAAGACCTGTGGTGCCCGAGCCATTGAAAGGATCAAGGATAAGATCACCCTCATTGGAGGCGGCAAGGACCACGCGACGCAGGAGTTTCATGGGCTTTTGTGTAGGGTGACGACCGTGAAGCTTTTCGGCTTTACGAGGGGCCATGATGCTCCACATGCTCTTCATCTGCTTGTTGTCGTTCATCTCCTTCATGACCTTGTAGTTGAAGGTATGGCGAGAGTCCTGATCACGCGCAGCCCAGATCATCGTCTCTGTGGAGTGCGTGAAGTAACGGCAGGAGAGGTTGGGTGGAGGATTGACCTTGAACCAGGAGATGTCATTGAGGATTTTGAACCCGAGGGTTTGCATGGCAAAGCCAAGGCTGAAGATGACGTGATGCGTTCCAGTGACCCACATGCTACCGTTAGGTTTGAGCAGACGCTGACAGGCGCTCAACCAACGCAAGTTGAACTCGTGGTTCTCTGCCACACCCTGAGAGCGGTCCCACTTGCCCTTGTTGACGCTCACCATGCGACCGTTCTTACAGGTCATACCACCATTGGACAGGAAGTAGGGAGGATCAGCAAAGATCAGGTCGAACTGCTCGGGCTCCATCATCTCGAGCAACTTCAAGGAGTCGCCCTGATAAAGGGTCATGCCGCGATCATGATGGTAATAAGGAGTGGGGAGAACGACACCTTCCTGGTCATCCTGACCAGCGAGTGCTTCAGCGTCGAAACGGAGAGTGGAGGAAAGCGGAGCCGTCATGGTCTTCTGCCTGTATACATGGTGCATGCATCAGAGGTCACTCAACGGCTGTATTTCCTTGCCAACAGGCACAGACACTGCATTTGCTATGGCACATGCATGTACGTATACTGTGAGGAAAGACAGGTGGAGTGAACGCCTGGATCAAGCATGCAACTTCCTTGTCATTATTTTCACTCAAGGTCGCACATCAAAAACAATGAAGTGTCAGACCTGAGGCGAACCCATCCGTGGGTTCCTGTCCATGTGGATCTAAGTGCGGGATAACACAGGCGTCCTGCCTGAGTGGATGATATGCTCCTGTTAGAGACTTCATACAACCCTCATAGATCGCGCCCCACGATAAGCGCTTTAAGGTGCTGTCGTCAATGTTGTTTTTTGATGCACATGGTGCAACAATTGTTTTTAAGCGGTTTTCGTACACATGCTTGACGATGACCCGATACTTGCAGACACTGTTTTACGAAAGAATTACGGCCCCCGCCATAGACACTAGCCAAGTACAACCTCTGGCCCCTCCCCCATACGATAAGGATGCATCTGTGATGGATACCAAGACCTCCCTGAAAACTCTTCGCCCACCTCTGGGACCTGCGCTTCTGGCACTTGGATTGTTCACCATGTCCGCCTGTGGCCCAAGCAATAACGGCACCTCCCCTCCCCCACCTGTCTCGGCCACAGATATGGGTCACACGGATGAGATGGATGACGGCACAACCTCTGGGGATGATATGGACATGAGCGAGAACCCCTCTGGCGACATGACTGACATGGAGGGTGATATGACAGACACTCCCACAGACATGGACCCTGACCAGGGCGGCGGCACCGTGACAGATGGCCTGTGCAACAATGTGGAGGATCTGGGTGTGCTCGACACATCAAGCAATGTGGTGCTGATGGGCAACACATCCAACGTCATCGACGAGTTCGCCACATCATGCGGCTTTGGCTCTGCCGCCGAGACAGGGTGGAGATTCACCGTGGATAGCCCTGTGGGCGTCTACTCCAACATTACCGCAGCGGGCATCGCCTGGGTTCTTGAACTCCATGAAGGTACATGCGACAGCCCCACACGACGCTTCTGTGATCCAAGCCTTGACACCAACTTCTTCCTTGAGCCTGGCAAGGAGTACATCCTTATCGCGGAACCACGTCAGAACCAACGCGGTTCTCTGACCGTCAACCTTGAGTTCACACCGCTTGTCTGTCTGCCCGTGGGCTCCACCACATGTGAAGGCAACACGCTTGAAATTTGTGCGCAGGGTGGCGCATCCACCATTGAAGAAACCTGCGCGCTCCCATGCGCCATGGACGCATGCGGTGGCGACGTCTGTGAGAACGCAATCTCTGTGGACTCACTCCCCTACATGCATACAGGAAGCATGGAAGGTTACTTTGACAGGTTCAATCTGAACACAGACAACACCTGTCTGAACCCCAACAACGCAGGCACACCAGGCGGTGGTGATGATCCCGACGATCCCGAGCCCGATCCCGTGGACCCAGGTGACCTCACAGGTCGAATCCAGACACCGGGACAGGACATGGCGTTTATGGTCAAGGGATTGAGCCAGGGCGACAAACTCTTTGTGGATGCCTCCGAAGCTGTGGGCGACACCGCTGATAACGTCATCTACATCATGGACAGCTGTGATTACATGAGCTGCCATGTCGCCATCGACCTTGGTGACAAGATCGACGGCTGGGAGGTTCCTGCGGATGGCGACTACCTCGTGGTTGTGGACCGTACCACGGACCAAAACAACGACTTTGCAGTCTCGATCTGGACCGAATAAACCACACTGGGTATGAAAAGAGTGCATAGTCATGCACTCTTTTCATACTCAACCACCTCCTTTGGAGGGCTCCATAGCCATGTAGCTGCCCATAGTTACGGCATACTTATTGCCACACTTACTGGACAGTGTAGGGGATGTTCCACCCCCATTTATTTTGCTCAGGAACACTTGCCAAAAAGAAGGTCATTATGACGATCAAAACACATCATATTCTTGCACTTACTTCCGTGTTTATGAGCACGGCACTTACCTCCATTGCCTGGGCAGAAGACTACGACTTCGACGAGTCATGTGCTCCAACCACCCTACACGAGACACAGAGCGCCGCTCCAGATGCGCTGGTGATCCTCGATAAGTCAGGCTCCATGGCCTGGACAGGTGGCTACGACATCAACGGAAACGCGCTCTCCAAAATGAGTATCGCCCGTGATGCGATCGCAGAACTGACAAGCGCCGTCTACAAGTCAGGTCCATGTACCCCCATGGATCGCTCAGGTTGTGATGATGTGCGCGTTGGTCTGGGCTGGTTCAGTGGTAGCTCGGGTGTGGATGTGCTCCCAGGCGAGGATACAAAGAGCAGCATCATCTCCACCGTCAACTCCTACAACCCCAATGGTGGTACATACGTCGGGCAGGCCGCTCGACGTATCTATGAATCACACCAGCTCCGCACCGCAGAGCGCGTAGGTATTGGCGTGCTCATCACCGATGGTGAGCCCTCTGGCACACAAACGACCGAACAAACAGTGCACTACCTCTGCGCTGCCAGAAATGATTACGCGGTCCTCACCTTCGCCGTCGGCTTTGGTGTCGGCGCAGATCCTGTCACCAACAACCTCTTTGCTGCCGCTGGCGGTACAGGACAGTGTTGCTACAACCCCAACGGAAGCTGCACCTATCAGCCCAATGAACTTGTAGACCCCTGCCTCCTCCCTCGTCGTGATAATGATCAGCTCAACATCAGCGCGGCAGCAGCGTTCTCATGTCGTGGCGCAAAACAAGCAGACAGTGGACAGGCGCTCAAGGATGACCTCCTTGACCTTCTCGGCACCATCGCCTGTACGTTCCCTCTCGACATCCCCAATAACTATGTCGCGTTCCCTGGCGCAGATGAAGACCCAGAAGCCACACGCGTCGAGTTTGACCACGCCATTCTTGGTAACAACATCCGCGTGCAACCTCTTGATGCAGGCAACCCCAACAAGTTCTACGACTACCTCGTCAACCAACGCGGCATCGCTCCCGCCGTGGCTGCCGACTACATCGGAGAAGGCTGGAGCTTTGCTGACCCCTTCAGACGCACGGTCACACTCACCACAAAACTTTGCGAGGAAGTACGCTCAGATAATGTGCAGATCACCGAAACTCAGGCCGCCTGTCTTTGTGAAAACACCGGGCTTGATTGCAATGTCCCTTGCGTCGACAACGACAGCGATGGCTTCGATGACAACACAGGGAGCGCATGTGAAACGGATCAAAACAGTGACCTTGTCATGACAGGTCGCTGTCAGCCAGGCATTGTCGACTGCCAGGTCGGCGTCGAGGTCTGCGTCCCTCGCTTTGGACCTCAGCCCGACATCTGCAACGGTGTGGATGATGACTGTGATGGATTTATCGACAACTCCAGTCGTGCAAAACCTGACCTCAGCGGCGCTGCCCCCCACAAGTGGAACGGCAATCAATCCCAACTGGATGGCTTCGACTTCGACACAGGTCTCTTCTGTAGCTTTGAAGACTTCGCCTGTAGCTGCGGCACAAACCCACCCCACACCCTGGATCATGATCCAGTCCCCATGTCCGCAGAACCAGACCACGAATGGATGCAGCTCCTCCGCTCCGCTGATGCACAGCGTGACCTCTGCTCCTGTAGCGCAGCGCTTGAACTCGACGACGCACAACCTGCGCAGGCAGGTCAAGACGAGAGCACAGATATGAGTGAACCTCAGGCCGCTTGTCAGCAAGCTCCTGGTCAGGCCCCCTCACTCCCAACCTCTCTTCTTCTCTTCCTTGGCTCCTTCGCCTTCTGGCGCAGACGCCAGCGCCGTCATTAATCACACATCATAATCCCCCATACGCGGGAAGAAAAAGAGCCATATCATGGTTTGTGCCCCCGAGGCACATCCCACATGATATGGCTCTTTTGCTCCTCTTACACATGAGCAAAGAACACAACATTTGCCGCTATCTCTTTGACAATACATAATTTTTGTATCATACAAAACAAAGATCAAGCATACGCAACGTGGCTACACCACACGCGCTAAAGAAACACTATTACGGAAGTTTACATGCAATACCGAGGACTTGAACTCGATCATTTCCAACGACAGGCTATCGAAGCCATCCAGGACGGACGCTCCGTCATTGTGTCCGCCCCCACAGGTACAGGAAAAACCCTCATCGCCGATTACCTTATCGAGCAAATCCTCAAGGAGGGTGGTGAGGTCATTTATACATCTCCCGTCAAGGCGCTCTCGAACCAGAAATACCGCCAGTACGCAAAGTACTTTGGAGAAGAACAAGTCGGCCTTGTCACGGGTGACCTCGTCATTCGTAGAGATGCACCTCTGCGCATCATGACGACCGAAATCCTCCGTAACATCCTCCTTGAAGGGCGCCACGACACAAACCTCGTTGAAGCAGACAGCGAGGACGCCAACACCACGCGCGCTCCTGCCGAGAGTAAACTCGCAGACCTGCGACAACTGCGCGCTGTCATCATTGATGAGATCCACTTCCTTGATGATCCTGATCGCGGAACCGTCTGGGAAGAACTCCTCATCTACCTGCCACACGACATTCGCATTCTTGGTCTTTCTGCCACGCTTTCAAACCTTGAGGAGTTCACCTCATGGCTTAACCATGTGCGTAAAACAGAGTTCCAAACCATCTACGAACCCAAGCGTAATGTGCCGCTCAAGTTCTTCATGATGAGTCGTGAAACAGGTCTCCTCCCTGTCAATCAGTTCAATAAAAAGTACGCCCAGTGGAAAGGACGTAATCAGGGCAAGAGCCGCCCTCCACGACGTAGCCGTGGCCGTCGAGATCGTCATAAAAATGATTCAGGCAATACCACACGCCACCTGCATGTCATTGAATCACTCCATCCACACAGCTACCCTGCCCTCTACTTCATCTTCAGTCGCGCCATGGTCGAGCGACTCGCCACCGACCTTTCAAGAACGCGCACAGGTAAATCGCTGTGTCCCCCTGAACTACGCGCCAAGATCGACAAGGTCCTTGACCGCTTTGAGGCAGACAACCCAGGCGTGCTCCCTGACAAGATGCGCAGCATGTACAGACGCGCCATTGCGTTCCACCATGCGGGATTACATGTCGCGCTCAAAGGGCTCGTGGAATCACTCTACGAGGCAGGTCTAATTCGTGTCCTGTATTGTACATCCACCTTTGCGCTTGGCATCAACATGCCCGCGCGCACAGTCATTTTTGATGCGCTTACAAAATACAATGGCACCGAGATCGCACCACTCACTGTCCGCGAGTTCATGCAAATGGCCGGGCGAGCTGGACGACGTGGTATCGATGTGGAGGGTGATATTATTATCAAACAGGACTTTGAAAATTATCATGAGGTCCAGTCCCTGTTAAAACGTCTCTTTGCTGGCGAAAGTGAGCCCGTCACATCATCGTTCAACCTCGCATTTCATGCGGTCGTCAACCTGCTTGCACGCTTTCAAGAAGAAGACATCCGCGCGCTGCTTGGTGAGAGCTTCAAGGCATGGCGTAGTCGCTCCACGGCTGAACATCTCAAGGAGCAAATCCAGCACAAGGAACAGCTCCTTCACACCTCGCACGAAGAAGATGAGAGCAACTCACGACTCAAGAAACATCAGCGACAACTCTCCTCACTCAAACGACAACTCGTCGAGGAAGAGCGCCCTAAACTCTGGGAGGACTTCCATCGCAAGGTCGAGTTCCTCAGGCTTCATGGCTACATCACACCTGAACACGAGCTATTGGCTCCAGCTCAGGTGCTCAAACAAATCAAAATGGAAGAGATCTTCCTCACCGAGCTTGTGATGAGTGGCATCCTTGAAGACCTCTCGCCTGAAGAGCTTTATGGCGTGATGTGCGGTCTTGTACAAACCTTGCCTCGCAGCGCTCGTGTGGCCATGCCGCCCGAGAAATGGGACGGTATCATCAACAAGGTTTTTGATATTTATCACACGGATGTGGTCCAGGGAGCGGCCACACTCACCAACACCGAAGTTGTACTCACACCTGCGGTCATGCATCTTGCCGAACGTTGGGCCGAGGGCGATAGCCTCACCAACATCATGCAAGACATTGACTGCCCTACAGACCTCTCTGGCGACCTTGTCGGCGCGCTACGCCGCGCCAAGGATCTCATCAGCCAGCTTCGTGCGGTCTACAGCGAGGATAACTGGAAGAAGAAGCAACTTGGAGATTTGCTTAGAAAAGTCACCCGAGACGAGGTCGAGCAAGTCTTTTAAAACAAAGACAAAAAGGGCAAAAGGGCGAGGATTTGGCTAGCCAAATCCTCGCCCTTTTGCCCTTTTTGTCTTTGAGTTGTGAGAATTCAAGGCGCTTGAACCTTGCGTACAGGACGTTCAGTATCAGGTCGCTCCACGACCTTCAAAGCGAGGCTCACCCTGCGCTTACCACGCAAGGCATCCACCGCAATGGAGTCACCTGGCGCGGTGTTGGCAATTTTGACGAGTACCTTGTGGAGCTCTGTCACAGGCACGCCATCCACAGCCACAATGACATCACCTGTCCTCAGACCCGAACGATGAGCAGGCCCGTTCTCCTCAAGGGCAGCAACCAGGACACCATCCTTGACATCTCCAACAGTATCAATCTGCTGGATCAAGCTTGAGTCCACATCGCGAAGGTTTGCCCCGATGTAACCTCTCACCACGTAACCGCGCTCTTTGAGCTGAGGCAAAATCATCCTGAGCATGTCCACAGGGACGGCAAACCCGATACCCTGACCATCCTTGACGATCGCAGTATTGACCCCCACAACCTCACCATGAAGGTTGAACAGCGGGCCACCCGAGTTGCCAGGATTAATTGAAGCATCCGTCTGTAGGAAGTCATCATACAGGCCATGGCCAAGCTTGCGCCCCTTGGCGCTGACGATGCCTGTGGTCACGGAATACTCAAGCCCAAAGGGGCTACCGATGGCGACGACCCATTCTCCCACACGGGTGTTCTTTGAGCTACCAAGAGACACGGCTTCAAGTGGAGCACCTGTCTCTACCTTGAGCAAGGCAATGTCCGTCACCCTGTCCTGTCCCACGAGTTTTGCCTCGTATACCCTGTCACTCTGTTCAAAACGGACCTTGATCTTCTGGGCACCGTCTATCACATGATAGTTTGTCACAATGTAACCCGTTGAATCCACGACGAAACCTGAACCTTGCCCCACAGGGACGCGCGCGGCGCTGGTCCTTACGCCATAACGTCCTGGTTGTGGAGTAAGCTCTGTTTGCACGGCCACCACGCTCCCTTTTTGGGAGTCAAACACGGAAGCAACATCGGGCAACCCACCCACATGTCCACAGCTGTGATCCTTGTGTGATGGTGATGCCGTGACTGAAGACTTCTGCGTTATTTCGGGCGAGCCTGTGGATTGTGCCCAGACCAGCGAGGGCATGCTCAGTACACCCAACATCATCATACACACACTCAAAGAAGACACACGGCGTTGCGCACGCCTCTTTGATGTGCCGCTCTTGATCGTCATCATTCCCTGCCTCGTTTTTCTAAAAACTGTCTTCATCCTGACCAGATTTTGACCTGATGAACAACGTTGACCAAAACATGGCCAAGTTGACAAAATAACTCACGTTCCCCCGTGCTAAGGTATAACAAGTCACCACCCCCACATTAATCCCGAGCATCTTTTCCAGGGTGGCATCACACAGCTTCATTCTGGAAAAAAATGAGGCCCATGAAATAATTCCCAACAAGGTCCTGTTAGACGGCTCGCATACAACAGAAGCCACCGCATCACACAACGCCGTGGCCCTTCAACAGGGAGAACCTCATCATGCACATGCTCAAAGAACACCGTCACTGACCCCGTCACGGGACACACACTGACGAAGACAAGTCACACAGGCGAAAACCGCTTATTTTTGCACATATAGTCAAAAACAAGCCCAAAACAGACGATAGACACGCAACACTTTTGCACAAATGTGCAAATCAAGCCATGCAACACGTCGTCGTCCCATGACCTGTACACGCACACAAGACAGCCCTGTGCGTGGTACCTGTACGCATCAAAAACCCTGTTCACTTCTTGACCTTCCTGCACACCTCTGCCAGAACCACAGCATCTTCCACGCGCTGCCCCATACCTTCGCAGCGCCCAGGACCTTCACGTCTGGATGTATGTTGATAAGTTTACAGAGCATCCCCTGCACTTGACGCAGGCGATATGCATCTACATTTAGAATACGAAACACGACCTCCCAAGGAATATATTATGAGTAGCCACCCAACATCCCAGACTGGAGATCACACCACATCCTCCAACGAAGACCTCCCTGCTGGCGTACCCGCAGATGCCTATGATCTTGACAGGCTCATGCAGCTGACGCTCGCGCCACTCGCCAAACTTGGCTCCTCCAGTGACGTTGAACTTGAAGACATCATGGAGTGGGAGCGCACCGATATCCCACGAAAGAGCTTTGAAGATCTTCAGTGGGCCAACCTCACCACAGAACTTGCCAATGGTGCCGTGAGCCCCGAGGGTTACATCCTCGCGCGCAGCCTCCGTCCTCTCCAGGATGAAAAGGCAATCACACGCCGACTCCAGGAAGTTCACGAATGCCAAACCTTGCTCGTGGATGATGACTCCCCACCCCTTCGTGGTGTCAGCGATGTGCGTAAAGCAATCGCCTACGCCGCACGTGGCGGTGTCCTTGATGGAGAATCACTCTATGCCATCGCGCGTAACTGTGATGTCTCATCACGCGCAGCTCGCTATTATCAACAACGCAAGTCGCAGGCACCTTACCTCGCTGAAGCGTCCTATATGCTTGATGCTTGTGATGAGCTTCGACATACACTCAACCATGCGGTTGAACCCGATGGAAAGCTCAGTGATATGGCAAGCGCAGACCTCGGAAGACTCCGACGTGCCGTGCAAAGCCATCATGAAAGAATCCGTGCCAAGGTCGAGCAGCTCCTGCGTGCAAACTCCATGGAGGTTCACCTCCAGGATGATTACTTCACCATGCGTGAAGAACGCTACGTCCTGCCCCTTCGCGTAAGCTCAAAGAAAACATTTGGAGGCATCGTTCACGGTTACTCCTCAAGTGGACAGACCGCTTACGTGGAACCCGATGCCATTGTTGAGCTCAACAATGCATTGCGTTGGGCACAGATTGAACTTCAGGAAGAGATCGACCGCATCCTCAAACGCCTGAGCGCCATGGTCGCTCGTTTTGAAGCTGCGCTCCTCAAGAGCCTTGATGCACTCGCCTATCTCGACCTGATCTTTGCCGCAGGCAAACTTGGAAACAGGCTTGAAGCCACCATCCCAACTATCTCCGAAGGCAGCCTCACGCTCAAGCGAGCAAGGCACCCGCTGCTCTGGCTCAAACACAGCCGCGAGGTCGATGGAGAGCTCTTCAACGACACCATTCCAAACGATTTGATGCTTGATGAAGAGAAGATGGTCCTCGTGGTCAGTGGTCCCAACACGGGTGGTAAGACCGTCCTCCTGAAGACGCTCGGCCTCTGTGCCATGATGCTTCGATGTGGTCTGACCATTCCTGTCGATGAGGGCAGCTCCATGCCACTGTTCCGCGCCATTTACACTGATATTGGCGATGAACAGTCCATTGAACGCGATCTCTCAACCTTCTCGGGACACCTCGTCAACATTAACACCTTCCTTGATCGCACGGACCACAAATCACTGGTCCTCCTTGACGAGCTCTTTGCGGGTACAGACCCCATTCAGGGCGCAGCGCTCGCTGTCGCACTCCTTGATGAGCTCACAAAACATGGTGCAAAGACCATCGTCACCACGCACCTTGAGAGCCTCAAGACGCTCGCTTTCCAGAAAGAAACCTACGCCAACGCCTCCATGGGCTTTGACCTTGAGAAGCTCGCTCCCACATACCATGTCATCTATGGTTTGCCTGGTAGCTCCTACGCCTTGCGCATCGCCTCAAGACTCGGCTTCCCTGAACAGGTCATCTCACGTGCTCGTGGTGTCCTTGACGGCGAGGAACATCAATCTGTGGAAGAAATCCTGAACTCGCTTGAGGACAAACGCGCGGACATGGAAAAAGAGATGCGTCGCCTGGAACACGCCCGCAATGAAGCGGAAAACACCAAGCGTCGCTTCAAACAAAAGTACGATAAACTCCTCCAACAGGAGAAGGAACTCGTCCATGAACAAACACGTAAACTCAAGAAAGATCTCGATAAAGCTCGTTCCCTGATCAAGAAGCGTATCGCCTACTTGCAAAAAGCTGGCGCCGCAGAAAATCATGCAAAAGAGCAGAAAGAACTTGAGCAAATGCGTGATGGCCTCAAGAACATCGAGCCCACGCTGAACACTGCCGCAGACTTTACCAAGGCTCCCAAAACGGGCCCCAAAGGTCTTGTCCAGATCAGCATGCGTGACATTGAAGAAGGCATGGAAATCTATGCCCACGCCTTCAAGCGCAAGGGTGTCGTGGTGCACTACTCCGAAGGTGAGCATCATGCTCAGGTTCAAATGGGTGCGCTCAAGGTCAAGATCCCTGTGGATGACCTC
This sequence comes from uncultured Pseudomonadota bacterium, assembly GCA_950059285.1. Classification (GTDB taxonomy): domain Bacteria; phylum Myxococcota_A; class Bradymonadia; order Bradymonadales; family Bradymonadaceae; genus CATLTV01. The sequence goes on along the minus strand of CATLTV010000015.1, from coordinate 419 downwards.
TATTACCCCAGCGAGTCAGCTCGCCGTGCACACCAGCGCGGACACAAAAACACCCCCAAGAAAAAGAGCAACCAGATTCATGTCGCTCAGGGTGTCGACTCCAACGGTGATGTCGTGCGTCTCCTCCCTCAAACCAAGGATAACACCGTCGATTTGAGAGGCATGCGTGTCGACGAAGCGCTCGAAAAAATCGATCTCTTCCTCGACGCTGTCTACGGCGCAAACCTTGGCGGAGCTTACATCATCCATGGCCATGGCACAGGAGCGCTCAAGCGCGCTGTACGTGCCGCCCTCCCCTCATCAAGCTACGTCACCGAGTTCAGAAGCGGTGAACGTACAGAGGGTGGTGATGGTGTGACTGTTGTGTTCCTCAGGAACTAACAACAGACAAGAAACGCGAGGAGGGGCGGATAGTTGCG
>CATLTV010000014.1 GCA_950059285.1 uncultured Pseudomonadota bacterium | reverse complement strand
GGTTCATGTGCAATGCAAAAAACTGTACCACAGCTCTGGAGGGCCAAAATGGGGGAGGTGTGGTACAGTTTTTTGCTCCAGCGTCCTGACAATTATCATGCCATTCATTTTTTGATCGCTCTTAACATATTGAATATTATAAGAATAAAAATTTTTCTCAAAATCAAAAACCGACCAATGGGTATGTGTTACAACCTGGGGTGTTTTTGGGGCTGTTTTTGGACATGTTTTATGTTGCAATGCAAAATGACAAAAAATGTGTGCTAAGTCAAAGGATTTAAATTAAAAAATTGATTCATCATGTGCATCAATGTATCAAAATAACCATAGTATAAAAATACACTTGGTATCAAAAATGTACCATTGCAACCCGTTTTTGGGGGTTTTGAGCTGTGGTACAGTTTTCTTGTCATCTTTCTTGTGGTAACTTTATTATGTTAACTTAATGTGTGTGAGGATAATATAAATTGTTGAAATATAAATTAAAATCAACAAAAATATCGGTATTTAGAAGATGTGGGATTTGTACACGAAGATGTCCTCCTCGCCCGGCTCCTCTCGCTCTCTCCAAAGATCATCATCACACATCCCCAGATACTCACACACCTTGCACGCCGACGGGGGCGCATGCGTCTCGGGAAAACGACAGCTCACCTCCATCTTCGCCAGCTCATCGTACATCTCATCAAGATCCCCTCGCACATCCTCCATCAACACCTCATACACATACTCATCGTCCACCAGCTCCCACACCATCCCCCTGGCTGGCTCACGATGCTCCTCACTCCACGCCTCCAGATACGCTCCAAGCTGGCTCCTCGCTCCTCGCCTGTTCCTCGCGCTGCTCTTGATCTCCACCAACACCACCTCTCCACTCTCAAGCTCCAACACCAAATCCACCCTCCCAAACCAGCGCCTCCCCATCACCTTCACCTCGTGTCGCTTCCTCCTGATTCCACTCTCCAACCCAAGCGCCACCTGTAACTCCCTCAAGCTCCTCTGACCTACCTCTGCATGCAAACGCCTCCCCCTTAACCTCATGACACCCACCGTCCCCTGAAGCTCCTCCAACCTCTGCTCCGGTAACCTCCTGCGCCAGTACGATGCCCTGCTACAAAAACAATAACGCACCAGCTCCCCTGCTGGAAACGGCCCTATATCCTCTCGTGTCCCTTCCTGACCTCTCATCGACAAACCTTCAAGTGATTGATTTATATGTATAATTAACTGCACGAAAGTAGAGATGCTGGGGCGGCTGGTTGCGCAGCAACCAGCCGCCCCAGCATCTCTACTTTCGTGGCTCAGGCCGCGCCCTGGTGCCCGTCCTCGTCCTCCTCTTCAGGCCACGGATTAAAAATCTCGGTCAACCTCTTCAAACTCTCCCTGTGCAATGGCATCACATGAATCACACCAGGAGCATCTCCCAGCGCCACCCTCATCACCTCTGATAAACGCTCATGTTGCTCCATCCCCGCGGTGCCTACAAACACGCTATACTGCACTCGCCTCAAGCCCTCATCCTTACACGCCCTCACCACACGTCGTCTCGCTGCGTTAGAACCAATGTCGTACATGACCAGAATATACATGACCAAACCTCCTGTGATACATATCCCTCACCATATTAGAGGCATGAACTCCCCGAAATCTGACACTTTTCTAACGTTTTTGTCCTGTGCGGCAGAACAGACGCTCCAGCTCATCAAGCTCACCATCACCCACGGGCTCCTTTGGCCCCCTTACATCCCATCGGTATAACCTTGGCGTCTCCACCTCCCCACGAATGTAGCGCGCCACTTCCCTCACGCTCTGTTGCATGCACGCTGCTACACGAGCCCGACGTTTTCCAAAACTTGCAGGCGAGTTCAAACGACCCAGCACGCTATCCGCGATCTCGCGGCGTCTTGATGTTGAAAGTTCACCTTCCTCCATCCACACGCTCTTGGACCTCCTCGCCATGGAACCCACCGCGTCCTCCACAAGAATACGCCACGGCTCCATGACATCGAGCACCAACCCTGGCCGACCTCCTCGATCGCGATGTAACACACCTGAATACGCATCAAGATGTGCGCGCTCAATCATGCCCCAGACCTGTTCGCGTAAGATGGCATAACCATAGTTTAACGCCATGTTGATGCTGTCTGTTGCACCTCGCTTTGTCCTTCCTTGCCACGACTGCACCCCCAACGTACTGCCCCACGCACTCCAGTAAGCGCGCGCAGCCATCCCCTCATGTCCCATTAACCTGTCCAGAGCCTCATCAAGATGATCCTTTCCCCAACACTCCACGCTCACCACACGCTTGCCATGTCGGGTCAATCGCTCCATGTCCTCCCTGTACAACATCACGTTGCCACTCACCCTGCGCTCAAGATAACGCATCATCCTGAGCTGACCTCGACACTTTTCGGCCACAAGTTGGCGCGCCAAGATAAACCCCCTGTCGCCATCTCTTGATATCTCAAGCTGCATCCTCCTCGTCTTCGCCTCGCCCTCCACAGAGGGGATGACCACACGTGCCAGTGGAGAGCCCTCACGCTCACATATACTCACGGGTATTTGATACCTCGCACACGAGGCAATCAAATCCGTCGATAACGAAATACCTCGCGAATACAACATGATGGAACGTATATGCGTCAGAGGTTTTTCAAAGATAACCTCTTCTCCGCGACGAATACACAACCGTTCACTGGTCTTGCCAAGCTTCAGGCCATACTCCTCGACGATAATGTCCATACGTTCCATCATATCGTGCTCCTGTAAGGTGGTAATTATTCAGGTGCTGCTCCAAACCCGAGCGGATGTGAGAACATCGGAAACACCTGGCCTGAATTCATCTGTGCAAGCTCATGCATATACACATCAAGCGCCTGCTTCACTGCATGTGCATGCACACGGCGACGCTTCATCGCATCAGCTCCACGAGAAACCTCTGCGCTACCTGTACGCGCACGTTGACCAAGCCACGCCACATGTTCGGCGGCGTTGATGTTGACCTCTCCTTCCTCGTTCAATCCAATGGACACCACCTCTTCACGCACCTTCTCACCATGTTTGTCTTGCCATACGGCGCGCACAAACGAGAGCAAGCTGGCGTCAGGCATTTTGGAGGTTGTGAAGTTCACGCTCGCTGCATGTCCCCCGAAAGACTCGGCTTTTGCCGTGTTCATCAGGAGCAAAAACAGATCATCCTCAAAGTCCATCATGCGTACATCGCGCCCGAGCTTGCGCTTGAAGGTACGGCGAGTGGTGATGCGGATACTCTCGGCACGAAGTCCCAGGTGGTTGCGCACCTGGTCCGTGAGCTGCACGCGCCAGACCTGTCCCTCATGTTGACGCTCAATGACACGACACCCCAACGCCACAAGCATCGACTCCACAAAGCTATCCAGATGGCCATGCTCAAGTGTCAGCTCGCGTTGCCTGAGTTCGGGATCAAAGTGGCGCGCAAAACCAAGCATCTCTTCCTGAAGTTTAAAGTTTGTACGCGCTTCATCGACCAGATGATCGATCTCATGCTCCACGTCAAAACCACTCTGGGAGGCGCTTTGCTCAATAATCTCGGCGATCTTGCTGCCATCAATTAACTCGACGAGGCTGCCAAGAATCTCCTGATGAAGCTGGTCATCATACTCGTTGTTCCAGTCGCCAAGATCCTCGACCACGCTGTTGATACGGTCGTGCAGACGCGTGACCACGTTGCCATCCAGCGTATCGGGTGATTGCAGGTTAAACACGAGCACCTCACGCTGCTGACCATAACGATACAGACGGCCCACGCGCTGCACGAGACGCATTGGGTTCCAGGGCAAGTCATAGTTGACCATTGTATAACAATCATCATGCATGTTCAGCCCCTCGCCGCCCGCTTCAGTCGAGATAACTACCTGAATATCATCAGAGAAACGACGCACGACTTCGCGCCTCTCATCCATCTTCATCCCACCATGAATCAGGCCCACACGCTGCTTTCCAAGCTCATGTTCAAGTGCACATTGTACATGCTCCTGCGTGGCCCTGAACTCCGTGAAAATAAGCACACGACGTGAGCGGTCGTTGCGAATGATCTCGCCAAAAATCCTCTCCATGAAGGTTTCAAGCTTGGAGTCATCCTCGACCAGAGGTTTTAAGAGATCGATCAACGACTCAAGCTCCTTCTCCTCACCGTCAAAGAAACTGGAGGCAACCTTGTGCGCTGCCACAAGCTCATCAATCTCACCAGAGAAGCGCGCATCAAGCGCCTCCGTGTTGGTGATGTTGTGCTTCTCCAAAAACTCTTCAGGCATCAGGCCACGCTCGATACGGTTGCGCACTTCAAGCAAGTTATCATGGGCGTTGCGCAACACCTTGAGACGGTTACACAGCGCCCTGTAAATTGCCGCATGAGAGGACGCGGCGAGCTTGCGAAACACGGTCATCACAAAGCCAATGCTTCGACCAAGTGTGCCTCCGCGACGACGAGCCTCGTCGCCGCATTGTTGAAAATAGCTCTGGAGGAGGGTGTCGAAGGTGCGCTCCTCATCACTCATACTGAACTGAATTTGATGGGCTTTTTGTCCCTTGAAGATGCGCTTGCCCTCGGCGTCGGTGACGTCGCTCTTGCGGTTACGATAGATCATCTCCCCGAGCAAATCACCGTTCTGGTGGATGGCATCAAACGCCTCCTTATGCTCGGGACGCAACAGGTTTAGCAGCGCGCGGAACTGGTCTGTTTTGCCCTGGTGAGGCGTGGCGGTGAGCAGCAACATCGCAGGCGTCAGCTCACGCAAGGTCTGCGCGAGCATGTAGCGCTGAGAGGTGTGATAATTGGTGCCATACTCGCGGCGAGTGAGGCGGTGGGCCTCATCAAACAGGATGAGATCCCAGGCGCCAGAGCGTTGGAATGTCGGGATGTGGTTCTCGTGTTTGGCGCGGTCAAGCGACACGATCACACGAGAGTAGGCGGACCAGTGATGGTCCTCGTTGACAGTAAAGTCATCGCCGTACACCATGAAATCACGCATGTTAAACTTGTCCGCGAGCTCTTCCTGCCACTGTTTTGTGAGGCCAGAAGGCGTGACAATGAGGATACGCATGTTGGGCTTCTTGCTACGAAGCGCAGCGAGCAACATCCCAACCTCGATGGTCTTGCCGAGGCCGACATCATCGGCGATCATCCAGTTCAGGTTGGCGCTACGCAGGATCTCCTGCACGAGCTGGAGCTGGTGAGGCAATGGATCGACCTCGAGCCTTGAGAGCGCACCCGTGTTCTCATTCCAGCGCTCAAGCGCATGCGCTAGCGTGCGCAGACGCAGCGCCTCTGCTGGCTGTACCTTGTGGTGGTTCTCCTTCGAGGTGAACACGCCGCCGATATAGTTTTTAAAAGGGTTTTTGAGCGTGCGCAGGAGCTCAAAGGGGATGCTATGCACGGACCCACACTGGAAGTCACGCACAAAGACGAGCTGCTGATGAGCCACCGTTGTGACACCCACGACCTCACCTTCGATCCTCTGCGTGTGGTACGTCGAGGGGATCATCTGGACGTAATAGCCTGGACGAAACCCGCACTGTACATCACTGGCTTTGGCCTTGCGCACCTGGGATGCTCCTGGAGAGGTGTTCTTGAGATGTAGCCAGGCAGGGGAGTGCGCTGTCGCGGCCTCGACGTTGAACACCTGCCAGAGCCCCTTGAAATCCTGGTTTTGGTCCTGTGCTTGACTGGTGAACGTGACGAGGCATCCTCGTTGTGGGACGAGTGCGGAGGGTGTGAATGCGGACATGAAAACTCCTTATAAATCAGATGCTTAAATAATAAAAATGTTTGACTTTTGACAGGTCATGATGTAGTATTTGCTGCTTTATTGCATGGTCAAATACTACATCATGACAGGGTGGTCAGTCACCGAGCATATAAGCGAGGTACTTCTGAGAGGTCGCCATGGCATCCCAGGAGGAATGATCCTGACGCGAGCAGTACATCGCTGGAGGCTCAAGACCAGGAGGGAGAGGGCACGCGAGCAGCTCATCAACCCAGGTATAGAACTCGACCTCCTCGGGGGCCTGTTCAAGGCAAGCGAGGACATAGGGCATGAAGAACTTGTCAGGGTAATCAAGCCATTCGGCCATGGGCAGCACAGGCCCGACGTGCTTCTTTCCCGAGAAGACGTAGCTCAGCGAGGCGCGGTCCTCGGTGAAGAACTCCAGCATCGAGAGCAGCCCCTCGGCGACCTCTTCCACCGTGACCTCGTGCATGAAGCGTGCGGCCAGCGCGGTGGCGACCTCCCAGGAAAACGGCCAGTGGACACACCAGTTGGGCGCAAAATCAAGCCAGAACATGCGGAGGGACTGCGCAAAGTGTAGCTCCTGCAAGCTGTGACCATGCGTATGAAACTTGAGCACAGCCTTTGCCGTGGCGGTGAAGTTCCCCGTCTTGACAAACATCTCCATGAGCGTGTCGAGCGCATTGAGCTGGCCGACACCAAGGCCCATCTTGCTGGCCAGCGCGCTGCACTTGCGGAGCAGGAGGGTCTCCTTGTCGAGGGTGTCATCCACAGATGGGCCCGCGGGCGCAGCATCCATGTCATGAACAGCGTCAAAGCTGTCCCACTCAAGGAACTCATCTTCCTCTTCAAAGTCCTCAAAATCATCGAGGTCATCAAGGAAAGCGTCGTTCCAGGAGCAGTCATCCATATTGAGATCCTCGGGCAGAGGTGCTGTCACGACGGCCTGTTGTGCGGGCGCAAGGGGCACAGCTTCGACAGTTGCCTTGGCGTGAAACTCCAGCTTCTGGAGCTCTTCATCAAGAGAAGATTCATTCCAGAAGTCTGCGCTGGCAGCTGGCTTGACGAGCACCTCCTCGGTGTCAGGACAATCCTGTGTGAGATTGTTCCAGGACACATCATCGAGGGTGTCGTCATCCTCAGTGAGGTCAAACGTGCTCCAGGAGAGGTCCAGGAGGTCAAGCTGCTGATCTTCTTTAAGAGTTTTCTTGTGATGTACAGTCATGACGTGCTCCTTTTTCCCAGACATGGTGATTCTCTCGTGCGATGACCCGACGCTGTGTATTTTCAGCAAGGGGTAAAGTGGCTTTCACAAGTAAAGAGGGGGTGGGTTGTGGGAAAACTGACACTTTTACCAAGAAAAATATAAAAAATGTGTGGAGAGGCTTTCTTGTGGGGATGGTAATGCGCTTGACACACCGTTTGAAAAGCATGAATGTGCTCTATGAAATAACTATAGTCATACCAGATGAGAGCGAGATATTTATGAGTCAAAGATGGGCGCTTTATATTGATGAGTCAGGGAATTATGACTGTCATAAGGAGCTTACAACACTTGCCGGCGTGTTGATTCGACTTCCCAAGGACAACACCCTGGACGAGGTCAACGAGGACCTTCAAGCTCGCATTGGCGCGACCCTGCCCGAGCTCTCCTGGCCACCTCACGCCACCCTGACCAACAAGAACCCGATGTGGTTCTTGTGGAATTTTTTATACTACAGAAAGAACAGCTCACCCGAGGTTCTTGGCTGGGTCGAGGCAACCTTGCAGCGTCTGTCTCCTCGCGAGCGTGAGCAGCTCGCCATCTCACTAGGGCAGGATCTCGAGCTAAAATATAAGCTTGCACAAAAATTTGAACGTGCAGCGTACAAAGCGCTTCATGGTGCGGACCGCATTCGCATGAATCAGTTTGCCACGGAGAAGCGAAACGTACTGGAGACTCTATTCAAGGAGAGCGGCCTTGACAGCTATCTCGCCTTTGTCACCGATCAACCACTCCCCGTCGAGCCTCGCCAGACCAACCAACCTGACCGCTACACCACACAGCTCATCTGTTTATTTGAGCGCGTACGTGACGCCATCCTCTCGATCCCTGGCGAGCACAAGTTAGATATCTGTGTAGCAGACAGGTATGTCGCACATCTTGAACATGACTATAAGCGGAAGATGATGAACTTTGAGCACTGTCAAGCAGCCTACGCCCACATCAGTGAAGCGATGGACTGGCAGCAACCCGAGCGCCTCACCAAAATCACCTTCGCCACCCGCACCTATGGCAAGCAATCCACGCCCGCGCTGCTCGCCTACGCCGACTACATCGCCAACAAGGTACGCAAAAAACTCAAAGAAGGTGGGCAGGTCGAAGTGTCAGATTTATCAGTTGTTTCAAGTAAATATGGGTTGTCCATCAAGGCCCCAGAGAGCGAGCAATATACCATGGCGATTACAGGTGATACGCAGGCGTGCTTGAACACATATCGTCAGGGCGAAATGGTCCACCTCAAACATGAACATGAGGTGTTGAGCCAGCTCCCAAGCTGGGGCCAGACACAGTACAACAACTGGAAAACATATTTTGAGAAAGAGGGGGAGATATGAATCTCGATGAAGCGATGGATGTCATCAACCACTGGATCATGAATGGTAGGGTTAATACCCCAGAGTCAGAAACTGCGTTTGCTGTCGTTCAAAGAGAGGTGAATACGTTTAGATGGCCGTCGTTTAGCTCAGATGAGGTGGACGATGTTAGAGCTGAAATCATGCTTGATATTTCAAAGCGCTCAAGTCCTTTCAAGCCTACTAAAAACACCAGGAATTATTTATGGATGATCTTCAGAAATAAGTGCATAAAGTATTATAAAGAGAGAAAAGAACGATGTGAGAGTTCAACTACGGTGAGCGATGATGAATCCGAAATTCCTCAACCAGACGACACATTGAGGCCAGATCGCTTGATACCCGCAGAGCGTGTAGATCCTCACAACCCCAACTCCTATCAAATGCAGTCTTTGAAATTACTCAAGCAAGAGTATAGCAAGGTTCGACAAGATGCATGGCTTGAACAAGATCTCAAACACATTGAGACTCTTTATGACTTTGAGGTCAAGAAGTTATCAACTGAAGAGATCGCTCAAAATCAAAGTGAAGAGCCACTCTCCAAGCAGCAGTTGAAAAAGGCAGTCAATAATATCAACAAGCGCAGAACTCGTATTAGAGCACGCCTTGAGACATGGTTTAAAGAGTATTCAGGGAAGATGGACGCAGATACTTATGAACAGGTAAAAGCGATGCTTGTAATGATGAAAATCATTGACGATGCGTGAAAATTATGGCGCAAAAGTGTCAGATTTACGAATGGAGATCCCTCTACACAGGTGAGTGACATCTCCCACAAAGAATTAGAATTGATAAGGAAGCATTGATATGTCTCATAAAGCCAAGATTCACGATATTCTGGACGCACATCACTATCCTTCTCGTGGCATTCTTATTGCTCTGAGCATGGACACCCTGCGAGACGATCCTGAAGATTTAGAACAGTTTAACACATACCTGTCCAGGATGGGGCTTGCCCTGAAAGAAGATAAGGTTACATGTGCACCTGGTCGTCACAGGAGCAGTACGACACCCAAACATGTGGAATATGTGAGCTTTGATGAGGTGAAAGTTCAACCTGCACACATTGAAGATCCCGAGACACGACTTGCCCTGGTGCTCTGGTATGATGAAGATCAGCTCATGTTGGGCGTGGTCAAGCAGGCCGAGCCTGTGACGACAGGTCTTCCCAGGACGTTGGATGCCCCCGTTGAGGAGTGGCTCAAGTCTCTGAAAAATGACGATTTTTTTGAAAAACACAAAGATATATTCTTGATCAAGGGTGTCTTGCAAGAGCTTGCTACAGCAGGTGCTTTCATCCGATTGTGGTCCACAGAAGCGTTGCTCTCAGCAGCACAGACCAGGGACTTGATGCGTGGTGTTCGACCTGATTTTGAAGCTCCTATCAGAGCGTGGCAAAATGCTCTCGAGGATAGATTTGATATGGAGCCCATCAAGAGCCTCGTTTTGACCGCAATCGATGACTTGGGTCAAGACCATGACTCGTTGCAACAAGCGCTGCAAGATGCCGAGATGTCTCACGAGGAGTTGCATGACCAGGTGACAAGGCTCGCTCATCAGCGTGATAATTTGCAGAGCATTGGTGTGATCATGTATCCACATATGCCCACAATTTATGAGCAGTTATACAGTATTGATGCGCAAATAGAAGAGACGCTCATGGAGTTACCCATGGAGCTCAACTTTGCCACGGATATGTGGCTTGATCGTGTCTCTGATGAAGAGCCCGACATGTGGTGGGGTGAACTCAGCATTCGTCATCTGATGCAAAAGTTTGAGGATAAGTTGGTTGAGGATGTTGGGGATGTTGACCTGCTCCCCGATACCAATAACGTTGTTGATTTATGGGCTTATTTTGATGAGCACCACAAGGAACAAGCCAAGCAACATGAACCTATCAACAACCTGGGTGAACGCATGGACAAAGCAGCAGCAGCAACATCAGAGGGAAGCAACGAGTACATCATTGAATATGAAAGCTTTGGTCGAGACTGGAACTTGAAGATCTATGTGCCTCGTCAATACAAAACGCTCCCTGATGACACCATGTGTTACGTGATCCTCACAGGGTCTCCAGGCTTTATAGAGAGCCTTTATATTGGTTCGGCCTGTCTCAAGCTCACACCCGATGAAGACAGGGTGTGTGAGTCAGAGGTTTCTCTGGGAGCATTGCGAGCCAAGGAACCTTTGCGAATCATGCTTATTACACGACGCCCTGATGGCACTGGTACAATTGATTCGGGGATCAAGGTAAGGGATATTTAACAGATGACCACACTGAAAGATGCCTTGGAGAAGAGACCTCGACAGGCCAGGCGTTTGATGCCCACGTACTGGCAAAAAGAGCTTGATGAACTTGAGCCGAGGGGAGGTTCTGGTATTGCACAGGTCCTCTTTTACCATGACACACTCCTTGAGCATGACAAACACGACCTTCTTTATGCTGGCTTTTGTCTTCAATTTCAATGGCTTGAGCAAGACATTTCACCTGATGTAAACCCTGAGTACAGGCAACAGCTTGCACATGAAGAGGAGCGTATCAAGAACTTGCTCCTTGGTGGGGGTGGTCTTCAAGCAGAGCAGCTGGAGGGGTATCACCTGCATCCCTATTCTATGGATAATGACCCCCTGGGGGTGCGTCGTTTCTGGCATAACGAGGGGGAAGCGCTCTTGTTCACCTACGAGTCAGGCACATTTATACTCGCGGCGAGTCTTTACCTTGCGGTGATGAAGGTCAATACGATGGAGAATGTGTGGGCGAGCGCGGCGTGGGATGGTGGACTTGCAGGGGTAGAGGGGATTGAGGAGAAGATTGATGCGATCTACAGGATGATGGAGAAGTCAGGTGAGAAGGAGCATCATCTCTTTGTGAGTCCTCTTAATTATGAAAAGGCGAAGAAGAAGGCCAAGGATCTTGAGCGTACAGATGCAACGTTGAGCGTGTATGCATTGGATGTGAACGAGAGCAACTTTATCAGGGCACTCAAGCCACTGTTGAACAAGCTTGATATGCCGCCTGGTAAAGATTCCTCGCTTGAGGAAAAGCTCGCCTATGCCAACCGCGAGTATCTTGATTTTAGAAAACGGAGCTCGTATTTCGAGAGTGACCTGGCAAAGCCGCTAGCAGAGGCGTTAAGGCAGCGTGAAGGTTTCGCTTATCAGGATGTGGATACGTTGGTGATGGTGCTGAGCAAGAACATGGGGCTCTGTTACTTTTTACACGAGCTATATAAACCAAAACATTCAGTGGTCGTGGTGACAGAGCAGACAGCCAGATCGTTTGACCAGGTGAAGGAGAGGTATGCTCAGGCAAAGAAGTTTGAATATTGCGAGGATATGGGTGAGTTCTTGAAGGGGTTGAAGGCATTCGTGGGTGAGGATGTCATCTCAAGGACTGTAGTCGTGGATCTCACCTCGGGACAGGCAAAGCATAGCGTGTTGTTGTATGAATTTGCACGAGCGCAAAGGTATGATGCCATTTACTTACAGCATTATCACAACGGGGCACGCGTGGAGTACAGCGTGGAGAGGACTCAGCTTGACGTGATGAAACTAGCCACAAGGCATTGATTTATATATTAAATTCATCCAGATGAAGCCCCATAAAAACAGCCATATTGCAATGCAATATGGCTGTTTTTATGGGGCTTCATCGTCTACACGGGTGATAGGTTCAGAAAGTAAGCTGATGACAACTCATGGAGTCGTTACGTGACAATTATCCTGACAAAGTGTAAGGATAATTGTCACGTAACGCGTATTTACGTGACAAAATGTAAGGATAATTGTCACGTAACAGGTTTTTTCGTGACAAAGTGTAAGGATAACTGTCACGCAACGACTCAATCTGGAGAAATCATGACAGGCGATGATTTGCATACAGCACTTATAGATCAACTTGCTGAGGCTGGAGAACAGGGGCTTGGCATGGAGCAGCTACGTGAGCTAAATCCCACATTCTCCGATCGCCAGTTACGTTATCGCCTTGATGCTTTGAGGCTTGCCGGGTCGATCGAGCGTACTGGTCAGGGTCGATCCACTCGTTATGTGTCATGTGTTGAACCATCCATCAAAAACATGTCACCAGACGTACCAGAGACATCACAGCCCGAGCCTATCTTGAAGGCGACCCCATCACATCCTGTATTTGGTGACGCTAGCCTTGAGACCATGGCTCGCCTGGATCTTCCTGTCGCGTCACGTGTGATCGCACACTATGATCAGAGCTGGCTCACCGAGCTTGGTACGTGTTCAGCGTTGACATCCGATGATCGACGGCGCTTGCATGTACTGGGTGCAACAGGTTTGGAGGATGACATCGCAGGTACATACATTCGACAGATCAATGAGCGCTTGCTCATCGATCTGTCTTGGGCTTCGTCAGCTCTTGAGGGAAACACATACTCCTTGCTGGATACACGCGAACTCATCGCGCACGGTGTGGCAGCAGAAGGAAAGGATCGTGTGGAGACGACGATGATCCTGAATCACAAGCGAGCGTTGGAGTTTCTCATGGATGCTGTTGACTATGGCATCACACGCCTGGTTGCGTCGAACTTGCATGCGACCTTGATGGAAGATCTTTTGCATGACGCGCGCTCGCTGGGAGCTGTACGAGATCGACCTGTCCGCATTTCGATGTCCACATATATTCCACCTGATGTTCCCTCGATGCTACGTGAGGAGCTTGAGCGTATCTTCGCATTTGCACGGGCATACGACGATCCATTTGATGCGTCATTTCTGTTACTTATAGCGCTCCCTTACCTGCAAGCTTTTTTGGATGGGAACAAGCGCACGGCGAGGTTGATCGCAAACCTGCCACTCTTCCGACATAATGTGCGACCGCTTTCTTTTGTTGACATTGAACGAGAGGATTACCTGCGTGCGATGTTATGTGTGTATGAGTTTCGTGATCCTGGACCAATGCGAGAGCTCTTTATGCATGCATACGAGCGTTCGTGTGCGCGTTACCCCGAGGTGCGAGCGATTGTACCAGACCCCGATCCCTTCAGGCTCATGCACCGCGATAAAATTTATGATGTGGTACGAGAGGTAGTTTCGATGCCTGATGTGCGTATCGAGTCCGAGGTTGAGGCGCATGCAAAAGATCTCTTTGAAGATAGAGAGGAGCGTGCGAAGTTCATCGCGATCGTGTTGGGAGATCTTGACGCGTTACACGAGGGAAATTTTATGCGTTATCGGATTACACCGAGACAATTCGAAGCATGGGATGCACGTCGGAGCTTGTGAATTGAGGCGTCGGGGGATTTTTTGTGTTCAATCCATTTTATGAGCAGGCCAACCGTCTGATTGTGAGCGCCCATCGTAAAAGCGATGTATGTGCGATTTAACGTTCCTTATTCCCAAACCCACACGTTGATATGAATGACCGCCAAAAAGTCGATTCTGAAGCGATCTGAGAGGTCGATTTTTGTGTGGTCGCTGTGGTGGGTATGAGATGAGCGTGATTAATGGGCTCCTTATTCATGGTCATACCGCTTGACCACCTCCACGACGTAAAATCCCCTGGTCAATGTGTCAGTGACGGTTGCCATCATGACTCCCTTTCATGCAGAATCGTTTCAATACAGATTTCTTGCCCGACACCCTTTTCATGAAAACCAATTAAACTCATCTATAGATATACATATTCAATATGTTTTTATATTTAAATCATGACAGGCTGTTGAGTGTCTTGAGTGATTGAAATAAATGATAACTGTGAGAAAGAATAGAATTGGCATGTCTTCTCTCTAGAAATTATCGTTCATTTTCAGCAACTTGTACACTAAACAGATGACCTGTGCACAACGAACCTGAAATTTTTATTGTTTATCCAGACTCACTATATACACTTGATAATATACCTTTTTCAGAACCACTTGATTTGACGGAAACAGCCACAGAGCAGTCCACCAAAAATCAAGATTACAATGGTGTAACGACCTGGTGGCACTGAAGACGGCGTGGAGTTACACGATGTATCTCTGTTCTGGCGATGGTCATCCCGGGGCTCCATTGCACTTATCTGAGCCATATCATCCCTGGCATAAGGTGTACCCATATCAGATGCGTTCATCTCACCCATATCGGGCGTGGGCTGCTTCTCCACGTACATAAGCTCGGTCACCTTTTTATAGGGCTCTTTACCGCTACGATCCCATCGATGAGGATGATCGCGATGTCTGGACATATAATTATCGTGGTTCGCGCGTGGCCAGGAGCTCAGAACAGGACTATCCGTGTCGCGTTCTTTCAAGAAGAACACTCTACCATTGCTGCTTTGTCCAACGACAATCGTGCCATCCGAGAGCATTGCAGGTGCTGTTGCGGGCGTTCTCATGCCAAACTGCCACACTTTATGCTTATGTGCTCGGTCATACACATGCAAACCACCGATTCCAAGATATATATTTTTCTGACCGATGAGAGGTGTACTAAACGCGCCTCCCCAACCCGCTACATAATGTGTAACACCTGGTACTTCTTCATAATTTATAGTGTACTCTTCTGGCTTCAAATAGTTCTCACTACAGTGGTGAGCAAGCACTGAATTCTCGTGGACTCGCCTGGGACAGTAGGTATCAAGAAGCTGAGGTGTTTCCCAGAGTAATGACGTATCCAGATGCATTGCGACAGGTGTGAACACATAGCGAGGATCTGCAATAAGCCAGAGATTATTCTCTTCATCCAATGTGATTTTGTTGTGCCAGCTAAAGTCATTAAGACCTGGCATTTTGAATATACTCTTCACCTCCCTGGTCGCCATATCCATCGCATTAATATATCCATCTGCACTCAGGAAGTAAGCCTTGCCATCGGTCGAAATGGCACTATTACCCTGAATCCCGTTTGCATACGAACCATACCTGTCCTGTCTGTTGCTGGTCACCGGTGTGATATCCACGTGTGAGTCGTTATGAAACACTTCATCGTCGATAATTGAAAGATATTCATCTCGATTAAAACCAATCAGATGTGCGCTACCATAAGTACCTTCGCCTGCTTTTGCAGAATACGATTTTACATTGCCACGACGATCCAGGGTCATTGTTCCCTTGGACAGAGCTGTTTTCCCGGAAGAACCCTCTTTTCGTTTTAAGATGATATATGTGGCATATATTAAACCCTCAGGGGTCAGCACCATGTCACCCCCTCTGAAGTGAGTCTGAGAAGAGTTGGACTGAAGTACACCATTACTTACAATTAACTTTTCGTCCTCGCCCAGTTCAGGGTGCTCAATCTGCGTACGGTGGATCAGCTCTCCAGACTGACTATCCAGCGCATAAAGATAACTACCTGCAAAGAAAAATAGGGTGCCATGGTAATCCATCACCGTGGAATAGATGAACGCGGCGGTCCTGGTTGCAGTGCACTCCACGCTACTGTCTTCCAGATCTTTACACTGCTCCAACATCTGAGAGAAAAACGTATCTTTTTCACAAAACTCAAATCGCCATCGTAATTTTCCGTCTTTATCCAAACTATGTAAATGGCCCCGTCCAGACCAAAAATACACGTTATCTTGCTCATCCACGATAAATGGACCTATCGGACCTGCACATGAGTTATATTCATTGATGATTTCAATACAATCCTGTGAACCATCTTCACACACAAAGGATCTATCTCTTGAATAATACGGCTCTTTTGAATCTAAATCACAACACGTCCTGGGCACATGATGAATTGTAGGTTCACACGAGACCTTCACGGGGGTGATGTTCTGCTCATGCCCAAAACCACCCAGCGAACACTTGACTTCTTCTGCATATCCCAAAGATATACTGGCACAAAATAAAAGAAGCGTGACTGTAAAATTGGAGAATATTTTTATGTAATTTTTAGTAATCAAGATGGCCTTCTTGGGTGACTTATCTTTCTGAAAATATGGAACTTATATTTCCATGTGAACAATCAGTTTATACTATTGTTCCATACGTGTTGACTTAAAATGTATATAACTGAGAATACTCGACAATCGGAGCGATGCAAAAAGCCCGTTTGCGATATCTATTGGGATCGCGACATTGCGCTCGAAATGGCTCAATACCATTGCGTTTCCTGTATCTGGGTCGCGTTTGCGCCAGCTCTCCCAGTAACGTCTCTCCATGCTCACGCAACACGAGCACTGTGCGCATAAACCCCTCCACCAACCGCGAGTCTTGTGAGCACAGCATCTTTCTTAACCACCCTGACAACACCACGAACATCAGCGCTGATAGGATCAGCAACTTCACCACCTCGGGTTTGCGGCTTGGCAAGTGATGCAACCTCCCCACTGATTTTAAACCCTTGAATAACAATTCAATTTGCCACCTCAACGCATAGAGCTCTCCCACATCGTCCACATCAATAAGCGCTCTGGCCGCATTGGTCATATACACGTGGTACGTCCCTGTGTGCGCATTCTTTTGCGCCAACACACGCCAGTGATAGTGCTTCACGCGTCCGCCTCGTAGTTTCACAGGCACATCGACTACAAACTCTACATGCTGACGTGTCATGCGTGACAGCGCTTGACTCACCGTCTCCCCCTCGATTTGTGGTCGGCGTCCTGCTCCTGGGCTCAGGTCGCGCACAATTTTGAGCGCACAATTCTTCTTCACACGCGTCAGGAAGGTGGCTCCATGTGAAGCCAAACGATGAAAGCTCCATGTGTCGTAATAGCCCAGATCCATGAGGAAAAGATGACCCTTGACCCAGTCTCCAATCAGGCGCCATCCCTTGTGTTCTGCGGCTTTTCCAGCATCAATCAACACACGATTGGGGCTGGCCCTGGAGAGACTCATGATGACATGGAGTTTGCACGCGGCTTTTCCCTCATGACAGGAAGGATAGTCACCCACAAGGCGTTGATATAACGCAAGAATTGTGGAGTCGATGGCGACAATGTCCTTGAAGGCCCCGAGCTGATGTGGGGCATGTTTGCGCATGACCTCGGGCCAGAGTAAGCGCATGAGTCGAAGGAGCGAAGGATTCAAACGTTTGTAAAAAGACGAACGATCACAGTCACATCCAAGGTGTCGCTGATAAGCACGCCAGAGACCAGAGAGGGAGCGTGTGGAACCCGAGGTCCAGCCAAGAATCAAGGTCCAGACAAGAAAGACAGGGTCGAGTTTGCGATCCCGCTCAAGAAAGCCAGAGTCGCGACTCAAACGTTGAATGAGAAAATCAGGCAACCAGGCTTGGAGAAGGTCGTCCATTGTGAGAGCATGGGAGGAAGTCATGTGAGTCCTGAGTCAGAGAGTCTTGGTGTAGCAATCTAACTCTCCAGGATTCCATGGCTTTTTTCAATCTCTTTTCACTTATACTCTTCTTAAGTCAACACGTATGCTATTGTTCAGCGCATGTGAATCAAGCCTTAGTCTGTAATGATATGTGTGTTAGGGCTGTATCCTTCAGAGATTAAGCTGATTTTTTGATATAGCTCTCGCACTTTCAGACCAGTTAGCGCTTGTATACAATTATTTTAACCGCTGTATTATTGATTTACACTATTAGTTGGTTTACATGACCAGTCTTCATTGGTGGCAAATCTCCATACCTCATAAGTTTCTGCTGAATCTACAGTGTACTACTCAAAGGCCTCCATATTGTCATCTTGCGAATAACTAAGCCAATCAACCTTATCTGTACGAACTTGATGAATTAACAAGTTAAATTCAAAACGTTTTTTTTCCAGTTTTTGTATGATTGCCTGTTGAATAGGGGCATGTACTCCATGTAAGTACCCCCGGATATTTTGGTTTTCATGTACTGTTGTGGTGCCCGCGAGGACTAAAGGGCAAACCCAACGGGGTCTTGTTTGGAGGGGAGCGAAAGACACGGCAGCACCTTCATTTGAAACCAGATATTATTCTTACGCATCCTGACAGGCCACCGATTGTAATGGATACAAAATGGAAGATCCTGCGCAAGGAGGGGAGTAGGAGGCAGCATGTGTCTCGTGAGGATCTGTACCAGATGTTTGGTTATGCGCACCGCTTTCAATCTGTGCGAAACATTTTGTTGTATCCAAGGCCAGAGGGCGTGGAGATGTGCTGGCGTCAGGATTTTGAAATTCCTCATACGGGGAGTGAAGAAAACTCCAGGATTGAGGTACACACCATTGATCTATCTGAAGATATTCGTGATTTGAGATCAGCGGTGATGCAACTTGCGAGGTGTATTGGGGGATGAGCACTGTTCATTATTGTGCTGTTTTGTATAAAATATTTGCATGATTTTCATGTGAAAGTTAAAAATTGTGCGCCTGTTTGGTAAGGAAGTAGATGTAAAGAAGGTAAGGCGGATGTATGTGAGACATACATCCGCCTTACCTTCTTCACGCTATGTTTGTGTCAAGATACATGGCGAGCATTACAGCGCGCATGCGTACTCCTGGCGCCAGTTTACATAGAAACCGCTCGCGCAGTTTTGACCTGGTTGTGAAGGTGAAACAGAGCAGGAAGAGAAGTAGTATGTTCCAGGGACATAACTGCTACCCACGGGGGCGCCGAAGGTCTGGAAGCATGGAGGGTTACCCGTGGGTTGGTTGGTGTCAAACCAGAGACGGGCATCCTGTTCAGCTTGCTGGCACACGGTCAGGGGGTCTGTGTAGGTGGATGTGGCCGGGGCGAGCTGGTTGGTGAAGCTGGAAAGCGAGAGAGGACCATAGTGGAAGGGGACATCGTCGGGAGAGGCGACACATGCGCCATTTGATGTACCGCCCCACACGGCATCAGCAGGGATCACGGGCGGGCAACAATCCACGGCATAGCCATATGTTGAGTCTGTACCATTGTCTGTGCATTGGGTGATCGTCACGACGAGATCTTCCTCGGGGCACTGGCCATCGCTCTGCAAATCAATCGATCCTACATTGGCCTGAATGTAATCCTGGGCAGCGCTGACAGCAGCGGCATCACAGTGATCAATGTGACTGCCTAGATCTACCTGTGTAAGCATTGAGCGGACGCCATCGAGTTCGATGTTCCAGGTATTATTCATGGTGGATGAGCTTGAGGAGCCTGTGTTTGTCATCTTGACTGCAGAATCTTCGTCGTGAGCAACGCTGGTCATGGGCCACCCATCCTCACACACCTCATGGGTGTATGTGTAATCTGGAGGCACACCTGTACCGCCGCCGCCAGTTTGACCGGGACAGGTGTGATCGATGATCACCCCTGCCTGAGGATGTCCAGTATGACTGTAGGTCATGGAGGTTAAAATATTTCCGATCAGGCTGGGGTTATCTGGACCGGGACAGAACCAATCTTGCTGACTGCCAAGCTGGTCATTCTGTCCAGCAAATGTTGAGTTCTGGTTGAGATCAGCCAGAACAGCTTGAAACAGGTCATTGGGATCACCAGTACAGTCATTGACAAAATCCTGAGTGACTATCGCGTTGTTTGCAGGCATTCCAACGATACGAACCTGATAGGCACTGGTGCCCGTGTTCCATTCGCACACCACGTTGGTGTAGGGGCCTGAAACCTGTGCATGCGCGTCTTCAGGAGCGGCAGTAAACGCACCAAAAACCAGGGCGCAGACAAGGAGGTTAAAACGATACATGGTCATGAGTACTTCCTCTGGGTAAAAGAACCATAAAAAGGTAATACAGAGTGTGGAAGGCGCTAGAGCGTGATGGAGAAAGAGCTGGTTGAAGAAAAGCGAAGGAGAAAGCGTGGAGTTTACGGAGCAAAAACCAAGAATAGTAGCCGTGTTACATTCTGTTTTTGCGACACCAAAATACGCGGTTTCTACGAGCTTTTCCCAACAACTCCTTCTTTATTACGCTCTAATATCCACTGAACCTAAAGGGCAGAGAAAATTCGGATGATCTATGAAGGACGCAAGGTGTTGTGCAGCTCCTTCGAGACTTATTCTCGAAGGAAGAGTCTGGCCATTCCATTAACGTCTGCGAGTTCCTCGAGCTGAGCGAGGGCCTTTTTATCGGCCGAGTTCGGATCGAGGAAAATGTGGAGAGCAATCTTGTCAATGCGATCCTCTTTGTCCTCGGGAAGGTTGCTCAAAATGTTTTGTTGATAGGCCGCAAAAGACTTGCCGAGCAAAACTCTGAGCTCCTTGGCGGTGTCGAACTTCAAGCTGGCCAGTCCTTTTGATTTGGGAGGGGGGTTGGCGGGGTCCGCCTCCACGCCGCCATCATTCTTGCTGTAAGAGCCGTGCTCCTCATCGGACAGAGAGCTCAAGACATTGCTATTGAGAACCATCTGAGGGGACGCCTCAACGCGAGAAGTGAGATTCCAGCTCGTGCGCAGCGTGTGCACGGTGACCGGGTAGGTGTAGTTGTCGAAGACGTCCTCGGTCACCGTGGTAGGCAGACTCGAGAGCTTGTCCTGTGCTCGTGCCAGGTCGCTTTGCGCTCGCTCAAGGTTTCTCTGGTAGGACTTGAGGTTGTTCTCCCACCCCTGAGTGTCTCGACGCATGTTCTTGATATTGTTTTGCTCTTTCTCGACATCGCCGCGGAAGCGCTCGACGTCACTCTGAGCGCTTTCGTATGCGGGGTTGGCAACCTGTCTCGTGCCTGACTTGTAGCGAAACGAGTCGGTCTTCTCGGACGTCGAGCGTGAGTATTTGGGGTCATTGATGGCGAAGTGAAGGACACCATGGACGTGTGATGTGTTGGATGTCTGAAGGCGTATCCTCCTTGCTCTCCAGTTCGTTTTCTTGACCAGACCAGCGACATCCTGTGAGTGTGTGCCCGAGAGATCGCCAATGGAGAAGACGTATCCATGATGGCTTTCGAGAGCATCACTCAGTTTCTTGATGCGACTGCCGAGCTCACTGCGCAATGTGTCATTGCCAAGCTTTTCTGCGAGCTCCTGTCCCTTAAGTGCGTAGACAAGAGAGCTGCCAATGTGAGATGACTTTGTGCGCTCACTGGCCTTGACCAGAGTATCGAGCCAGATGGTGTTGAGCTGCGCCTGTTTTTGCTTGAACCCCTTGCGCGTGGCATCATCCATTGTGCTTAATGAGCTGTGTTTTGCCAGCCAGACATCGAGCAGTTGAAACTTGCCCGAGGCCATCACCCCATCCACCTTGGCCAACGTGCGACTCGCTGCATCGCGGATATAATCCCGTTGCGAGCGACCGCTGTGAGCCACGACCGCTTTGATACCGTTGCGTGGTTTCTGATCGCTAAAAGGATGGAGTTTGTGATCCATGTTCGTGAGCTTGACGAGCGCAGGGCCTATTTCACCAGCCTTGATGTGAGCCTCGATCTGAGGTTTCATGGTGGCAATGTAGTCGTCAGCTTCTTTGACATAAGCGTCGTACCTGGCTTGGAGTTCATCACGCTCCTCGGTCAGGTATGTGTTCTGTTCGAGGGCTCGTTTGTAGTTCCCTCCACCATACTTTGCGTCGATGAGCATCACCATCGGGTCCATGACCTTGCAGCCAATAAGGGGAGTGGTGCAAAGCCCGCCCAGCATGAGGATTGAAAACATGCGTAACGATGTACGATTCATGGCAGCTCCTGTAATGTGTTGTTTGCACTCAAGGCGCATGCGGAGTGGTGCTCATCTGGCAATTTGAGTGCGTGGTAGAGGTCGTGCACCTCGTGCGCGTCGTCGAACATGTCTCGTTGTGTGAGTACATGGGCGTGCCATGCGGCGTAGTCCTGCACAGGGACCGCCAGAATTTCGGCAATGTCACGCAGCACGATATCGCTCCCCAGTGCGAGGTCTTGTTGAAGTCCTGTCTGGTTGCCTTGCATGTAACCCTCAAGCAAGACAAGCGTCTTGAGTTCCTTGATCTCCTCTTTCATCTGCTCGTTCTCGCGAAGTTGCATCTGGCGCACGACCGTGACGTAGGTCGATGTGCTCAATAAACCGAAGATGAACGCACCTGCCGTGATGCGAAGGACTAGAGGTGACTCACCATCATTTGATTGAGCTGCTGCGCTCGACGGTATCGCGCCGAGACACGTCAGAACGCAGAGGGCGAGTAGGTATTTTCGTAACAACATGAAGAGTACTCGTGTCAAAGTGTCTTGGTGAATGGGACACAGATACGTTAAGAGATGACTCTTGTGAGTGCATCTCACGAAATTCTTACAGCATGAGTTCGTGAGGTCGCCCTGCTCATTCAGTAGGCAGAATTCTGTATGTTTTCAAGGCGATAGATTTGCGGTTGCCTGGCTTTTATTTGTTGCGTTTACATGTGTTTGATCGCTGGGGCAGGCAAAGTTGCCGTGGGTCGGATGTGAGGACCAATGTGGTGGAGTGAGCCATCGCGTGCGTTCACTGAGAGTCAATCTTTCCACGAATGACGTTCAGGGTGACTCTTGCCTGATTGCGTCGTACTTCCAGTTGGACTGTGGTGTTCTCCATGCCTCTGATGAGGTTGACTGCATCGCGAGTTCGGAAGTCGTCGGTGATTTTTCCATCGACAGCGAGGATGTAATCGCCTTGTTGTACGCCTGCTTTTTGTGCAGGGGAGCCAGGCAAAACCTGTCGAATAAAGATGCCTTCCTTGTTTTGTCCAAGTGTTGCGCCGATGCCATAAAAAGAGAAGCCACGTTTGTCGTTTCCTTTCTCCATGGAGATATTTTGCGTGACGGTGGAGTCAGGGGTGACATTGATTCCAGCGGCGAACTGTGTCTTGTAGCCCTTGTGTGAGGCGCGAATGGATTGTCTTCCTGGAGGAACCGTTTCAAATGTAAAGTTGCCTTGTGCGTCGCTCTTGGTGCTGAGGAGCGTGGTGGCGGAGTTTTCCAGCAACGAGACTGCCACGTTTGGGATCGGTTTGCCCGAAGCCTGATCGATGACCTGCCCCGAGATGGAGCCAGGTTTTTGGATGGTGATGGTGATGTTGGATGTGGTCTGTGCAGATGAGACCTGAATGGGGGTGGAGTAGCCCACGATGTCTTCATTGGCGCGTGCGCGCAGGTAGTATGTTCCTGGTTGAAGAGGGCCAAGAGAGAATGTGCCTGTGTTGTTCTGCACTTGAAGTGGTTCAAATGTGTTGATGCGTGTGTAGCGTGGTGGGATGGCAGGTTGGAAGTCAGTCACTTCAAGCGAGTATGAGGTGATGGCTGCGCCGCGTGCAGAGATGGTTTGTCCCGAGATGTGGCCGCCTGGAGGGAGTACGATCAGCGAGGGCGTTCCTGGGCGCGCGTTGATGTTCGTTTTTTTTGCATGATAGGGAGAGCTTGCAGTGAGAGTGGTGGGGGCTGACACGGTCTTGAGTTCAAACTCTCCCTGAGCAGAGGTGCGTGCGATGCGAGGACGCTTGTTGTCATTGAAGCGAATCACAGCTTTGGAGACGGGGGTATAGTTCGAAGCGAGCACGATGCCCGAGAGGTGTGAAGGGGCGCGGTCGAGGGTGATGGTCTTTTTCTGGATTTCACCAGGGTTGAGCGTGATTGACAGTGGCGTGTAGGCGTGACCAGGCGCGGATGCGATCAGGTTCAGGGGCGTGTGTGCGGGGAGGTTCTGGATGAGCAAGGGGGCAGATGGATTGATCGTATGTTTTTGGGACGATTTATTCTGCGTATTAAACAGGATGAGGTTGCCTTGAACGGGAGTGTTGTCCGTGGATACAAGAGAGACTGTGAGTCCAGTGTCAGGCGCGACATCGATGGTGATATCGTCGAGTTGATCGCCCGCATTGAGATCAAAGCTTCTGGACATATAGAGAGGATGATCCTTGTGTTCAGCGAGGATCTTGAACTCACCAGGGGGGACATGATCAAGAGAGAACGTGCCTGTGGAGGAGGAGGGCTGTTCAAGCGAGACGGTGAATGGGGTGGTGGAAGGGGTGGTGAGGGTGTTTGTCTTTGAGTAAAGCAGGGAGAGCGTCGCATCTTTGAGGGGAGTATTTTTTGCGAGGATCTGCCCCGAGATAGTGCCTGGTTTTGGGATTATAAGGCCTTGATGTGTTTCATCTTTTTTGATGTCTTGAGTGTATGTGTCAGGAGGGGCAAGTTGCTGGGGGTAGGATGCCGTGAGGGTGCTGTCTTGTGTGGGGATGGGGAGGGAGAACGTGCCGTCTTTGCTTGACGTTGTGGTCTGTTCACCGAGCGTGATGGAGATATTTTGAGCAGGTGTATTATCCGAGAACCGCGCAACGCCTGTGAGTGTGGATGGTTGTGCTCTGGGTGTGGCGACAACAGGGGTATCAGGTGTGGTTTGAGGCGCAGGTGTTTCTTTGGGTATGAGTAGAACGATCAGGGCGATGGCGATGGAGAGGGTGACGACAGCCGCGATGATTTTGATCGTATGACGTTTTATCATGGTGGGATTAATGCTTTACAGTGAAAGAATGTTCAGTTAATTTTGATGCATGTTCAGCCCCTTCTTTGTGTCAAAGAGGAGGAGGTTATGCAAGAGGTAACACAGGGGAGACTGTTGGCAGTCCTGATGAGGTGTAAATAACTGTGATGATGTGGTGAAGAGGTGTTTTCGCCGATGACATCAAGGGCAGGTATTTGGTAAGCATCAGGAGGGGGCAAGTCAAGCAAGGCACACACGTATACAGGATGTAGGTGAGAAGGATATGGCATCGACAGCCAACATAGAAGAAGTAGCATTACACGAGGCAGCACAGGAGCGTTATTTATCGTATGCGATGAGCGTGATCACATCGAGGGCATTGCCCGATGTGAGGGATGGTTTGAAGCCAGTGCAGCGCCGAATCATGTATGCGATGTTTCAGAACCTGAGGTTGACGCACCAGGCCAAGCACAGGAAGAGCGCGGCGGTCACGGGTGAAGTGATGGCGAAGTATCACCCGCATGGTGATCAGTCGATCTATGATGCGATGGTGAGGATGGCGCAGGACTTTTCAATGCGTTATCCGTTGGTCGATGGCCAGGGTAACTTTGGTAGTGTGGATGGTGATAGCGCAGCGGCGATGCGTTACACCGAGTCGAGGTTGACCGAGCTTGCAGGCGAATTGCTTGATGAGATTCGCAAGAACACGGTGCCCTTCAGGCCAAACTACGATGGTACGACCACGGAGCCCGTGGTGTTGCCAGCGCAGGTGCCAAACATGTTGATCAACGGCGCCACAGGGATTGCCGTGGGTATGGCGACCAACATTCCACCGCACCATCTTGGTGAGGTTGTGGATGCGTTGATGGGCTTGATCAAGAAGCCAACGCTGACCGTGGCCGAGATTGTGGAGAATTACATTGCAGGTCCTGATTTCCCGACGGGTGGTGTGATTCTTGAGGATCGCGATGAGATGGTCAAGATCTATGAGAAAGGCCATGGTAGCGTGACGACACGCGCTGACTGGAGGGTTGAAGAGATTGAAGGGGGTAAGGGCCGCCAACAGGTTGTGGTGTCATCCATTCCCTACACTGTGACCAAGTCAACCTTGATCGAGAAGATCGCCGAGCATGTGATGCAAGGTAAGCTCCCTCAGATTGAGGATGTGCGTGATGAGTCCACCGACGAGATACGCATTGTGCTTGAGCTCAAGAAGGGGTGTGATCCCAACGCAGCGATGGCGTACCTGTTCAAGTACACGCCCTTACAGCAACGCTTTCACGTCAACCTGACATGTCTTGTGCCGACTGAAAACGAGCAGGTGTGTGCACCTGCGAGGTTGGACGTCAAGCAGATCTTGCAGCATTTCCTTGATTTCAGGATGAAGGTCCTGACACGACGTTTGGAGTATGAGCTTGAGCAACTTCAGAAGGACATTCACCGTCTGGAAGGTTTTGAGATCATCTTCAACGATCTGGACACGGCGCTTGAGATCATCCGATCCTCCGAGGGCAAGGCAGATGCAGCCAACAAACTGATCGCACATTTCTCGCTGTCCGAGATTCAGGCCGACAACATTCTTGAGACCAAGTTATACAGGCTCGCGAAGCTTGAAATTGAACAAATTCGCGCAGATCTGAAGGTGAAGCGTAAGCAGGCAGGTGCGCTTGAGACCTTGCTTGCCGATGAGGCGTTGCGCTGGCGAGAGATTCGCAAGGAGCTCAAGGCGATCCGCTCGGCTTATGGTGATGAGCGTCGTACACGTATCAGTGAAGGCGTGCGTGAGCTTGAGTTCTCCGAGGAGAACTACATCATCGAGGAAGAAGCGATTGTCATCGTCACCAAGGATGGCTGGTTCAAGCGTCAGAAGTCGTACACCGATCTGTCGAGTATTCGCGTGCGCGACAATGACGAGGTGAGGTGGGCTTTACCTGCGACCACACGTGGCACAGTAGTGTTTATCACCACACATGGGAGCGCTTACACCATGCGTGTGAACGATGTCGTCTCGACCTCGGGTTATGGCGAGCCAGTGCAGGCACACTTTGACTTTGCTGATGGTGAGAAGATTGTCGGCGTCATCACAAGTCACAAGGATGTGCTCTCCATGTACGAGCACGCTGATGTGGAGCCCAAGCAAATGGCGCTCGTCAACGATGACGACAGTGATGAGGACGAAGGCGTACACATGCTCGCCATTTCAGACAATGGTCTTGGCGTGCGTTTTGCCATTGAATCCTACCTTGAGCCCTCAACCGTACGAGGCCGTGCATGCATGAAGCTTGGTAAGGGCGCTCTTATGGTGAACTGCGAGCCTTGTCGGGGTGATGAGATCGTCGCCATTGCAACACGTGGTGGTCGTGCGATGACATTTATGGCCAAGGATATCGCGTCATACAAGGGTGTGGCCAAGGGAGTGAAAGCGATCGCACTGGAGAAGAAAGATACTGTGCTCGACTTTACGCTCACCACCGACCCTTATGAAGGTCTTGATGTCGAGACAAACCGAGGCACACGTTATGTGATTCGTGCGTCGCTCTCGAAGTTCTCTCCCATCGCGCGTGGTAACCGAGGACAGAGTGTGATTCGTAAGGGGCACCTGATCAGATCACATCGTCCTGCTGTAGAAGTGCGTCTTGACCCTGAGGCTACCGCATCACAGCCTGAAACGGCGAATGACAATACAGAAGAAGAATAGATAGAACGAACGCCCGAGAAGACCTAAGTCTTCTCGGGCGTTCGTTCTATGGGTATGCCTGAATCAATGATGCTCGGCGAGCCCATGGTGTGGATGACGTACAGAAGTCCTGGTCAGGATCTTGTGATTGATCACTCCAACAGGCGGACTGTCCCAGGTCATTCTCTCCCCAGCAATGTACAGTCGTGGGGGATGTCTCAAAGACATCCTCTGCAACAAGAGCGCAGGTGTGGTCATTGAAGGCTTTGATTTCCTTGATGTATTTGTTCTGGAATGTGGAGAACTGGTAAGGGCTGCTCAACGCATAGAGGTTATCTGAGACGTTGCCAAACTGATCCACTGCACCCGCCTGTCCACGGTCATTGCGTCCCCAGCAGTAGAGTTTTTGATCGCTCGTGAGCGCACATGTGTGGTGTGTGCCCGCAGTAAGTTGCACCACATTGGTGAGCTCATTGTTGGGTTCATGTTCGACGAAGTTGGCGTTCTGTGCGTCAAGCCATGTCTCATCAACACCACCTAACTGGCCATAGGTGTTATCACCCCAACACACAACATAGCCCTTCTGAATATTGGAGATCACACAGATGTGAGACTCTCCAATGGCCATCTGCTCCACAGCTTTGAGTTTGTCGCGAATTTCTGTGCCTTGATTCCAGCCTTGCACACGAGTTGGGCTGAAGATGAGGCGTTCTTCCTCGGGAGTAGGGGCTCCATCTGCGCCTGCTGTGGACCAGTCGCGTACAAGACCATGAGGATCAGCGCCCCAACACTTGATCTCTCCGCCACCTGTACTGAAGGTGTTAGACCAGCCACAGGTCAAGTTGTCCGAGCTTGCGAGGCCGTTAAAGTATTCGTTGACGCCAGCTGTTTGTGATGGCGCAACCTGTGTGTTGCCCATGGTAGCCGTGCCTCTACCATGTTGTCCAAGTGAGCCATTGCCCCAGCAATAGGCTTGTCCCTTGGGGCTGAATGTGAGGCTGTTCAGGTTCATATCGTCGGGGCGATTGGGCAAGCGATCCTTGTTCCAGCACTTGAGGATAGAAGAGGCATAATCATAAAGCTCGGTGGAGTTGGGATCATTGTACTTGGGCTTGAAGTACTCTGTGTAGTCAGGCACGAGCGTGAACGCGCAGGTGTGTATGTTTCCCATTCTATCAGGGAAGTTGGTGGCCTGGCATTCTGCGTCAGCACCGCCTCCAATACCTGTTGTTGGATTTGCCAGCGTGCTGTTTGGCTGGCTGGCGGCGCCTGCTTGACCATGTGAGCTGTTACCCCAACAACGCAAGCTTTTGGTTTGAGTCCATGTGTGACGAGGATCTTCGGCGTTGGTGCGTTGGAAGGATTGGAAGCTTGTGCACAGGTGATTTGAGCCACTGGTGATGTCCTGAATGGTGTGGCTCATGGACGCTGTGGTGGCTTGGATTTGGAATGCCGAAGGGGCGGTAGAGCTCAAGGATGATTGTACATTGAAGCCGTCCAGTTTGGCGTGTTGGCCATAGGCATTGGAGCCCCAACACAGGATGTGATGCTGTGCATCAAAGAGCCTCTCGCATGAGTCTCCTGATTCGCTGTTGGGGTTATCTCCTGGCAAGCAGGTTCGGATGCAGCTATGACCACCACCAATGGCGAGCTGCCTTGGTTGTCCTACCTTTTTTCCTCGTTGGTCCAGCAGGTTATCGCTTGTTGCAGATGGCGTTTGTGCGAGCCGCTTGAATGTGGATTCTGCGGAGGGAGTGATAATGTCCGTGCTTCTACTTCCCAACTTTCCATTGTCTGTACGGCCCCAACACCAGACCTTTTCCTTGGTGTCGACGCTGATCTGTTTGGTGACTGCATCGCGTGTGCTTGCGGTGGTTCGGCCTGCCATGCAGGAGTGCATATCGCCTGTGGTGATAGTCTTGTATGCATCGTGTCGTACAGGAGTTCCTTCAGGCGGGATGGCCTGACAGGAGAGCAGTCGTGGTGGGGGGGGATGGGGGGCGCTGATGTCGATGGCCTGTCCCCACTGCGCATCGCCCCAGCAGTAGTGGCGTGTGGTGGTGCAGTCAGAGTAGATGCCTGGTGTGTTGTCGGTGAGCCACGCATCACGGACGGTTTTGTTTGTACCTCGGTCTGCGCAGGTGCCATCCACACGCATGAAGTTGACGGGCTTGTTTGTGACGGGGTCGATGCTGAAGTCTTGCATGTCCAGTGTTGGAATGAGGCATGCGCTGGCTTCGTCAGTGGCGAGCTGGTTTGATGTGGTGATGGCGCAGGTATGGCGAGCGCTCATGGAGATGGATTCTACGCGTTCGTCGGTGCGTGTGGAGAGATCGATTTTGACAGGTGATTTGACTGTCTTTTCATTGACGAAGTCGGAGATCTGGTGATTCCTGTTATTCCCCCAACAATACAGGGCGTTGTCCTGGCTACCACAGCTCGTGTTGGGGCCAAGGAAGAGCGCTTCAAAGTTGAAGGGGGTGTTGTTTTGAGTCAGGGGGAGAGGGGTTTGACTCAGAGGATATGTGGCGGGATCTTGCCCCAGTTGTGCGTGATTGTTGCGTCCCCAGCATTCACTCTGGCCCTGTGTTGTGGTGGCGCAGACATGATGATCTCCGCAGCTTACCTCAAGGTAGCGGCGATCATGGAACACTTCGGTGGGGAGGTTGAGGCGTTGGTCAAGTTCCGTGGCATCACCAAGCTGTCCGTGTGAGTTTTGTCCCCAGCACAGCAGGCGGCCCTGATCACTGAGCGCACAGCTGTAGTTTTGACCTGTGCAGACTTGCGCAAACTTCATGTAGGTGACCTGGAGCGGGACAGGTGCAGCAAAGAGGCTTGGAAGGGTCGATGAGACCTGGTCCTTGGGTGCATTTTCGCGTTCAAGTGGGACGCTCTGGCCATGGCGGTTATCGCCCCAGCAGTAGATATTGCCCGAGCGTGTGCCCGATTCAATGTCAGCTCCACCAACGATAGCGCAGGAATGCTCTGCGCCCGTATCGATATCGATGGGACCTTGTGATGCTGCGAAGATCTG
This sequence comes from uncultured Pseudomonadota bacterium, assembly GCA_950059285.1. Classification (GTDB taxonomy): domain Bacteria; phylum Myxococcota_A; class Bradymonadia; order Bradymonadales; family Bradymonadaceae; genus CATLTV01. Next base: position 17,818 of record CATLTV010000014.1, on the reverse strand, counting down.
TGTGGGGGTGGTGACATCCTGTCGTCGTCCACCAAGGAGCGTACCCACCTGTCCGCGTTCGTTTTTGCCCCAGCACAGAAGGTTGCTGCTGATGTTCTCGGTGGCGCTTCGTTGCGGTCGTATCAGTGAGCAGGTGTGTTCTGCACCAGCCTTGACCTCTGTGGCTGATTCCACGCGGAAGAAGTATTCAAGCGATGTGGGGAGCCCATATTCAGCGAGCTTTGTGCACTCGATGGAGAGCGTGCCGATGCCTGTTCTATCTCCTTGAACAATATGGCTATTGTTAAACGTGAGGTCATCAGACAAAACAAAAGGAGAGGTGGCGTCAGGATCGGTGTTGGGCTTGGCCGAGTAGACGGTGATTGCACCGCTTGTGGTGATAGTGCCTTCAGGTGCGCACAGTGGGATGAGCGGAACGGGGTCGGAGTTTGGGCTCTCCTGGACAGTGAGTGATGCATCAAGCTTGAGGGGCTCACCTTTGCGTAATGTCGTAATCTTGGGGAGTGTACCAAAGAGGCTTGATGTCGTGGACGCATCAAGAACCACCGTATCGGAGAGGATGCCATCAGCGGTGTTGACGTTGACCTCGATTGAAGAGATGCCACGTTCCAGAACCTTGATGATGTTGCCCTGTAGCTCCAGGTTCAAGGACTCTCGGGGGATGATTGTAGTTTCCTGAACAACACCCATCTCATCTAAGTAGGTGCCCGATTCCTCATAGAGATCGGAGAAGAGTACGGAGGACTGGCTGATCACATTATCACTGATAAGTTTACCCGTGGTATCGAACGCCTGAACCTTGAGCTGTAGTTGTTGCCCCTGTTTGACCGCAAGCTTTTGTCCTGGTGTTGTGCCGTTGAGGACGATCTCAATATTCTTGATGGCCGCGAGTGGTATCACGCCACCATCTGGCGATGTATCCATATCGGCCTGCTGAGATGGGGTCTCTTCTTCAGGAGGCGTGACGCATGCCGAGAGGAGAGAAAGTGTTGATATGCTCAGGATATATCTGGTGTAGAGACTGGCTTTGATGTGAGTCATGATCCGCAACTTGAGGGTGTGTAGGAGGGGATGAATGTATGGGATTCGAGTTGTGTCGAACCCATTGTGCCATAAAATAAGGGTATTGCTCCAGAATATCTCGTGATAAGCATGGAGATTCTCGACGCCTTTGTACTGGCGTGACCAGGAACGTGTTTCAAAACCCTCCCTCCCATCGGATGCGTGAGGCACATTCAAGCCCCAATGTGATGCTCTCATGATGCCATGAGCTGCGTTGCATCTCCATGTTTGGATGAGCATGGCGCTTGAAATCGTCTTACTCTACCTTGTTGGTCAAGGTTTTAAAACACGTTCTAACTATATTTAGAACACTTTTGTGGAGATATAAAATATGAGTTTTATCAATGTGTTGAGTGAAGTTTCTTCCAATGTGTGGTGGAGCTGGCAACCCGAGGTTTGGCAGTTGTTTCATGAGCTGAACCCATCGCTCTGGGAAGAGGTTGGTCATAACCCTGTCGCATTTGTGGAGCGCTCCAAAGATGCAGGCGAAGGCTATGAGGGTCGAGAGGATCTTCACGCCAAGGGTCAGGAGTTGTTGACTCGTCAGCGCCAGTATCTCAGCGAGTGTGGTCCTGAAGCGTGCATGGAGGCAGGCAAGCTACATCGTGCTCCCGTGGCTTATTTTTGTGCTGAATTTGGTTTGCATGAGTCACTTCGCATTTATTCTGGTGGGCTGGGTATTCTCGCTGGCGATCATATGAAGGCTGCAAGCGACCTCTCGATTCCTATCATGGGAATCGGGCTTTTTTATGCGAGTGGTTACTTCCAGCAGAGCATGGATGAGAATGGTTGGCAGCAACAGCGCTACGATGAGGCCAATGTCAACGAGCTTCCAATCGAGCTTGTGTGTGGTGATGATGGTCAACCTGTTGAGATCGTTGTGGATAGTGGTGAGGGTGACATCTTTGCACAGGTGTGGAAGATGAACATTGGCCGCAACTCACTGTACTTGCTTGATGCTAATGTGGAGAAAAACTCCGAAGAAGATCGTGCATTGACCGCGCGTCTTTATGGTGGAGATCGTCGCGTGCGTATTCGTCAGGAGTTGTTGCTTGGCGTGGGTGGTGTGAGGTTACTCTCTGCGCTCGGCGTGCGTCCTGGAGCGCTGCACCTGAATGAGGGACACTCAGCATTTGCTCCGCTTGAGATGTGTTACACGCTCATGACGCAGCAAGGTATCAGCTTTGATGTGGCGAGGCGTCGTGTGGCGCGTCAGACAGTCTTTACTACACACACACCTGTGCCCGCAGGGCATGACCGCTTCTCGCTTGAGTTGTTCGAGGGCACAATGGCTCCTCTCAGAGAGCGTCTTGGGCTTGACCATCGCACCTTCCATGACCTTGGTCGCGTGCGCTCTGGAGATACCAGAGAGACATTTTGCATGACTGTGCTGGCGATCAAAATGAGCGAACATCGTAATGGTGTCAGTAACTTGCATGGTGAAGTAAGTCGTCTGATGTGGCGAGGTTTGTATCCCACACGACCCATTGAAGATATCCCCATTGGTCACGTCACCAATGGTGTTCACATGCCAAGCTTCCTCGCCGCAGAAATGCGAGAGCTGTACAACAAACACCTGCCAGAGGGCTGGGAGCAAGAACAGCATAACCCCGAAATCTGGAAGTCCTTGCTTGATGTCGATCATCGTGAGCTCTGGAGTGTGCGTCAGCAGCTCAAGCGCAAGTTGCTCTCCTTTATTCAGGAGCGCGTCTCCACATCGACGCTTGGTCAGGGAGAGGGCGGCGAGCGCATTGGCAGCGGCTTCAGAGAAGATGTGCTGACAATTGGATTTGCGAGGCGTTTTGCGACCTACAAGCGCGCCACATTGTTGCTCAAAGACATGGAGCGCTTCAAGGCAATGATTCAAGATGAGGATCGCCCTGTGCAGTTTGTCTTTGCTGGCAAGGCGCACCCTCATGATGATGGTGGTAAGGCATTGATTCAGGAAGTGATCAGAGCTTCTCTTGATCCTGAATTCCGTGGCCGCGTGGTGTTCCTTGAGGATTATGACATCAACATCGCACGTCATATGTTGCAAGGCGTGGACGTGTGGTTGAACAACCCGCGTCGTCCACAGGAAGCATGCGGAACAAGTGGTCAGAAGGTGATTTACAGCGGCGCGTTAAACTGCTCTGTGCTCGATGGCTGGTGGGCTGAAGGCTACGACGGTCTCAATGGTTTTGCGATTGGCAATGGTGAGGAGTTCGCGTCAGCAGATGCTCAGGATGCACATGATGTGAAGGCGCTTTATAAGGTGCTCGAAGGTGAGGTGATTCCTCTTTATTATCAAAATGATGGAGGTGATTTCTCCGAGCAGTGGATGCGTCGAGTTTTGTGGGCCAAGGCAAGCCTTGGTTGGAGGTTCAACGCCAACCGCATGTTGCTTGATTACCTGAGAGGCTCTTACTTGCCTGCCTCTGGATCACCATCTGTTTAGGTTCTGTTGACCTGAGCTCCCGTCGCGGAGCTTGCCCCAAAGAAAAGAGGAGAAGATTGGTCTGATCCAGGAGACGAAAAAGAGCCAGAGGGGGCGGCCTGTTGACTAGTCAACTGGCCGCCCCCTCTGGCTCTTTTTCGTCTCTTACGTCAAAACTTCGATGACATCTTGGTGTTCAAGATCGTCTGGTTCTTTCATAATTTCAAGGGTTTGTCATGCAGATGTTTTTACCGTGGTTGAATCATGTGCTCACTCGAAAGGAGTGCGCCAGGTGTAAGCTTGTTTGATTCTGGTTTTCTGAGCGGTGCAGGTGTGAAGCCGTGACGTTTAATGGCGCGCTTCCAGGCAGAATATCCACCGCCATCTTTCCAGACATCCACGGCGACCTTGGCCATTTCAAAGCCGCCTTGAGCAAGGTGATATTCAATCCACGACCAGCGAACCGACGTGGAACGAATCTCAACCTTGCGGTTGAGTCGTTTGTGCACGTGCTTGATCTTGCGCTCAAGGCTTTTTTGATCCTCAAAAGGTGCGCCATCAAGGGGTGTGTTTTTCTTGGCAACCAGAGGGCTCATGCCAAGAGCCACACGAGAGATCTTGGAGAGTTCGAGCAGGAAATCACACATCTCATCAATATCTTCCATGGTTTCTTCGGGGTAGGCGATGACCATGTAGAGTTTGAGCAGTGAGAGGTTTGAGTCGCGCACGAACTCTGCCGCCTTGATGAGGTGCTTTTCCTTGATGTTCTTTTTGGCGATATCACGCATGCGCTGGCTTGAGCCATCCGATGCGATGGTGAGCGTGCGTGCTCCACCCTGTGCGAGCAGGTCGATGAATTCTGCGTCGAGTCGATCTGCGCGTAGACTCGAGAGGCCAAGTCCGCGTCCTGATTCAACAATCGGTCGCATGATATCCTTGATCCTCGGGTGATCTGTGGTTGCAGCTCCAACAAGTCCGACACGCTTTGCATGGTCTGGAATGGTGGAGAGGACCACCTCTGGCTCCACGGTACGCATGCCCATGTTGGTGGTACGACGCATCACACAGAAGGTGCAGCCTCGGTGACAACCACGCGCATTCTCCACAAGGTGCATGGATGAGAGCTCTGTGTTGGGCGTGATAATGGGGCTGTAAGCAGGCAAGAACCTGTCGTTTGCCTGCGCCACAGGTCTGAGCGTTTCACCATGGATTTGAGGGACATACACGCCAGGTAAGAGCGCGACCTCTTCAAGGAACTGTTGCTTGCTCGACGCGCTGTCGTACCAGTCCATGAGTACACCAACAAGCTCATCGCCCTCGCCCATAATCATGACATCCGCAAAGGGAGCCACGGGGAGCGGGTTTGAGAATGTAAGCGGGCCACCAATCAAGATCAGAGGATGGCTTTCATCGCGCTCATCGGCATAAAAGGGGATGCCCGACAGGTCAAAGCAATCAAGCATGCCGAGGACTTCTGTTTCATACGCCACAGAGAGTGCGATGACATCATGATCGCCCACAGGTGTCTGCGATTCATAAGTGAACAGTGGTGTGCGATTTTTGCGATAGGCTTCAACATCATCGGGCAAGAAGCTTCGCTCACACACGGTGTCCTTTCGCTCGTTGAGGAGTCGGTAAATAACCTGAAAACCGAGCGAACTCATGCCGATACGATAGGGTGAGGGATAGACGAGGGCGATACGGCGAGAGCCCTCCTTGTAGATTGTTCCCTGCTCGTCTTCCAGGCGTTGGGAGACTTCCTGTTTTAACTCGAAGCTAGTGCTCAATGTGGACCTATAGTGTTGTGAACGCAAGTAAAAGGGTGAGCACATGATGCTCAGACTCATCAGAAGTTACTTCTACAACGCGCGAGATCAGGATGCAAGCAGGTGCATGTTTCAAGTGAGCAGGTTGCGATACACATCAAGCGTGTGTTGGGCGCAGCGTTCCCATGTGAACTGTCTGGCGCGCTGTTGTGCTCTCTCTTTCCAGTGTTGGTGGAGGTCCTCGCGTTGAAGCTGTCGTGAGATAATCAGTCCAAGCTCTTCAGGGTTGTGGGGGTCAAAGCGCATCGCTCCACTGTCAGCGATGGATCGCATGGGCTCGATGTCCGCGATGGCAGTGGGGACACCACATGCCATCGCTTCAAGAGGGGGTAGCCCGAAGCCTTCCACCAGTGAAGGGAAGACAAAGAGTGTGCCATGTGCGACGACAGCGTGCATTTGATTTTGGTTTAAAATGCCAGTGAATACAACATGATCGGATATGCCAAGCTCAGCAGCCATGTGACGCAACCTCTGATATTTACCGACCAGCACAAGTTTTCCTGTCTGGTGTCGACGTCGATGTGCAGCAAACGCTTGCAGGAGGATGTCCACGTTTTTGTAGCGTTTATCGTTACTGACACAACAGATGTAGGGCTCGTTGGCGATCTCGTTGATGAGCGCTTCTGGGAGCGCAGGAGGTTGCTCAAAGAAGGAGGGGTGAACACCATGAGCGATGACAGAGGATGCGCCAGGGTCAAGCCAGAGGCTCGCGCGTTCACGGGTGGCCTCGCTGACACAGATGACGTGATCGGAGTGATAAATGGTGTGAGGGATGCTCAGCGTACCAAAGGTCTTGACCCAGAGCGCCTTGGAGAGCGTGGGTTGTGAGGCCAGCGGGTGATCGATCCAGATGAAGTCATGGAGTGTGGTGATGAACTTTGGCTGGTAGTGGGGTCCGAAGTTAAACCAGCGAAAGGGGCTGATATGAAAGAGATCATGGACGATATCCACAGGCCCCCAGGTGCGAAGCCACTTGTGCAAGTCTGCGCTGCCAAGCGCGAAGTCACGCAGGTCACCATGGTTGTGTGGTGATGATAGCTCCATATAACGAGATGGATCGTCGAGCGTATGGAGCGGTGTGAGGTTGCTCTCATGACGAATGACAATCCAGCGCATCGCGTCACCTGCTTGTTCGACGAGGCGAGGGATGAGGTTTTTGGCATAGTTGCCCACGCCAGCAGGTGTGTCCGTGAGGTTGCGGGCGTCAAGAAGGATGCAAGGGGGGTATTCAGGCTTGAGCATGGAGCGTACTTGTGTAGGCGTTTAGGACTTGAGATGCGCATTGTTCCCAGGTGAACTTCTTGACATGTTCCAGACCAAGTTGGATGCGCAAGTCACGTTGAGAGGGGTTGTATATGACCTGTTTAAGACCATGTGCAATGCTCTTGTAGTCGTAGGGATCGACAAGTTCAGCAGCCTCTCCACACACTTCAGCAGGAGCGCCAATGTTGCTCGCCACAACAGGAGTGCCACATGCCATGGCTTCAAGTGGAGGTATTCCAAATCCCTCATAAATCGAGGGAAAAAGGAAGCAGCTTGCGGCGTTGTAGAGCGCGCGAAGCTCTTCTACGGAGACATAATCAAGCGTGATCAGTCGTGAGTTCAATGCTTTTGAGCGCAGCAGTTGTTTCAGGCGAGGAGCCGTGCCACGTGAGAACCTCCGAACCATGACAAGGTAGATTTGAGGATCATCTGCGAAGGCTTCAAGGAAGCCTTCAAGGGCACCGATGTGATTTTTATAAGGAGAACCCTGGCCCACAACGAGGACAAACTTACGTCGAGGAGGAACGAGATGAGAGATGGTCTCCCATGTCTTGTGTGGAGCCATCGGGTGGAAGTAGGGGTCAAGTCCATTGTAGCTCACATGGACTCTACCTTTGGTGTGAGGGTAGTGCGTCTCGATGTCCTTTTTGGAGTAATGAGACACGGTCATCACTTGAGAGGCTTCATGGAGTGAATGCGAGAGGACGTGTTGGTAGAACGTACCCTGCACAAGTCGTCTTGCACGCGAGGATGTGCAATATTCAGGATGAATGAGCCACATAATATCATGCAGCGTAAAGATGGAGGGGACCTGAAGGTTTGCAGGGAGGAAGTTAAACGGTGAGTGATAGAGATCGGGGTTTGTGCGGTGTACGATCTTCGCCAGCGATGCACGCGTGGAGATGGAGTTCGCAGGCGCATTAAAGACCGTGTAAGTGATACGTGGGTGCGCTTCACCAAAGGGGGCTGGTGACTCGGGGTGAGTGATGAGGTGGAGCTGAAGCTCGGGGTCGAGCTTGAGGATATGTGTAATAAACTGTTCGGTGTATCGACCGATGCCGCTGTGCTTGGTGCGCAGGTAGCGAGCATCGATCGTGACACGTTTGGGTGCAGTACTCACGCGCGCGACATCTCCTTGGCTTCCTGAGCGGAGAGCGCGACATCAGCTTGATCGCCTTTGAGGAGACCGATGAGTTTCTGGATGAAGTGTGTGGTTGTGATGATACAAATTCCCACAATCATGGCGAACAAGGCGACCTGAGGATAACCCATGGCTGCAATCGCCATGAGGATCAGTGTGTAGGTGTCGCGCTTGAGGATGAGGCTCAAGATGATCAGGAAGTTTTGCCAGAGGCTAGGTTTGCGACCTTCTTCCTCAAAGAACCACTTCACAGAGTTCAGGGAGGCGTTGTTATCATCCTTGAGGTCACGATAAAGCGTGAACACGGTGGACAGGATACCAAACGTGCCTGCGGCCATGGCCCACAGGTAGATGGGGTCGGGGTTGAGCTTGTAGCAGCTAATGCCAAGACCTGCGATGGTCGCGACACGCACAACATCATCGCCCACGACATCAAACCATGCACCAAGAGGGCTTTGCAGAAGCTTCATTCTGGCAAGCTCACCATCGATGCCATCAAAGATAGAGACGAGCTGCATCAAGAACGCGCCTATCGCGATCCCCATAAAGTTTCCGCTCGCCAGCATGTAACCCGCGTAAATCCCAAGCAGGAGGTTCAGGAACGTCACGTGGTTGGGTGTGACAGGGAGCTTGATGAGTTGCCTTGAGACAGTGAGGCTGATGGGGCGGTTGATGAGGTAAGCGGTCAATCCATCGCCGCTGCGTGTCAAGGGTTTACGCAAGGTCTTGAACAGCGCTTCCTTGGCGGTCGCTGCATCTTCCTGTGTACGGACACTGAGTAGAGCAGGAGCCTTTGTTGTGGAGCGTGTGATGTGCAAGTTGTGTGCGATGGTTGTGGCATCGGCGCAGAGGTCAAGCTCCTCGATATGTCCAGGCGTGAGCTTGGCGGCGATGAGCGTGTTATCAGCATCAAACATCGCGGTCGCGTTGGGCGACTTGAGCAGGTCCTTGAGGATCGCAGGGGTCAGGACGCGATCTCCTGGTGCGAAGATAAATTCTTCTTGCAATCCAGGGAGTTCAGCGAGCTGTTGTGTGGAGATCTGATCAAGCGCAGGCGCATCATGCACGAAGGAGAGGTGCATATCTTTGAGGATGCGATCATGTTGAAGGGCGTGAACGATCTTGTGATCTCGTGGAGCCATCACGATCGCGTGCGTAATTCCTGCCAGGTGGGCAGAGCGCAAGGCGCGTTGTGACAGAGAGATTCCACCCACGTCGAACGTTCCAGGAAGGTTCCCGTAAGTGTTGATATCGTCTTGGTTTCCTGCTGCGATAAGTAATTGCATCGATCAAGTCTTTGTATGAGGCATAAAACGATTGGCTCTGCGTCGTTGGTGGCCATCGGTATGACACACCGCATCAATTGGCCAGACTGAGCAAGATTCGATCCAGTGACAGCCTCTAACCTTCCACTGGCTAGATGTCGAGAAAAACTTGGCATTTTATCCATCTTTTTGTGTCACATAAAAGTGGATGGAGTATAATTACTCCAACTCTGGAGTAGTTTCTCTCCAAAGTGGCAACTCCAGTAGTCATGATGAACACGTTTGGGGGGAGAATCTAAGCCTTTCGCCATGTTGGTACAGTGGTTGAAGTGATTGTGTATGAAGAGGTGACGAAGGATGAAGGCGTGAGAGCAAGGAGGGAAAACAAAGCAAGTGCCTTGTACTGCTGCTGGTTTTCCGACACAGCGCTCGCTCCTTCAGACCAGTCAGCGCCCGTACACAATGGTTTTAACTGCTGTATGGATATTTCAGGTTGAGACTTAAGGTATTGAATAAGTTGTGCTGTGTACGCGTCAAACTCTACCGTGACATGTATGATTGAAGTTTGAAGGAAGCTTAATATGAACCGTGTACTTGTATTTATGTTCTTGAGTTGTGTGGTGTGGGTGCCTTCTTTGGCGTTGGCATCTGGCCCCGAAGCAAAGCCTGCGATTGAGCCCCAGGGGTGGACATCAGGGGGGAAAGAGGCACCTGTGACGGCGAAGGATTTTGTCCCATCTATTGGTGATGAAGAGGCATATATTGAGCGCTACACCGTATCGATGGATCTTGATGGCGGCGGCTGGATTGGTGCCTATTTCACCATATCAAACCTTGGTTTAGGGAATGGTCATGGTGCCGCGCGCATCAAGATTAAATTACCTGAGCGTGAGGACAAGGGGACATACACGTACTTCAAGAAAGTCAGTCGTAGCGACTGGAGTTACAAGGAAGATACGCTTGACCTGAGCATCGCTGGCATGAAGCTCAAAGCCAAGGACAACGGCGAGGGGTTTACGCTCAACTTTGAAGAGCCCGACGGATCTGTGAAGGTTGAGATTGATGTGACCAACGATCTTCCCATGTGGCAGCCTGGTCGCGGTCGCATCGACGTGGCTGATGGCGGCTATCTTATTTATGGGTTGCTCACGCCACGAGGTTCGCTCAAGGGGCGCGTCTTTATTGATGGAAAATGGCGAGATATTGCGGGGACAAAGAGCGTCTTCGCGGACCATTCGTCAACAAATGTGGCTCCCTTTGATCTGGGGTCTCACTTTGCTCACTTCAGGACCTACAAGGATGATGTGATGGTCGCTTGGCGCTCGCTCAAGTTAAGTGATCGTTATGGTGGTAAGACCTTCACCTGGATGATGGTTGGTTACAAGGACAAGATTGTATTCAGTGACGCGGACGCCGTCTTGAAGACAGGCGATACAAAGCATGATGGCTCCACAGGTTACACCATTCCATACTCCGTGCAGATCGAAGGTAAGCAGGGAGGAAAGGACAAGGTGAAGCTAATCTTGAGGAGCCAGAAGATGTGGCGTGAGGATCTGTTGGAGCGCTATGGCGCCGCAGCAAAGCTTGTTGCTGGAGCCGTGAGCAAGCCTTATCGCTATGAGTTCAAGTCCAAGTTTGCGGCGATGCTTGAGATTGGTGGTGCCAAAGCAAAAGTAGGTGGTAAGAGTCGATATTATTTCGACTTTATGAACCCATGAGTAACCACACAAACACAACAAAAGCGGCGAGGAGTTGGCTAGCCAACTCCTCGCCGCTTTTGTTGTGTTTGTGTGGTTACTGAAATGCTTTTTTAATTACATCTTCTGCCAGCTTTCCACGTGGACAAAATCCCCAGACTCCTTCCTCATCTGTGACTGGATTTGTGAAGTACTTCCAGAGAAACAGGCCATGAATGTGTTGGTGTTGTGGGATCTCGGAGAGGAGCGCGTCATAGGCATGGGCCTGGAGTTGCTCGTTTTTGATGCGTGCGCTCTCTGGAAGGTGTTCTGGCCATTCAAATGGTTTGGAGACCGCTGTGGGCGCTGATTTATACCCTACTTCGGTGATGAGCACGGGGCGATCAAGTCGCTCTCCCAGCGATGACCAGGCCTCAAGGTGTGGGCGTAAGGCATGTTGAAGTTCCTGAACAGTGGGCTCGGGGTTGTTGCTCAGAGGAGGATAGAGCTGTACGCCAATCGCATCCAGGTTGCGCCAGACCTTGTCGGGTACGTTTTCATCCCAGTTGGCGCTGTAGGTCAGCTCTCCTGAGTAGACCTTGCGCACGTCCTGAATCAACTGAAGCATATGCTCGGGGTGTTGTTTGACGGCTGAGACGAGCTCAACACCAAGCACAAGGCTTTCAACATGTAACCTCTCTGCAATGTGTGCGTAATGTATTGTAAAGTCTGAGTAATTCTCCCACCATTTGGCCCATTGCTCATCAGAATCAAAGGCGATCTCTCCTCGCCAAAGTCCGCCATGAATCCAGATATGGGGCTTGAGCATGACCTTGAAGTCCTTCTGTTGGGCTTGCTTGATGACAGCCTCTATACGTTCTTGTGTCTCGCCACCTGCGGGGAGCATGTGTGGGTCAATATGTTCTCCCTTGATGGTGGTGGAGTGCGCGGAGTCCATCCAGCCAAAGGGGGTGATGGACACCCATGTTGCCCCAATGGACTCAAGGTGTGTGAGCGTGTCGAGGCTTGCCTGTGTGCCATAACCTTGTGTGCCTCCATTTTGCCAGTTGTGAGCAAGGCACACCCCTCGCCTGATGTGGTTGGGGAGCGTGTGTGATTTGGTCACCTGATCGGGCGTGTGGGATGAGGTGTTCGGAGTGGATCGGGTAGGTGCGGTGTGTTTGGGGGTAGTGCGAGTGCAGGCGACACTGTTCAGGAGTGTGATTAAAATGACGAAATATGCGGGTGTATGCAGGGTCATGGCTTGACTAGTTAACGCGTTGATCTATTACTTTATTCAGATGGTTATTATAGGGCTGGAAATGGAAGTTTCCATGTCTTTTTAAAGGGGATTTGAACATACATATGGGATGTCTGTTTTTACAGTTTAAGTGTAAAGTTATAGTCATGGTGTAATTATTGGTGTATGTTGGGGGCGGTGATGTACGAACTAAAAGAAGGCATGAGAGCATGATAGATTTGCAGACAAGTATTACGAGGCGAGAGGTTGCCTCCACGGTTTTTGAGTTGTGTCTTGATTGTGCGGAGTCCCAGGGATTGTCTGCAGATGAGATGTGCAAGCGCTCGGGGCTGCTTGGGGGGAGGGCTTCGCTTGAAGGTCTGGATTATCTATCCTGGGAGGTCTTCAACCTGTTGTTGTCAGGAATGGAGGAAGAGAAGCCTGGTGTAGATTGGGCAGAGCTTATCGCGTCGCGTTTTCTGTCGTTGCCTATGATGATCGAGCCCTTGCAGGGGTTGTTACGCCGCGTGAGTGATCCCGCGTGGTTGTATGTGGCGTTGAACAAGGGGTTTGGTTCGTCTCAATTTCCGTGTGCCTCTGCTCATGTGGAGACGCTTGAACCACAACACTTACGTTTGTATGTGTTGGTCGATTCGCCTGCGGACAATATGAGCGAGTTGTATGTCAAGGTGATGTGCAAGACGATGGCAAAAATGCCCAGAGTGATCATGGGGTTAGATGAGGCCGAGTGCTCGTATATGATTGAGAACTCGCACGAGAGCTGGATTGATATTCGTCTTCCAAGTTCACGTTCGGTGTGGTCCAAGCTTGGCGTTGTGGGCAAGGTCATCAAGGGGGAGCGCAAGCTTGGCCATGAGCTTGATTCGTACCATCAGCACCAGCAAGATTTGAATGAGCGGCTCCAGAGGTTGAACCAGAAGGAAGAGGCGATGGAGCGCCGCATCATGGAGCGTACGCGGGAGCTTGAGCGTCTGAACAAGGAGCTGACAGCGGCGCGTGATAAGGCGCGCGAGGAAAATCGTGCAAAGAGTGCCTATCTTGCTAATATGTCTCATGAAATCAGGACGCCGCTGAACGCTATTATTGGTGGCACTGAGATGGTAATGGAGGACATGGAAGACGCTGGTGAGGCAAACTATGTGGACGATATGGAGCGCATCAATCAGGCGGGGCGTCATCTGATGCGCTTGATCGAAAACGTACTCGACCTCTCGAAGATCGAAGCAGGGCATATGGAGCTTGTCTCCGAAGTTATGATGCTCAAAACCCTCGTGGATGAGGTGCTTGCGCCAATGGAGCTTCTCGCAAGGCAGGACCACACAACCTTGAAGCTGGACAACCAGTCAAAGGCCAAGGTGTTGCATGTGGATGTGCTGAGGCTCAAACAAATCCTGACAAACCTGCTGTCCAACGCGTTGAAGTTTGGCAAGGGCAAGGAAGTTACCTTCAGGCTCAAGGACGATGGTGATGCGTGGATCGTGTTTGAAGTGGAAGATCAGGGCGGTGGTATTAGTGAAGAGGCGATGCATCGCGTGTTCCTTCCATTTAGTCAGGCCGATGATATGGTCCAAAAACGTTTTGGGGGCACAGGGCTTGGTTTGACCATTTCCTATCATTTTGCAGAACTTATGGGAGGTGTGCTCTCGGTTGAAAGCAAGCTCGGAGAGGGCTCCATCTTCAGGTTGCGTCTCCCTGTGAAGAGTGAAAACCAGAGCGAATAAGCTGATACAGCAGCCATTTTTGAGGGCGCGTCGGCTTATGTTTTTTTCTTAAGTTGCTGAAATTGCTGCGTTTTGTTTTTAAGTTTTCTTCAATGCTCCTCATCTTTATCGGGCTCTGATGTTTAAATCATGAGCTTTGTCTTTTGTTTTCTTGCAAAAGGTCCTATGTTGACCTGCAACCTTGCACCAAACAAGGCCAGTCCAGGAGTGTGTCTGGAAATCGCCACATAAATCAGGCGATACCAGTATTAAACCTGCTCCAGGGACGTATTCGGGCCAGGAACACCTTCATGGTGTGGTCCTTTTTTTGGCGCTCGTTTTGAAATACGCGTATGCGCCACGTGGCCCAAATTAATCACATCTCAAGACATATGTGCGGCACCTACACACTTATCTCAAGGGCCGCATTTGTTGTATTTATAAGCTTTGTTTGAAGGAGGTTATCTTATGGAAATAACTAGGGAATTTTTGCATCGTATGCCCAAAACAGATCTGCACGTCCACCTGGATGGCAGCTTGCGCCCGGAGACGATCCTCGAGCTTGCCCAGCAGCAAGGCGTGGAGCTTCCTGGCAACCCCAAGAACGCAAAAGAGTTTCGTGATGTCGCCAAGATTGGTGCCTATCACGAAAGCCTTGCAGATTATCTCAAGGCGTTTGATATCACCCTGATGGTGTTGCAAACAGAAGAGGCGCTTTACCGCGCCGCGTTTGAGCTTGGCGAAGATGCTGCCCGTGAGAACGTGCGTTACATGGAGGTGCGTTATTCTCCATTGCTGCACACTCGCAATGGTTTGAGCTTCCCCGTGATCGTGGAGGCCGTGGCCGAGGGTCTTCGTGATGCCAAGCGTCGTTATGGTCTGATGAGTGGTCAGATTATCTGTGGTATCCGCCACATTGAGCCCAAGGCAAGCTTGCGACTCGCTGAGCTGTGCGTGGCGTTTAAAAACAAGGGCGTTGTGGGCTTTGACCTCGCAGGTGCCGAGTATGATAACCCTCCCAAGGATTATCAGGCAGCCTTCGACCTGATCCGCAACAACAACGTGAACCTGACCATTCACGCAGGTGAAGCCTACGGTCCAGAGAGCATCCACCAGGCCATTCACGTCTGTGGTTCGCACCGTATTGGCCACGGTACTCGCCTGAGAGAAGATGGCGATCTGCTCAACTTCGTCAATGATCACCGCATCCCTCTTGAGGTCTGTCTGAAGAGTAACATCCAGACACAGGCCGCCGAGAGCTATGAGAGCCACCCGCTCCCCTTCTACCTCTCCTATGGTATTCGATGCACGCTCAACACAGACAACCGTCTTGTGACAGATACCACCATGACCGATGAGTTCGAGCATGCTGTGCGTTACTACAAGTTGAACATCGGTGACCTGAGGAAGCTTGTGCTCGCAGGCTTTAAATCCTCGTTCATGCCATACAGGAAGAAGACCACCGTGACCGCCAAGATCGCCAGAGAGTTTGACGAACTTGTCCGTGAGTACGAAAAGAAGCTTGGTCAGAAGGCGATCACAGATCCTCGCGTTGCTCAGGAGATTGCATCTCAACTCTCCTCGGCAGATGGTACACGTCCGCTCACTGACGCTCAGGTGTTGTTGGAGCGTGATGAGTTTGATACAAGTGCCACAGAAGAAGCGTAATGCTGAATCTATGCGGTGGCGTGCCCAGGGCACGCCACCGCATATGTTGGTTGCTTTCATGTAAATGTATTATAAATCAGTAGGATAGAGCTATGCTTGAGAGAGGTTCTTGCCAGGCGTTAATCCTGGCCGCAGGTAAGGGGACTCGTTTGCGTTCACAAACTATCAAGGTGTTGCACCCCATGCTTGGGAAACCCCTTGTGGATTGGGTGATTGAGGGAGCCTATCAGGCAAATATCCGCGATATGATTGTGGTTGTGGGTCATGACCGCGAGCGTGTCACGCAGCATGTGGAGGAAGTACATCAGGGAAAGGATGCCTCCGTGGTGTGTGTGACACAGGAAGAGCAGCTTGGCACAGGGCACGCCGTCTGGTGTGCACGTGAGCAGCTTGGCAGCACAAACGCCGAGTACACGTTGATTCTGTCTGGCGATGTCCCCAACCTTTCGACGCAGACGTTGGAAGCGTTTGTCGCTCGCGCCAGCGAGTCGGGCAAGAGCGTGGCAATGATCACCGCGTTTCTGGAAGAGCCTGCACGTTATGGTCGTGTTGTGCGAGACCCGCAACATGGTGAAGTTGTCGCAATTGTAGAAGCTGCTGATGCGACAGAAGATGAGCTTGAGATCGACGAGATCAATGCGGGCATCTATTTGATGAAGACCTCATTCATGCTGGAGGCTCTTGAGGAGCTTTGTCAGGGTGAAGCCACCAATGCACAGGGTGAATTTTATCTGACCGACCTGATTGCGATGGCGAGCGAGAGGGAAGGGAGCGTGTTGGGCTGGGTGATTGATCAGGTGGAAGAGACACAAGGCGTGAACACGCGTCAAGATCTTGCGCTCGCTACTGATTATGCGCGTCAGCGTATTGTGGATCACTGGATGACTCAGGGCGTGACGTGTCTTGCTCCATCACAGGTCTTCATTGGTCCAGACGTTGAGCTTGGTCAAGATGTTGTGCTTTATCCAGGCGTGCATCTTGAGGGCAAGACGCGTATTGGTTCTGATGTGACCATTGAGCAGGGCAATATGGTGCGCAACTCCGTGCTTGGAGATGGGTGTTACATCAAGTCCAGTTGTTATCTTGATCAGGCAAGTCTTGGGCAGTTTGTGACGATTGGTCCATTTGCCCACCTGCGCCCTGGCGCAGATCTTGGCGATGGCGTGAAGGTTGGTAACTTCGTGGAGATCAAAAAGACACGTATGGATGATGGCAGCAAAGCCAGCCATTTGACGTATCTTGGAGATGCTCACGTGGGCAAGAAGGCCAACATTGGTGCGGGTACAATTACCTGCAACTATGATGGTGTGAACAAGCACAAGACCGAGATCGGTGAGGGTGCATTTATTGGTAGCAACACTGCGCTTGTGGCTCCGATCAAGGTTGGAGATGGTGCGTTTGTGGCCGCAGGTTCGACATTGACCAATGAGGTTCCTTCTCGTTCATTGGGTGTGGCACGAGGTCGTCAGAGAGTGATCGAAGGTTGGGCTGATCGCAAGAACAGGCCATGAAGTTAGTGTACGTTTTTAAGGTGCTAGTATTGTGCGAGCATATGTGATTGGCCATCTCTCCAACGACGAGAATGCGCGTTATTTATTATCCATGGGCGACATGATTGGTCGTATGGAGCAGGCCGCTTTATTTATTGATGATCCTCGTATTAGCGAGGCTCATGCAATGGTGAGTTTGAGGGGAGAGAGCCTTGTTTTATTGGCTCTGCGCGGACGATTTCGTGTGGATGGCCAGGTCAAGAGCAAGGTTGTACTCAAGGAAGGTCTTGAGATCGAACTTCACAACGAGCTTGCCTTTATCTGTGATGAGGTCGTCTTGCCCGCGCGTTTGTTGGGGCTCAAGATGGAGGGGCTCCCACAGGTCTCATTGACACAAACCACGAGCATCGTGATTGATGCAGGTAAACCAAGGTTGCATGCAGGCTACAATCCTGCTGCGCACGCCTTGTTGTGGAGCTCGGGTGGTCGCTGGAGTATTCGTCTTGGTAAGGATGATCCAGGGAGTGTCATCAGGGTGGGTGATGTCTTTAAGGTCGATGGCAAGAACCTCGAGATTGTGGAGGTTGACCTCAGAGAGGCCGCGCGCTCAAGCACACGCCAGACCTTGACTGATCCTTTGCTGTTGGATGTCACGCCGCGAAGCGTATCGATCAGCACGAGCAGGTGTCACTTGACGACGATCACGGGTGTGCCAGGGAGGATTTTATCTGCGCTGGCAACACATGGTGCGCCTATGTTCTGGGAGGATCTTGTGAGCGTGGTCTGGTCCGAGGATCGTTCACTTGCTTCTTCGCTACGTCGCAGACTTGATGTCGGCGTGTTGCGTCTACGAGAGCGCCTTGTGCAGAGCAACCTCTCATCGGAATTAATCAAGCTTGATGGTGCAGGAATGATCGAGTTTGATTTACGCCAGGTTGACGCAGTGAATGTGAAATAGGTGTTTGTGTAAATCATTGTATTGAAAGCAAAAAAGGGGCGAGCTGGGCGAAAAATTACGGGGGAAAATTTTGCCCAGCTCGCCCCTTTTTT
>CATLTV010000013.1 GCA_950059285.1 uncultured Pseudomonadota bacterium | reverse complement strand
GGGCGGATTTTTACTGCGTAAAAATCCGCCCTCCTCTCGTGTCAACGAGCGTCTAAAAAGAGGGCCATGAGGCGTTATGACAGGGGATTAGAGCCCTTGTTTCTTGGCGCGCTCAAGCTCTTCCTTGTATTCAATGGAGTAGCGAGTCCAGGGACGCAAGACGAGGCGCTTGCGTGTGATCTGTTCCTCGGTACCTTCACAGTAACCGTAGTCACCTGCATTGAGTTTTTCGAGAGCATGTTCGATCTGGTTGAGGAGCTTGCGTTCCTTGTCTGCGAGTCGGAGCAAGAAGGCCTGGTCAGAGAGACGTCCAGCTTGGTCAAGCTCATCAGCAGGGCGCTCATCATCGGTCATTCCTTCAAGACGAAGACGCAAACGTTCCTTGACAGAGCTACGCTCCTCTTCCAGGCGTTCACGAAAGTAGGCAAGTTCTTTTTCAGAGAAATCTTCCTCATCTTCCAGGAAAAACTCGGGTACAGCGTGCTTCTGAGTTGTTTTTGTCATCGCGTAGACTCCATGCTTGATACGTTATTTTTATAAATAAAGCTGTGATATTACAATGAGTTGAATCGATACGTCTGAGGATACAGGTGATCGACCCACAAAGAGTAAGCACACCTTTCATTTTGCAAAGGGCATGGGATGATAGGAGATATACCCTGAAAGTACAATGATATTCACAGAAAAATAAGATCGCAGCCAAATTATTGCTTTCGCAACAGTATGAAAATGCGCCTAATTTTCAGGAGGGAGTATCGCAGTAAGAAGAATGGAGTCCTGCGAGCCAGACTTGCTGACGAGCCCGAGATCTACGGCCTTGTGAAGCGTGTGATAAAAGACGCTTGAAGAGCTATCCCAGCCACACAGATCCTTGATATGGGTTTTGACCTCTGGAGACGACAGCTCGCCGTGCTCCTGAACCAGCGTTTGTATCATGAGGAGTGCAGGGTCATGGGTTGGCTCTTCGGAGTCCTTTGAGCACATGATCAAGTCACCAGGCCCGGTGCTGATGGTGGGTTTTATGTCAAGGATGGCCATGAGGACCTTGGAGCCCACGGGATGCACCTTGAGATAGGCCGTGTTGGGAGACATGGCCAGAGCATCAAGCAGGCGAGAGGCGGAGATGGGGTGTGTACGCTGCGAGAGGATCTGGAGGGCGCTTTCGCAGACGGCCTCGAGGGCGCGTTGTGTGAGCCCGATGGCTTCACGATGGAGGAACGAGCCCTGACCAAGGTTCAGGATAAAGGGTGATTGTTGAAGCGTTTGATAGATTGCAGCAGGGTGGAAGCTGATATGTTCGGGAATCAGTTCACAAATTGCATTGCAATCAAGTGGCTCCATCTGGTCGGAGAGCAGATCATTAAGAAGCTCGGCTTGTGTTTGCCTCTTGCCCTGGAATGCGTCGAGGTGCGCAATCATATCGGTGGACTGGAAGAGTTTGATCTTGGGGTGTCGACCGAGGATGTCACGCAGCAGCATGGGAGAGATAGCAGCCGAGACACCTGGGTGATGAGGTTCCAGATGTTCAAGGAGCTTGGACGTGCTTATGGCGTGATCAAGATGCTCCACAATTGATATTGTATCTTCCTGAATTTTATTAAGTTTTTCATCAGAAAGAGGAATCTTATTGCGGTGAATATAGAGCCCACGTTCGCTGGCATGGATGTCAGGAGCCTGCGAGATCACGAGGTAGATTTGACGCGTGGAAGGGCGTGATGTCAGGCCATAATCCTCTACGAGCAAATCGATAAGTTGTTCAAGAGAGACAGGTTTGTCGTGGCTTGCAAGTGATTGAGCGCACAGAACCTCCCAGTCAACCCAGGGGTGTTGTACGAGCATGTCATCGCCAAGCGAGACCTCCCAGCGGTTTTCAAGGAATGCGATAATTTCGGGAGCAGGAGCAGGCCAGCCACGGTTGCGCGCCATCTGTTCAAGTTGAGCAGCAGTGGTGACGCCCTGTGTGCGTGCAGCCAGGTCGGTGCGGAACTGTTGGAAGAGGCTCTCAATCTGGTTGTTATTGAGCGTGGTCAGGAAGTGTGACGTGGGGCACCACCGCGAGTTAATGCCAAGGATTTCGAGGCCAAGCACGACGTAATCATGATTGGCGTGCTCCGTGAGGGCATGACAGACAGTGCTTGAGATCAGGCCGCCACGATCATCCAGGACAGCGATAAGCTCGCCAAGGAGGTCATCAAAGTGGTCGTGCCACTGGCGTCGAATGAGGTCGAAGATACGTTCGAGCTTCTGTCGGACGCGCTCTCGGCTGATGTTGAGCGTGGTGCCAATCTCTTCCAGCGTTTGATGTTGAAGAAAGCGCGTGACGACAAGCAGGTGGTCATCGCTATCAAGTGATTGAAGGACATATGAAACAGATTCATCCAGGTGCGAGGGGACTTCATCAAGACCTCTCCAGAGGTAGCCATCGACGCCAAAGTAGATGAGGTCATTGAGGTGGTCCTGAATATGTTCAAGCGCGGCCTGTCCGAGCCCTGGAATGGAGAGCAATGTGCCAGCTTCAAAGCGAGAGACAAGCTCGCGAAGTGAGTAGACCTCGGCCTGTTCAAGGAGATTGTGTGTACGAAGATCGATGCGTCGAAGGGTTTGTGCCCAGTGTCCATCGAGGTCAGCTTGAGTCGCGGTGAGCTCTTCAATGAAGCTTGGGGAGGTCAGCGCGAGGAATGCCTCATCTTGAGGTTCAAGTTCCTGGATGTGTCGTGCTTCTTCTTGAAGGCTTGCGAGCGCCTGGACCTTGGCAGAGCCAACACCTCGGTAGTGTTTGGCCTCGGAGAGGTCGAAGTCAAGGAGGTCACCAATGGTGTGGATATTGAGCAGTCGGAGGGTCTTGTGCACCAGAGAGGGTGGATTGAGTTGATGCACATCTTGCTTCAAGAGAATATGAGTTTGGTCCTCGTAATGTAGTTCTGAAGACATGATGTACAGGACTCCTGCTGAAATTTAAACGAGAGGGAGAATGCCTTGCGCATGTGTATCGACAGAGGCACTCTAGGTACGTTGACCACAAGTATAGCGAGTAGGTGTGGGATGCTTCAAGAAATTACAGCTTATTTCAAAAATCAGAGCTCAGGATTTGAGATAAGCGTACATGGTTTGATGTGGTGGACATGAAAAATTAACCATTTGATTAATTTTTTTGAATAAAGCATACTCATTCCAAGTCATTTTTGTGGTAGAATGTATGGATACACAGGTTGGCATGTAAAGATCTGATTTTTGGTCGAAAACGGGGCGTGATGATACAAGAGAGAAAGAGAATGCAAAGCTTAATGAAAGATCAAGGTGGTCACAAAATGGTGAGGTTCAAGCACAGATGGGTGTTGTTGTGTCTGAGCTTTGTGTTGATACCTGCGACAGCGATGACAGGAGGTAAGAATCGCTACGCCAATGGTCACATTGATGTGAAGATGGTGAAGGTCAAGGGCTATGACACGCCCAAAGCTGTGGTCAAGGCAATGATCAATGCGCCACCCGAGAAGGTCTGGCCATTGATTGATCGTTGTCAGGATTACGAGAAGACCATGCTGCGTACATCGAGTGCCAAGCTTCTCAAGAAGAGTGGCAGCACCAAGGTGTGCGAGATTGAGGTGGATATGCCATTCCCACTGGACAACCTCAAGTCTGTGACCAAGGCAACACACAAGGCAGGACCCAAGGAGTGGTCACGCAAGTGGACGCTGGTTCGTGGTGATTACAGCGTTAATACAGGCGCCTGGATCCTGACCCCTTTTAATGAGGCAGGCACCCAGACCATGGTGCATTATGAGATTCTGGCAGAACCACACACCTCAATTCCTGACTGGGTAAAGGAAAAAGCTCAGGAATCGGCCTTGCCAAAGCTCATCAAGCACCTGCGTTCACAAGTCGAATAATATGTCAGGAGTGTGTTATTTTCGTTTCCCAATCGGTGAGATGTAATAGGTCTGCGATACATCCTTGATGGTATGGTGAAAATAGAAGATGTTGTGATCTATTTCTTCAATCATATCAATGATCTGTGGCATTTCTTCGTTGGTGACAATGGTCCTCAACATATGAAACTTTTCGCCAGAATGTCCGCCCACACCATCCTGTAAAATAAAGGTACGGTGTGGATAGAGTTCACGTATGCCCTGCCCAATATCAGAGGCCTTGTTGGTGATGACGACCAACATGCTCAGGGCAAATTTCTGGTAGAGGTTATTGAGCATCTCCACGCTGGCAAAGATGTAAATGCATGTATACATCAGCGTGTTCAGGACCGCGTTCAAGTCTTGGGTTTTAAGAAGCTCAAGCACAAGCCCAAAGGTTGTGGAGACAACCGCCGAGAGCACCGCAATGCTGCCCACAGGTTTGAGATATTTTGATGCGAAATAGGCACCAATAATGTCCTCATCTCCCGTGCTGCCATGGCTGCGAAAGGCGAGCGCCTTGGCTGTGCCCGAAAGAATACCACCAAATAAGACCAGCAAAATACGTTCATTCTGTGGTTCAGGCTGCGCAATATGAAGCTCGGGCAACAGAGGCAGAAAAATCACGACAGTGATAATCACCAGGAGCGTGCGTATCGCAAAGTCGCGGCTGAGCTTCAGCCAGGCAAACGCAAACAACACCAGCTGAAACGCAAGATAAAGCACGAGGAACAATGAGGTGCTTTCAAAGTAATAGGAGAGCGAGGATGAGATACCTTCAAGGCCAGTGAGAATAACCTTGGCAGGGAAGACAAAATATTTCAGAGCAATCGCATACATAAGCCCTGAGCTTATCAGCACCAGGGCAGGCCACAATTTAGCCAGTGTGTTTTTCATGAATTTATAGAATACGTTATAAGATTTAAAGGTGATTACATACAGAGAGGTCATGGCGAGCGCGCTAGCGCGCTCGCCATGACCTCTCTGTATGTAATCACCAGTTGTTTATTTGGCATCCAGTGAATCGCAATGCACCGCATAAAGGGAGCCCGAGATGGTGCCCTCCATGAAGGTTGCGCTCATATCCAGTGCCACAAAGCCATCCTCATCGGACATGCTGTTTTCCACGCAGGGGACACACACATCAAGCGCACGCGGACTCACCTGAACAGCCGTCGCGCGCGCGTAGAATGGAGGATCAGGTAACAGGTCTCCTTCATAATCAAACAAAACTGCGTTGATATTATGACTATCACTGGTCCAGTCGCCTTTTTGTGTGAAGATAGGCATCCCTGTCAGGACCATGGTGTAATCGGGCGCACTTGATTGTTCATCGGGACAACCCGAGAAGCCTCCTTGAAGAGCCTCGATATAAATTTCCCACTGACCATTGACCGACATGTCAGGGCTACTCAAGCCATACACGGCACGTTCAATTGTGCGTGAATTCTGTCCAAACATCAGGGTGAGATCTTGCTGCTGGCAGCTCTCACCACATGTGGATGGGAGGTCTGTGGAAGACATATCCTCCATCATATCAGGAGCCATATCCATGTCTTCATCAGGCAGCATATCGGCGTCAGCCTGCATATCTGCCATGTCCGATTCAATCATGTCAGGTGAAGAATCAACAATGATTCCAAGATCTTCTGTCATGTCCTCAATGTGCATGTCGGAGAGATCCTCGACATCCATCATATCTGCATTGGCGTCCACGCCAGCATCAGAGGTATCGGGGAGCCTGAATTCAGGGTCATTACAGCCAAGAATGGCGGAGGACATTGCGATGAGACAGACAGGATAAAATGAGCGAATGAAGTGGGGCATAATCAGGTCGTCTTAAAAGGATGGAATCAGAGAGCGGCCAACAGCTTCACGGAAGGGCCATGGTATGGCCACCAATACCAGCACAAACGCGAGGATAAATCCAATGGATGCGTATTTAAAGCGTGTAACATCGGCATCCTGTCGTTTGCTGACCACATGTGCCACATGTGCCACGATGGCAGCGAGCAACATCATGCTGATGTGTTCCACAGCCCAGAAGCGAAGGGCAGCGTCCTTCATTGCGCCGCCAAAGTTGCTAAAAATGCGGTTCATGGTGGGGCTGAACCCACCCACATAAAGGAGCAATCCAAGGAGAACCTGGAGGTGAAACATACCAATGAAGGCGCCATTGATCTTGCGGTTCTTCGCTGTCCAGGTCTTGTTCCCAAGCCAGCCTGAGATGTTTTGAGCCAGTGCCACGACGCCGACGATGAGGACGAGCCAGCGGACCACAGAGTGCACGGCGAGTATAATTTCATACATAATGATAATCCCTTGAGGATGATATTTTGTTATTTTTCATGAGCATAGACGCTTGGACTTACGTTATGCTCTTGTGATGAAAGCCATTATAAATCAAATGCTTATTGACTTTTTAAGGTCGAAACATGATGTCTGACCTCGTATGGAGGCGGATGCTAACGCGTCGGGTAGTTCACCGCAATGAAAACCGCGCAACATGCTTTGGGTTAGCCACGCTTTCTGATGACTTTGAGGCTCAAAGCAAGTCGTATAAAGTGGTTTGTGATGTGTACAAGGCAATGATGGGGTGTGGATTTGCGATTATATTCTGACTAAAGGGTATTTTTTCATGGAAAGTGCTTGTATTTCGAAGACAAGCAGTGGCAGAGTACACAAAGAACAGAAGTCACATGGTCAGGATAACATCCCACGAGACAAGGATATGATGAGCAGGATCAAGGTAATAAAGGGTGGCGTATGCGCGTTGATGTTAGCATGTGTATGGAGCGCTCCACTTGACGCCCAGGTCAGACCTTCGGATGAGAAGGCATCGGCGACGACTTACGAGTTTAACGCCGAATACAGGGCACGCTCCGTGCGTATTGAGCCAATGGATCTGAGCAGCATCGATCCTGCGGTTGTGCAGTGGACAGAGCAGCGCTTGCGTCTGGATTCTGCGTTGATCGTACCAAAGCTTGGGAGGTTAAACTTTCAGGCAGACGTGCTTGATGGCGTGCTCTGGGGGGATAACGGGAGCTTTATTGGCTCGCCGCGTTCCAACTCGGGGATTTCGATTGCAGCAAAGAAGCCAAACATGACCCGCTGGCGAGTGGGTTTGCCCAGTGATTCCACAGAAGATCCTTTGAATCCAGATAGTTACGTGCCTGTTCTGGAGGAAGCTCCTCTGATGGAGGTCAACTACCTGTATGCAGACGTCATTCTTCCCATTGGTTTGCTGAGGGTGGGTCGTCAGCCGCTCAATTATGGAGATGGTATCGCAGGGCACGATGGTGGTGCATATAACCGTTTTGGCGTGAGTCAGTACTCCGATGCGGTGGACAGGATTTTGTTTGGCACCAAGCTTGATGAGGCGATCAAGCTTGCTACACGCGACAATCACGTGATTGACACGTCATTGGATAATGGCCTCGTGATGGGTTTGTTTTATGATTTTATGAAGCAGGATCGCGTGCAGCGTCAGGCGGATGATTTGAGGCAGATGGGTCTGGCGCTGGACTTCAGGAGAAAGAACGCAGATTGGTTGGGATTTGACTGGAAGAACGTGCGCCTGGGCGGCAACGCTGTGTATGTGCGTAACGAGAAGTTTGATTCGGACATTCTGGGGCTACCTCTGACAGCAGAGGCGCAAGTTGAGAATCTTACCTTGCGTCTGTTGTATATCCATACACGTGGTCAGACCCGCGAGATCTCCGAGGGTTTTGCTGCGCTTGGCAACACCGAACCAAAGCGTCAGCAGCTGAAGGCACATGGTGCACAAGCTACTGCGGATCTTGATCTTGGGAGGATGGTTCTGACCATGGAATTTGACTACGCATCAGGAGATGCGGACCCAAGGAACACAACGCCCATTACATCGTTTAGTTTTGCACGAGACAAGAACGTGGGCGCGCTCCTTTTTGAGCACATCATGGCATTTGAAACTGCGCGTAGTGTGGCGGTCGGTGTGGAGAACCTGTCTCAGACGGATGTGGAGTCATTCCCATTGACCGAGGTTCAGAGTGATGGTCGATTCACCAACGCAATCGCGATCTTCCCGCAGGTTTATGTGGATCTTGTACGCAACAAGAAAAGCAGGTTGTGGCTGCGTACAGGAGCGTTGTTTGCGTGGCCCGAGGATGGTGGTGTGGTCGATCCGATTATGACCACCTTGAAGGAAGATGGTCAGGAGGTTGACGACGATCTGGTCAACTTCCACGGTGGCAGTCCAGGGTCTTATTATGGCACCGAGATAGATGGTCAGATTGGCTGGAAGTACAAGAAGCACTTCCAGTGGGTTGTGGAAGGTGCAGTGCTCTTTCCAGGCGATGCGTTGCAGGATGAAAATGGCGACGCAGCAAATAGTTACCTGCTTGAGAACCGTTTTATCTTCAATTTTTAATTCAGTTACATGTGTTATAATTTCAACAGCTGTAATCATCTTTCAGAGAATGGTCATGAAAACATCCACGATTTGTCAAAGTATCCTTGCCCTGAGCAGTCTTCTTATCTGTTCATGTGACACGTTTATTTACAATCCTCCACCCGAGTCAAAACTTGAGCGTCCTGAACGAGGTTCGTTTGTCTCGACTGAACCTGTGACGCTGACATTTTCTGAAGCTGTGGAGGTGGAGAGCTTTGCCTTTCGTGTATGGGAGCCTGTGTTGGATGTGGAGGGCCTCTTGCCAGATGACGCCACACCGATTGTGGATACATGTACCCTGAACAGCAACTGTGGTGAGGATGTGGAGGTTGAGTCTACCACAAACACGGATGGTGGCATTACAAGTGTGCACATTACACTATCGCCCACAAATGTGGCGCGACCAGGTGCGACCGTGTTGATCGAAGTGTTACCAGGGTTGTCTGATGCCGAGGGTAACACCACAGGAAAGAGCATCTTTTACAACGTGCAATTCCGTGCGCCCGAGGGAAGATTTAACGCGGATCCCGTCGAGTTTCAAAATGGAACATACATCTTTAGCGCGGTGATCAACGAGCCCGTACCTGCGGTTTTGACACTTATTTCGGATGTGATTGTCATGCCTGACGGGAGGTTCTTTACCGCAGGAGGAGAGGGCGATGAGATCAATGGAGCGCCCAAGGAGACGACCAATCCTAATGATCTTATTGTTGACCCCACGGAGCAGGGTTGGTCCGCGCATATCGCTGGATTTGTGACATTAACAGAAGATGGCGATCGCATTCTTGAGACAGATCCTGTGGACCTGTTCTTGCCCACAGACCCATTTTTTGTGAACTTGAATCAAGTCAGACTTGATGGCAAGATTGTCAAGGATGATGAGGGGAATGACTTCTTACAAGGTTCCTTGAGCTTTGAATCACTGTTCCTGAGGATTGGTAATATTGATGCCAACCGCATTGAATATGGTGGTGGCAGTGAGGACATGGTGGGCATTTATGTGAAGCCAGGAGAGGAGCCCGAGAATCATCCTTTTGTGTGTGGAGATCAATGTGGAGCAATTGTAGGGGAATGCAATCCACCCGATGATTTTCCCGATAGTGATGTGTGCGAGGATATGTGAACTGAATGTGGTGGTGTATTGAAAAATATTGAAGTGGCCGACACGATGCTTTCCCAAGCACCGAACGGATTGAACAAGACGCCCAACTGGGAAAATTTGCTCAAAGAGACTTACGTCGATCCAGGACAAGAGACACTGTTGCTCAAAACTGGAGCGACCATCAAAACCACCACGCATTCTATCCGAGTAGGCAAGCAACAGCTCGATTTGCCTCGGCATAATATTTCGCCCGAAAATGAGGTGGTGGACTTTCAGATCCTCTCGACATTGGGTCGAGGGGGCATGGGTGTGGTTCATCTAGCAAGACAGCGTGCACTTGGTCGAGACGTTGCTATCAAGCAGCTTACTGAAGACATGCTCTCTCCCTCGACAATTCAGAGCCTGCTTCGCGAAGCCTGTATCACAGGTCGTCTGGAGCACCCTAATATTGTGCCTGTTTACTCTCTTGGCATGGATGAACAAGGCCGGCCCCTCTTTGTGATGAAGCGCATTGAGGGTGTAAGCTGGCAAGATGCGCTCGCCGATGCCCGTCATTTGCCTCGTGCATATCGCAAACAAGAAGACGTCCTTGAGAGCCACCTCGATATCTTTGAGAACGTGTGCCTTGCGATGCACTATGCACACAGCAAGGGGATTATCCACCGTGACCTCAAGCCAGAAAACGTCATGCTTGGCGATTTTGGTGAGGTCTACGTGGTGGACTGGGGTATTGCTGTGGCGCTTGTTCCTGATGAAGGTGGTGTGCTTCCTCTGGCCCGAGAAGTCAATCACGTTGCAGGTACACCAATGTACATGGCGCCAGAACAGGCCGCCGCAGAAGGTGCATTGATCAACGTTCATACAGATGTGTACGCACTTGGAGCCATCTTACATGAGCTTCTTACAGGATCTCCCCGGCACACAGGACGATCCTTGCACGCGGTGCTCCTGCACGCATATCACTCGGCACCTCATGAGTATTCACAAGAGGTTGACGAGGAGCTTGCAAGAATTTGCAACAAAGCATGTGCACGTGATCCTCACGAGAGGTACGCCAGCGCAGAGCTGTTAAGAGAGGCCATTTCAAGTTACAGGGAAAAGCGGCAAGCGGGTCATCTCCTCAAGGCAAGTAAGGAGCACATCGACACACTCAGAGCTATCGCAAAGCAGTCGCTTGATGAAGGTAGCGTCACCTCGGGGCACATGATTCAGGCATATGCCCTTGTGGGTGCTTGCCGCTTTGCTCTGGAGCAAGCCAAGAAGCTCAACCCCAATTTGGATAAGATTAAGCGTCGCAAGACGGATATGCTCAACACGATGCTCACACTGGAGGTTGTACACGAGAACCTTGCCGCAGCACATGTGCTTGAGCAGGAGCTTGGTGAAGATATTTCCTTTGAGAACAAGGCCAAGCTCAATGCGCTTGAATGTAGTTTGCAGGCAGAGCAAAAACGTATTGAATCACTGGAGGAGCTAGAGCATGGCATCAGTCTTGGCGTGAGTCGTAAGCGCAAGGGCATCCTTGTGTTTGTATTGTGCATCATATGGACAAGCGCAGCGATGATTTCACATTTTCTGGTAGGTGCTAAAGATCTTCCTCAGGATGTGCTATGTCAAAACGTATTGATTTTTAAATCTGTGGTCACCACACTGGTGCTTATTGTGTGGTTCCTGGCCAGAAAGTTTATCGTGCTCAATTTAATCAATCGCAAGCTGTTGGCCATCATTCCCGCGATTCTCGTGATTGGTCTAATCGCACGAGCGCTGTCATGGAAGTATGGTCTGGACATTACCAATGGTGTAAGCCTGGAGATGTTTTCATATGGCGTGATTGGTTTTATGATGGGAGTTCTTCTCGAGAAGTGGTTCCATATCATTGGTGCGATTTACGTTCTTGGAGCATCGCTCATCGTGGTTCTTGAAGGTCATGCGCCCTGGATTCTGGTTGTGTGTAATTTTGTGGCGCTCTCCTCAGTAGGTTGGCGCTGGTTCACGGGTAAAGGGCAATGGGGCGAGGGGGAGAAAAAAGTATGACAACAGTAGTTCTTATTATTTAAATATATTCAAGGAGTTAGAATGTCAGAAGAAGAGAAGCAAGGTGCTATCGTCATTACAGGAACAGCAGGTTCACTGGGAAAAGCCGTGGCCCGACGTTTTTGCAAGGAAGCTGCGACACAGGATCTGACCGTGATTGGTCTGGATGTCAGTTACAAGCATGACGATATTCTTGTGGATGGAGAGCTTGATAACTTCTGTACGCTGAAGCTTGACGTGACCAAGGCAGAGGATGTGCGAGCTGCGTTCAAGAAAATCCGCGATGCCTTTGGGCCAGTACGCACCCTTGTACATTGTGCAGGTGGCTTTCGATGGAGCGAGTTCGACAAGATCTCTGATGATGACCTCGACTTTTTGCTTGAGGTGAACCTGCGCTCATCACTCTATGTTGTGCGCGAAGTGTTGGGAGAGATGAAAGAAGAGGAGCGCGGTCATATTGTGCTCATCAGCTCCAAGTCCACGCTCTCTCCTGGTGTGGGAGAGGCTGCCTATGCAGCAACCAAGGCGGGGCTCAATGCAATTGTAAAGAGCGTCTCACGTGAGGTTGCGTCCTTGCCCTGTACTATTAATGCAGTGTTGCCATCCATTCTCGACACGCCACCCAATCGCGAGGAGATGCCAGATGCGGATTTTGATACCTGGGTCAAACTCGACGACCTCGCCGAGATTATTCACAATTTCACCACGCCAGCAGGAGCACCTCTGAATGGTGTGTTGCTCCCTGTGTTGGCACGCACATGAATGAAAACTCAAATCAAAACAAGTGAACAAAAGATCAGTGATGCGATTTTCTCGCATCACTGATCTTTTGTTCACTTGTTTTGGCTTAAATTATTGAAAAACAAGGATAAATCATCATGAAGATTAACATTTTATTTGCGAGTTTAAGTGTTGTGGCTCTCTGTGCATCCTGTAGTACAGGCAAGTCTTCAGGCACGGAGGAAGAGCAGGTTGCCGAACAAACCACTCAAACAGAAGAGGAGACTCAGGTCGTCTCTCAGAAGCTTGATGAGGTGGCGGAAGTTGAGAAGAAGGCTCCAGAAGAGCGCACCTTGCGCGATGATCTTGTGATTGTATGTCATGCACCTGAAAAGGTCTCCGAGGAGATGGAGCAGGACGAACGTGTTGTGGCAATTAGCACGTACATCTCCAACAATATTTATACGCCTGAAGCCATACAGTTTTTCCAGGAAATGTCTGCCATGGGCATTGAACAGCGCCAGGCTTATTTTGATACCAAGGTAACAGACCTCAAGATTCAGTCATGCCCAATGAGTGCGTTTATCAACCCTGAATCAACACAAGTCGTGAACGAAGAAGGGCTTGAAGAGAGCGTCTCCGAGGAGCCTGTTGAGGAAGCTTCAGACGTACAGTAACCACTGTGCTACACAAGAAAAGCTAAACAAGTGAGCAGTGATGCGAGAAAATCGCATCACTGCTCACTTGTTTAGCTTTTCTTGTGTTTGATCAACTTCCATGGAGCTGGCCATGATGGATTCCATGTCAGAAGATGAATCATCAACATACCAAGTGTGAGGTCGGCAAAATTAATCGTGCACAAGATACCCACATGAAGACCGATAAAAGCCCACCAAAGAACAGGTCTTAATCGTTTGATCAGTGCAAGTGGTGCAGCAAAGAGTTCCAGAGCCAACGTGCTCCAGGTCAGGAGTTTAAGACACATAGGTTGACTGACCAGCACTTCGCGCAACCAGGTGGTGTGTGCAAGCGGGCCTTGTAATACATGCTCAAGTGCTGTGCCATCAATCCAGGACAGGCTTCCAAGCTTCATGAGTCCCGAGTAACTGTATCCGACAACCATGATGATCCATGCCACAGTGATGTATCCTGAAGGCAAGTGCCATCGTGTTGATTTATCTTTATTTTTGAGCGCATCCATACTCCATGCAGGAGCTGATGGAATCGCTGCAAAACAGAGGAGCATCCATCCCACATAGGGAATACCAGGGTTGAGGATCAGAGGATTTCGTCCAAGTAAGATGGCCCAGATATACCATAATAAAAGCGCCATAACTCTGCGCTTTAGACCGAGCATGAGCCCCACGCTGGCAAGCGTTCCAGTGCCAAGCACAGAGAGGATATATAGAGGATCATCCATCCAGGCGAGAAGATTTGGAAATGCTTTGATCAGGGGTGAGTGGGCGGCGAGAGGAATCACGCCTTGATTTGAAAACATCTCCACTCCCCATGGCAGGAGTGAGGCAAAGTGCAGCGTGAGGTAAGCGCCAAGGATGATACGCACAAGACTAAACTGATGTGCGGTCCAGCGCGAGGGTTTGTGTATGTGATCGACAAAGGTGTGCCACCACGAGAGTGGATGGGCAGATGAAGCGTGTTGTGGCGCAGTGTTCATCATGGACATTCTCGCTGGATGGTCATGGGGAGTGTGGTTGTGGTGCCTTCACGTGGGGTGTAGACAATGGCGATGTCCTGGACGTTGGAGGGGTCAATGCCCAGTTCTTGTAAGAGAGGTGCGTCCTCGCAGAGTCCGTAGACCATGGCATCGATGAACATGTCCTGAGTCAGAGGATTTGATGTGAGCGCCGGGCCATAAGCAAGCATGGCCCCCCAGATATTGCGTCGATTGTAGGGCCCTTGCAGGCGAGGGTAGATATCGTGCGTGAGCTCCAACGAGTGGGTGGTTTTCTGTGGTGTGGTCCATTGTAGAGTGAACCTGGTGGAGAACGTTTCCAGGCCATCCACGCTCGAGAATACCTTGGGTGCTGGACTTGCAGCGGTGCCTGCGGCAAGTCCCTTGAGCGTGGGGCTTTGAATGAGTGTTCCGAGCATATTTGCAAGGCCAAGGATGAGTAATCCGAGCACAAAATATGTGGTGTATGGGGAGGCTTTCATCTGGATGCCTCCGTGCAAGAGGAGTGAGGCAAATGTGCAGATTTTTTATTATATCTTATTGATTTTAAATGTTTATTTTTGTTTGAAAGCAGAGGTTCTTGTACATCCTTTCCTAGCATCATATCCTTGATACGAAGTTCAGCATCGGGTTCAAAGCCACATTGTTGTTCAAAGGAGTAGGGGTTCAGGAATGTGCCAAAGAGCATGTCCCAGAGGGGAAGATCACCATAGTTGTAGTGGTGTTTGCCCCGCTCATGGTGAACACAGTGAGACTCTGGTCGTTGAAATAAGAATCCAATCCAGCGTGGGGTGTTGACGTTCCAGTGGTAAAAGAGTTCTGCCAGTCCACTCAGGAGCGTGGCACCTGCAGCGCCAGCGGGAGAGAGACCAAGCAAGAGAAACATTACGAGTGAAGAGAGGAGCGCGTTGGCGGTAATTTCAAGTGGGTGTTTGTAGAAGCTGGTGATGACTTCAAGACGTTGAGGGCTGTGGTGGAACTGGTGAAACCATCGCCACAAAAAGGAGCTTTCATGTCGAGCTCGATGCCACCAGTAGTAGACGAATGTGAGGATAAGATAGCCTACGATTGAGCTGCCGATTGTGCCAAGTGAGGCGATGGAGAGCAGGGAGTGTTCTTGCATCCATGTGTCCCAGGCGATGCCTGCAATCCATACAAGTGCAGCCTGAAGAGCATTGAAGCAAATGGCTCGAAGCCACCATCCTGTTACATGTGGCCAGGAGCGGCCAGGTTTAAGGAGCTCAACGAGCATCATAACAATGCCCACAGCGACTACGATCAGAGGAATCCACATGGCAAGACCTGCATACAAAAAGGTGTGCGCCTACGAAGGTGAGCGCGTGATGTTGATGAGGTGCTATCGCAGGATTGATGCCATGCTTTTTGCTTTTATTACAAGTTGTTGAAAATATTTGATTATTTTAAAAAATCATTTAGTTTCGATGAGGAGATGTCCATCAGTTGAACGTGCGACACACACAAATTTTGTACAGATGATTTGGCAAATTTTGTATGGAGGGAGGTGTAAAGACTAAACAAGTGAGCAGTGATGCGATTTTCTCGCATCACTGCTCACTTGTTTAGTTATTTCTTGGGATGTTCTTGTTTTTGAGCAAAGATGCAGAAAAAGGAGCGTGACAAACGAGAAGACTTCGCTATGTTGCGGGTCAACTGAAGGGGGCTTCAGTAATGACCTGACTGATCATAGTTTTCATATTTATTTACAGTAATTTAGGCTCTATTTAGCCTGAGGCTAAGACGTCGAATCCTCTCCTCCTCATCCCATCAGGTCTTCGCTCTGTTCAGTCCGCTATCTTATCTCCACAGAACTTAAAGGCTTGACAGGATTGTAAGAAATCTTGTGCAAGGAGTGCTCATGACACTGCCATCATTTATTCCACCCGAACTTGTTGCGACCACCACATTGCTCTTACTGGTCATGGATCCATTGGGAAACGTGCCGATTTTTCTGGCGATGCTCAAGCCGATTGATCCATCCAGAGTGCGTCCGATTATTTTGCGCGAGCTGCTTATTGCGCTCGGCATTATGCTGGCGTTTTTGTTCTTTGGCCGACAGTTCCTCGACACGCTTGGGTTGGAAGCCGAGTCTGTGCGTATTTCAGGAGGGGTGATTCTTTTTGTAATTGCGTTGCGCATGATTTTCCCAAAGAAACAGGGAAAAGACGCCAAGAAGGATGAACCTGTGGAGGAGCCGTTTATTGTGCCGTTGGCGATCCCACTTGTGGCGGGGCCGACCACGATTGCCACGCTTGTGCTCATGGCTCATCAGGGTGGTGATAACCTTGGTATGTGGACTGCAGCAACGGGTCTTGCGTGGTTTATTAATGCGGTGATTTTGCTCTCTGCGCCGTGGCTGTACAAAGTCTTACGCAAGAGAGGCATTGATGCCATGGAGCGCTTGATGGGCATGGTTCTGATCATGCTCTCCATTCAAATGTTGGTTGATGCAATGCGAGGACTTTATCAGTCGATTGCACTCTCCTGACAAAGCCCTCGCAGATGTGATGGTGGTCGTTATTGTGGATTAACGATAGATGGCAAGAAAGCCCGAGCGTCGTGATGTATTCTCAATGGGTGCACCACCAAAGAACGCTTCAGTACCGCGTAAATCACCTACAATGGCGTAGGAATTCAAGTGGCTGATGGCAAGACCACGCGGGGTGAGTTCACTGTTTGAAGTAATGAAACGTTGACTGGCAAGCTCTCCATTTGAAGTATAAATGGCAAGGAATCCATCAACTCGTCCCGCTGGTGAGCGAAGACCTCCGCCCAGGTTAATGGGCGCAAAGGTTGGCCCTGCCGCGATGATATTTCCCGTAGCATTAATTTCCAAAAGGTTAATAATTGTACCGAGTTCAGCAATGATTTGGCGACTCCATAAGTAGGTTCCGTCTGAATCATAACTGGCAAGAAAAATGTCAAATTCATCAGTGGCACTCAATGGAGTGCCATTAAAGTCAATCTCTTCTGCGAAGATGCCACTAATCACGACATTGTCAGCAGGATCAATCGCAATTCGTACCGCTGCATCGTAACTATCACCCCCAATTTTCTTGAGTGAGATGAGCTTGCCAGATGCAGTAAGTTTGATGAGCACAGAGCTTGTGGTCATAGGACTTGAAACGGTCTCTGTATCTACAGTGAGATTCTCTTCAAAGCTTCCGACGAGATAGATATTGCCCACGCTGTCTACATCGACATCGTTGACTGTATCCTTGGCATCGTCGCCATAAGAGTTGCTCCACTGGACACTCCCATCAGCACTTAACCTCGCCACATACATATCTGTGCTGCTGCCCTGTGCTACAGAGATATTGCCATCAAGATTAACTGTGCCTGTGTAGTTAGACGTGAATATGATGTCATCATTCGCAGTAATGGCGAGTCGTCCAACGCTTGCGGATACGCTAGAGGACAGAGTTTTTGCCCATACGATTTGGCCAGTTGATCCATCAAGACGCATTAAAAACACATCTTGAGATCCTGATGCGGTTACAGGCCCATTGCCAAGGTCAATAGTACCTCTGAACTCGCCCAAAACAACAATATCACCGTTTGATAGCGCTTTCATATCATCGATCGATGTCTTTACATCACTGGCAAAGCGTTCAATCCACAGTGGTGTGCCATCTGCAGCAGCACGACTCACATAACCTACGATACCACTGGAAGATCCACGGGAGATGGTCTCACTACCATAGGTTAAATCCAAGGCCACCACGCCAGCAGTAAAAATGGATTCATCGGGCCCAAACTCAACCGTGCGAGCTGCCGTTGAGGAAGACTTTCCACCAGACAGCATCTGACCAAAGGAGTAGTCACTCCTGTTGTAAATGACACGATAGGTTCGCTGGTCGGTATCAGAGAATGTGCTGTTTTCTACAGTGGTTGATAAAGTGTATGTACCAGGAGGGCGGCTGGGCAGGCGAAAGCTCCAGGAGCCGTTTGATGTGGTGAGCGTATCTCCTACAGACACACCATCGATCATAAATGATACTCGACGGTTACCACGCTGGTCAGGTGAGGAGGTGTCAATATAGCCAGCTACACGAGGCGTGAGTGTTGTTGTATAGAAAGTATCTTCAGTGGGGGAGTTTACTGTGAGCACCACATCAGCGCAGGGTTCACAGCTTGTACCGCCACAATCAATGGCTTCTTCATCGGCATCAAGTGTGCCATTGTAACACTGGTCTGCATATTCACAGGGGCCGCATTCACCGCCACAATCCACGCCGACCTCTCCAAGATGAGATTCCTGACGGGAGTTCACACAATGAGCGGGAACACAAACCCGCAAGTCAGGAAAACCATAGATATCGCCACGTGGTGCACACTTCAAACCACTCATACATTGTGAATGTCTACCACAAGCCCCCTCGCCGATATCACACAGGTTATTTGGATCAGTACAGTAGTCGATATCGCCGATTGCGGCGCCTGGTTGACCTTTGGAGAGTCCCTGAGTGACTGTGAGGTTGTCGCTATCATGCTCACTTTCGCTACAGGCTGTGACGGCAAAGCATAGCAGTAATGAGCCCACAATATATCGTGATGTAGATGTGTATATCATGTTAGAATCCTTGGGTTAGTCTGATTACTTGGGGCTTTGTCCAGAGCGGCAACGAAATACGCATCATGTAACATGTGTGATCTCACCCTATCATTACGCGTGAGCGCTTTGGTTGGATCGAAAATTAATGAATTCTTTGAATTGTATCAAAGAGTTGTGCCAGGGTTCAAAAGAAATCAGGTGCATGGGTGATGGGATGGTTTGAAGATGTGATCAGGGAAAAGGTCCCTGTTCAAGAACACGACGGTTTTCAAATAAAACTTTAGTGGATACACCGTCAGGTCAACTGTGAAGTATAAATTAGCTCACCAGGTCTGCTCTTCAGTTTGAAGCGTAGAAGAATCATTTCAAAAAATGATCGTCAACACCTTCTTCTTATGAGGACGTGAATGTAGGCTAGTGTAGTTACACCACGTAAAATAAATATTATAAATAGTAATTAATATTTTTAACATGGGTCTTAAAAACATTAAGACTTTACAACAAGATGAGAAGCGATCGTGTCCTTAGAGTTTATGGAAAAGTTTAATATATTGTTATGTGAGAGTAGCGATGCGGATATTGTATGGGAGAGAATCTGTAATTATATTATTGATGTTAATTTCACATTAGAAGAAATACATGAAACAAAGGAATGGCTCATTGGTATAGCTGAAGAGTATTCTTTGCGTCGTAAGTTGCCTGTACATTGGATCTGGAAGTTGTGTAGAGAGTATAATGCTAACATTTTTAATTTCTTTGATATATTTGAATCGTTCGAAGTAGAGCCTGTCAATAATCAAGACATTCTTGGAGTTCAGTTGATTAATGCTCTATCTCAAGTAAAAGAAGTAAACAATATTACACATTATGATCTTGCCAATATGGATTTAGATACTAATGACTTGGAAGTGGTTAAAGAGTTAATATTAAAAAGTAAATACTTGCGCCTTTCAGGTATGAATATTTATAATTGTAATATCTTTAGTTCTTTTGAGTTCTTAGAGTATATTTCTTTTGATGCGATTAACTTTGTTAATGGCGTCGAGTTTTCAAATAATATTAAAAATATTGAATTTAATAGTTGTTCAGGGTGTCTTAGTGGAGGGAAAAATCTAAATTTATTACAGCTGTCGATTATTAGTTGTTACTTTGACTGTATTTCAACTAAAAATTTTATACTCAGTATATCCTCAATTAAAAGCGTTGTAATGTATGGAATGACGACATGTAGTGTGTATCAAACTCAAGATATATTTTCTAAATTACTATATGCGGCTGAAAATATTAAATTTTTCAGCTATGACCTTAATAAGATTCCCAAAATAAGAAATAATACTTTCAATGTTATAAATACATTGGATATAGAATATTGTAACATTGACGATGATACATCATCTGAGTTGATAAGTATTGTAAAAAATTTCAAGTTAAAAGACTGAAAATACGTGGAAATAGATTGTCAAAAAAGGCAATTATAAATATCGAAACAAATACAAATTGTATTGTTGAGAGTTAGTGACAGGCGTCTTATTAGAGCGCGCGTTATTCATATAAAAGCCCTATCCCTGCGTGGTTGCTGATGAGTTACGAACGTATACGCAGCAAAGCTACGATTTAAGCGCGTTTATTTACAAATGCACATGCTCATATGAACAATGGTCAAGAAATCGATTCTGACGCAATCTGAGAGGTTGGTTTCTTGCGTGGAAAAAGCAAGCATGAGTGTGAACTCACATAATGTTGTTCTTATTCATGGTCATAAAAACGGTACGTCTTGACTGCCAAAAAGTACTCCTGGAGGTGGCATTTTGGAGTACGTAGGCTGAGTCCACGGCAGAGCGACAAGAAGGTGTCGTGAGAGCAAGTTTTAAAAAATTGTCAAAGCTCTGTGGTTTGCTAATGGGCAGAGTCAAGACGAGTGACTGTCCAATATAGTGTGAGGGGTTAGATTCTTGTGCAGTGATGCCTTTATAGGGCAATCATATGACCAGGCACCTGACAATACATTTACGTGCTTGTTATAAAAATAAAATTACAATTATTTATTTGTTTTTCAATTGGTTACAGAATAAGAGGTGGTTTTTTATGTTATTTGAAGTCATCAAATCAGAAGGTCTTGCACATCTTTCCTACATGCTCGCCACGGGTACTCAGGCGCTTGTCATCGATCCCCGTCGAGACATTGATAGGTACATGCAGATAGCCAGAGAGCACGACCTTACAATTACAGATATTTTTGAGACACATATTCACGCTGACTTTGTGTCGGGTAGCCGTGAGCTCGCAAGGCAAACAGGTGCGACCATTTATGGCGGTGAGATCAAGAATCAGGAGCAGGGTGATTATGGTTTTGAACTCAATCGTCTAAGCGAGGGTGATGTGGTTCAGGTCGGTGAATTAAGTCTTCGTGTCTTACATACGCCTGGACACTCCAGCGAGCATGTAAGCCTTGTGCTTTCGGGCGGTGGCGCTGGCGCCAAAAAAGAATGGGCCGTCTTTACGGGCGATACGCTCTTTGCTGGCGAGGTGGGAAGACCAGACCTTGAGCCAGGAGCAGATCACGAAGACCTCGCGCGTAAATTGTTTGATTCATTGCATAATAAGCTGATGAAACTTGAGGATGGCGTGGAGGTATACCCTGCGCATGGCGAAGGTTCTCCATGTGGTAGCAGTATCGGAGCCCGCGATCGAAGCACCATCGGTTACGAGCGATTACACAACAGTCGACTCCAGATTGAGGATGAAGACGAGTTTGTGGAATCACTGATGAAAGAGCTTGAAGAGTCACCTGCACCCTCATATTACAAACGCCTCAAGCGTATCAACAGAGAGGGGCCAGAGCTCATTCACGATCGTGCTCACCTTGATGTCTGGTCAGGCGATGAGTTTGAACAGTATGTGGATGATAAGGGCACCGTAATTCTGGATACACGTTCTTATGAAGCCTTCGCAGGTGCACATATCAAGGGAAGCCTGAATATTGCCATGGGCGGTTCTTTTCCTGTGTGGGCAGGCAGTTTGATTGACGCAGATAAAAAGATTGCACTGGTTGCTTCAGACAGTATCAGTACCCAGGATATTCAAACCCATTTGCTGCGTCTTGGACTTGAGGCGGAAGGTTATCTTGCGGGTGGTATTACCTCGTGGTTTAAACAAGGTAATTCATTTGAAACTCAAAATCTTATGAGTGTAGATAGGCTCAAGAATGTGATTGAAGATGAACGTACATTGCAGCTTGTAGATGTGCGTAAACCAGGTGAGTGGAAAAACGGTACAATACCAGGTGCACGTACAATCACATTGTCCGAGCTAAAAGAAAAATCAGAGCTGTTGGACCGCGAAAAGCCTGTTGCTGTGTACTGTGGAAGTGGCTTCAGAGCCAGTATTGCTGCCAGTATTTTGAGTATGGTGGGATTCCAGGATGTCTACACTATTGCAGGGAGTTTGTTGGCCTGGAATGCGCGTGGATATGAACTTGATTCATGAATTTAAGTCATTGAATATGAATCGAAAAAAGGCGACTTACTTTCAAGCAAGTCGCCTTTTTTCGATTCATATTCAATGACTATGACCGCCGCCAAAGCTGAGTACAGTTTGCATCCAGTGTCTTGGTCCTGTGCGGAGCAGCGAGATGAAGAAGAGTGCGACCAGAGCCCATGCGCTTACCAGTTGCACCAAGGAGTGTTCATCATGGAGGTGGTCTTCTACCTGTACATGCAAGGACGTGTTTTGGAAGATGAGGTCCACACCAAGGCCCATCATGACCGAGAGCCCGATGACAACGAGTCCAAACAGGATCGCGATGCGTTTGCCATGCATG
This sequence comes from uncultured Pseudomonadota bacterium, assembly GCA_950059285.1. Classification (GTDB taxonomy): domain Bacteria; phylum Myxococcota_A; class Bradymonadia; order Bradymonadales; family Bradymonadaceae; genus CATLTV01. Next base: position 26,954 of record CATLTV010000013.1, on the reverse strand, counting down.
TTGGAGAGGACACCAAATGTGGTGACATTGGTGGCAGGTCCAGCGAGTAAGAATGCGAGCGCAGAACCAGGGGATGCACCGGCAAAGATGAGTCCAGCTGCCAGTGGTGTTGCGCCCGATGCACATACATACAGGGGGAGGCTGATGAGAGCGAAAAGCATGACCTGTACGACGCTAGGGATGTTTAGCAAGCTATTAGTCAAGCTTCCCTGCGCGAGCAATGCAGCGATGCTCAGGCCCACGATGATCCAGGGTCCTGTTTCGTCGAGGACTTCACGCAGACCAAAGTCAGCCGCTTCCTTTAAACGTTCTTTTAATGGCTTGTTTTTGTTTTTAATTTCAACATCTTGTGATGTGTCGATGGTAGGGATTATACGGCCAATAACCCATCCTGCGAGTAAGGCAACTAGTGCTGCTGCGACAAGGCGAGCAATGGTAAGTTCGGTGCCAAGCAAAGGGAGGGAGAGGAGCAGGGCTTCAATGCCAAGCTCGGGGGTGGCAATCATAAACGCGAGGGCCGCACTTGCTGGTACGCCTTTACGAATGAGGCTCTGATAGAGAGGAACCACGCCACAGGAGCAAATAGGGATGGGCAGACCAAATGCCATGCCGCGCAATGCTTTTTGAGGATGAGAACCGCGATTCATCCACGTCATGGAGGCACGAGGAAGAAACGATGCAAAGAGTCCTGCGAGGATGTATCCAAGCAAAAGCGCAGGAGCACTTTCAACAAAAAGGTCCCAGAAGCGTTCTCCATAGCCTGTGAAAACAAACAGTGAGTCCTCTACCACGACATCATGTGCGTGGTGATGATGGTGGCCATCATCGGCATGCGCGCCGCTGTGCTGTGACAGTACGAGCGTTTCAATAAATGGGAGCGCAACCACAAGTCCAATACCTGCAATCGCACCAATACCACTCATCAGGGGGTGTGGATGGCTGTGGTGGTCATGATCATGATGGTGACCATCTGCGTGGTGATGACCTCCTATCATCGCGTGATCATGAGCAATTTCCCCCATAGGATGTGAGGTTTCGTGATCGTGATGATGGTCATGGTTGTGACCATGGTGCTCATCATCGTGGTGGTGATGTTCATGATGACCACGATCATCATCTTGTGACGAGGAGCAACTTACAGGTTCACCAAGGATATCTTCCGAAATGGAGGAGCATCCGCATGAGCTTTGTGAAGCATGGTCATGATGGTGGTCATGGTCATGGGAGTGATCGTGTTGGTGAGGAGGGTGATGGGCGATGACATGAAGTAATGAGCCAGCAATAAAAGCTTGAACGTAGGCAAATCCGACGCTTTCCATGGCCTGGTGAAGATGCTCTTCAACGAGGAATCCTGTGACCGTGGCGACGGCGATCATGGTAATGGCGAATATGGCTGCGCGTCGACCTCGGGTAGGTCGGATAAGCCACCAGACGAGGAGAGCGACAGGGAATCGATGGAGCAGGACAGCGCTGGCAAGTGCTGTGCTCACTTCATTATGAGTCTGAGCTGCGAGGGTAATACCATCGAGCAAGGTGTGTAAAACAAGGCCAACAAGGGCAACGCCTACAGAGAGCTTGTGAATGAGGCTGTGATGGTCATGTCCGCCACGGATTTGTTCTGCAAGGATGGGGAGAACAAGACCTGCAAGCATGGCGAGCAGAGCGCCGCCGCCTGCGGTAGCAAGTGTGGGAGGGAGGACATGAAAGAGGATGAGGCCGCCGATACTGGCGAGGACAAAACCGTCGATGCTCCAGAACGCACGTGGTTCGTGTTGCACAAGTTTATAGAGCAAAGGCCCACTCAGAAGGACGAGCAGGGATAAGATGAGCAGGGTCATGTCATGTGTCGAGGGCGAAGAGCATCAAAAGATAAGCGTCACAGTGTAGATACACGGTTTAACGCGAGATCATCGGTCATTAACACAAACACATCAGAGGTAAAAGAGCTTCCAGAAAACCAGACGACTTTTATCGTGTGGGGTGAATGTGAGTTTTTGAGATCTTTTCAGGCGAGTGTACGTCAGTATAAAAAATAAAAAAGAGGAGAGCCTGGTGTAATATAAGGTCAGGCTCTCCTCTCTTGGAGCCCCGCTAAAAAGGTAAAAACGCGGGGTTGTATATTCATAGGGCTGTCATGGTGTAGAATTGGAGGATTCGGAGCTCACCATGTCGTACTATGAGGCTGCCATAGGGGTTGTGCTACAGCAGCGCTGTTGCTGTTGAGATTAACCACTTTGTGATAAGAGTCATTAGCAAGAAAAGATAACGCACTGTTATCCATGAGGAAACAATGCGTATTTGTTTGAAATACAAGGTGAAAAGACTTTGGTTTTTAAATTTTGAAGCGAGGGAAAAATGAAGACACGTCTGATTTGTTTGATGATGCTGTTGTGTGGAGTGTGGGCCTGTGAAGAAAAGAAAGCGACTACAGAGGAGCCTACGGCAACCACTCCCGAGGAGACAAAGGAGGAGATGCAGCAGGGGGCAGTAAAACAAGCAGATGGTGAAGCTGTGCCAGACATGTCATCGACCAGGGGTGAAGACATGGCAGGTGAGGATCAGGGTTCAGGGCAGAGACTCAAGCTCCAGCTTGATACCAATTTACTCCCTGCGACGAAGTCGGGTCCAATGCCAAACTTCAAGTTCAACAATGGTGGTGGCGGCAAGTTGAAGCTGAACTTGAATAACAAGTAGAGCATATCATGCCAGAGTATGTGCAGCAGGCGATGTTATTTCTACAGGACCGTTCAACGCATGCGTTGACAAGTCTTGTGTTGTTGGCTGTGTTATTCATCCCGCTTGAGCGGTTGTGTGCTGCGCGTGAGCAAAAGATTTTCAGGGAAGGGTTCTGGACAGACCTGGGTTTTTTCCTGGGTCAATATCTACTGTTTATAGCGCTCGCAAATTTTATCATTCACCTCGTAATACAACCGCTTGCATCAGTAAGCGTGTTGGGTCAAATACATATTCTGTTTGCCCAGATTCCATGGGGACTACAGCTTGTCATCGCGCTAGTACTTGGGGATTTTGTGGCATACTGGGCACATCGTTTACAGCATCGCGTGGACATTCTCTGGCGATTTCATGCGGTGCATCATAGTAGCCATGAGGTGGACTGGTTGGCGGCACACAGAGAGCATCCTCTTGACGGTTTATACACACAATTCATGGTGAATATCCCTGCGATTGTGTGTGGTTTTGCCTTCTCCGAGGTGATGCTTTTAATTTTCTTTCGGGGGTTATGGGCGATATTTATCCACTCCAATGTAAGGATCAAGGTGGGGATATTTGGTTACCTGTTAGGGTCCCCACATCTGCATCACTGGCATCACGCCAAGGGAAGAGATGTGGGGAACTATGCGAACCTTGCGCCCTGGTTGGATGTGGTGTTTGGGACGCATTATGCGCCCGAGGGAGAGCCCGAAGAGATGGGGCTTGATGAGGATTATCCAACCCGCTACATGGCGATGCTCATCAAGCCATTTACAAAGACTTGATAAAGCGTTTAAACACGCTCTCTCCTTTGGATTTTGATAAAAGCCAGTCCACACGTTTTTTGATCTTGTGAGGTGTGAGCAGGCCAGGGATCACATCCTCGACCTTGCCGTTGATCAGTAACATGGTGGTGGGGAGCGCACGCACATTGAACATGGAGCCAAGCTCGGGGCTTGCCTCGGTGTTGATTTTATAGAAGGCGACAGGTTCATCGGCGTAGTGCTCCGAGGCGGCGTCAAAGTGAGGGGCCATGGCGCGGCAAGGACCACACCAAGGTGCCCAGAAGTCAATGACGGCCGCGCCAGAATCCTGTCCAAGATACTGAACTAGTTCATCTTTGTTTGTAATTGAAATAGGTTTGTTTGACATGGTGGGGCTCCTTCATAAGGCATGATGTTGATGAGTCATGCCATAAATCATATGAGACAGGATGCAATAGTTTACACTTAAAGCATCTTTGACGTTATAAACGTGAGCACAAATGTATCAGAGTACAGTGTAATGTGTATGCAGTGCAGATGATGTTTGAAGGGATGATCGCAAAACGATCTTGCTGTGGATTTGAAATCATGAGACAAAATAACCAATCCCAGGTCGTAAAAAACGAAACATATAACGGAGTTTGTATATGAGTCAGGATATGGTGCTCGTGAATCAGGATCGTTACCTTGCCAAGAAGAAGATTTTTTCCATGTTTGGCAATAAGTTCTATGTCTTTGATACACAAGAGAATTTGTGCTTTTTTGTGCATCAAAAAGCGTTCAAGCTCAAGGAAGCCATCACGGTGTATCGCGATGAGGGCAAGCAGCATCCTGTGATGACAATTCAGGCGCGCAGTATCATGGATTTTTCAGGCACCTATGATGTGACTGACGTGCAGACGGGTCAGGTTGTGGGAGCGTTGAAACGTCAGGGCCTCAAGAGCATGTTGCGCGATGAGTGGCATATGTTTGACGCCAACGGAACTCAGATTGGTACAGTCATGGAAGATTCCATGGCGCTGGCGATGATTCGTCGCTTCCTCTCAAACCTTGTACCACAAGGATTTACAGTGACTGTAAATGGACAGGAAGCCGCAACGTTCCAGCAAAACTTCAACCCATTTGTCGCCAAATATGACATTGACCTGAGCCGTGCAGAGCAGTGTGGTCTTGATAAGCGACTGGCCGTGGCATCTGTGGTGTTGTTGCTTGCTATTGAAGGAAAACAGCAATAAATCAACATGTTATATGATATATTGTGATCTTCAATGTGCGATAGCGAAGGGGCGGCGGCTGATTTATCAGCCGCCGCCCCTTCGCTATCGCACATTGAAGATCAGTGATGCGGTAAGTTCGGGTGCTTCCTGACTCAACATGTGTCCAATGCCAGGGAGCACATGAGGCGTCAGCTCGGGCCAGTTTTCTTTCCAGAGGTCAAGAGATTTGTGAATGGCCTTGAATGAGTTCTCGCCACAAATGATGTGTACAGGTTGAGTGGCCCTGGCAAAGACCTTGTGATCTACAATCGTCCCGTAATATTGAAGATACTTGTAGGCCTCACCAAGGTCAGTGCTTTGACCGAAGTTTCCCACCATATCGACCTTGTCCTGGTCACCACCTTGACGTTTGAGGCTAGCGCGGGTCATCGCTCGTCCGATGGGATTATCGAACACCATCTTGTAGAGGGGATAACCCGTCAGGGGTTTGAGGAAGATGCCAAAGAACCAGGGCATGAAGGCAAAGGGTTCAAGGAGCACAATGTGTTTGACTTGTTCAGGTCGAGCAATGGCGAGTGGTAGTGCGTGGAAGGAACCCGAGCAGGAACCAATGACGGTCATGGGTTTTCCAGTGTAATGGGCATCAAAGGAATCGAGGAGAGACTGGTGTACCGCTTCGGGTGTCCAGGATGAGAGTGGGGGTGTTTGTCCGCATCCCGGGAGGTCTGGGGCAAAAAGAGAGGCATCTTCAGGGAGGTGCTGAGCGAGGTCGGAGAAGCTTTGTGGGCCCGTGGACCCCCAGCCATGAACACCAAAGAAGTGAGCACTGGAGCCGTGTTGAAAGCGCGTCATGTGGAGTGGGTGAGTCATGTATGATCCAGGGGGCAAGTGGGATATGAATACAGAGAGCATCTTCTGTCAGGACAGTTGAGAGGATGCAAGGAGAGATAAACACGATACAAGAATCAACGATTTAGCTTGACCTTCCACCCATAATATCCCATAATAACTCGCCTTCTCAGGGTAGAAAGAGCTTTTGAGGAGGTGCCCAAAAATACAAGACTTTGATTTCATTGGCAAAAATGCCAACCAGTTTTGAAGTGAGAGTCAAGTTGATGGAGCATGAAAGAGATAACACCACCGAACATCGTGTTAAGATAAAGTCACTATTTGAACACAACATTTTAATTTAAGAGGAATGTCATATGGCTACAGTCAGCCAAATCGAACGTGAAAAACGCATCGCACAGACCGTTGCTCGTTACGCAGACCGTCGTGCAGAACTCGTTGCAATCATCAAGTCTGGAAGCACCGCACCTGAAGATCGCGAAGCAGCATATAAGAAGCTTGCTAAAATGGGTCGTGATGCTAGCCCAACACGTCAGCGCAACCGCTGCAACCTTACAGGTCGTTCACGCGGTTACCTTCGCAAGTTCGGTCTCTCTCGTATCAAGTTCCGTGAACTTGCTCTTCAAGGTGAGATCCCCGGCGTGACCAAAGCAAGCTGGTAAGATCATATCGTGTTTAGCTCGATGAGTTAAGCATAGAGAAAGACAAAAAGAGGGCGCTGTTGACATGTCAACAGCGCCCTCTTTTTGTCTTTTTTCGGTGACTTCGTTGTAACAAGCCATATTCAAGGTTGCATCTCTAACTCAAGCCTTATATGAAGGCGAGCGCTTTGCACCTGTTGGTCTAAAGCATATGAGAAGAAGCTGTAATGCCGCAGAGTGTAACAGAAAACAGAAGCCAGAGTGCATGGAACATGTGCCCTCCAAGACTCCTTCTAAAGAGTAGATTGATAAGATCATGAAAAATGTCCGTAATATTGCAATTATCGCCCACGTCGATCACGGTAAAACCACACTGATTGATGGGCTCCTGAGCCAGTCCAACACCATCGAATCTCACAAAGAGCTCAGTGAGCGCGCGATGGACTCCAATGATCTTGAGAAAGAGCGTGGCATTACCATTTTTGCCAAGTGTACAGGGATTCGTTGGAACGACTATAAGATCAACATCATTGATACTCCTGGTCACGCCGACTTCGGTGGTGAGGTGGAGCGCGTGCTCAAGATGGTGGACAGCGTGCTCTTGCTCGTCGACGCGTTTGAAGGCCCCATGCCACAGACCAAGTTCGTGCTTCGTAAGTCTCTGGAGCTTGGCCAGAACCCTGTGGTCGTGATCAACAAAATTGACCGTCCAAACGCACGTCCTGACGCTGTGCTTGATATGGTCTTCGACTTGTTCGTTGATCTTGGCGCGACTGATGCGCAGCTTGACTTCCCTGTGATTTACGCTTCTGCCAAGGAAGGATACGCCATCAACGAAGTGGGCGATGAGCCCAAGGATCTTGAGCCTCTGTTCCAGATGATCGTGGACAAAATTGAGCCTCCTGCTGGTGATCCTGAAGCTGTGCTTCAGATGCAGGTCGCAACCTTGAACTACGATGACTACCTTGGTCGCGTGGCGATTGGTCGTGTCTTCAACGGCTCCATGAAGGTGGGCGACAGGGTTCTTGTGCACAGGCGCGAAGGCAACGATGATTCTGCACGTATTACAAAGATCTGGGGCTTCAGGGGTCTTGAGCGTATGGAAGTTGATTACGCCGAGGCTGGCGACATCATTGCTGTGACAGGTATTGATGCGATTCTTCCTGGTGAGACTTTGACGGACATCAACAACCCCGATCCTCTCCCCATGCTCAAGATTGATGAGCCTACACTGTCCATGATCTTCATGATTAACGATTCTCCATTTGCTGGTCTGGAAGGCAAGTACGTGACAAGTCGTCAGATCAAGGACCGTCTTGATCGCGAGCTTGAAGGTAACGTGAGCTTGAAAGTTGAGCCTACAGAGCGTGCCGAGGCCTTCAAGGTTTCTGGTCGTGGCGAGCTTAGCTTGGCTGTGCTTATCGAGACCATGAGGCGTGAAGGTTATGAGCTTCAGGTCTCTCGTCCTCAGGTGATTTTCAGAACAGATGAGAACGGCAAGACCCTTGAGCCGATGGAAGAAGTGGTCGTGGAGACCGATGCTGATTACGCAGGTACAGTGATCATGAAGCTGAACCAGCGTAAGGGCGAGCTTCTTGAAGTGAAGGTCAACGGAGACAACACACAGAGGTTGCTCTTCAAGGTGCCTGCACGTGGCTTGCTTGGTTACCGCTCCGAGTTCCTGACCGACACACGTGGTACAGGTGTGATGTACACCAACTTTGATGCCTATGAAGAGTACCGTGGCGAGCTTCCTCACAAGCGAAATGGTGCACTCATCGTGCTTGAGAAAGGTGAAACCACAAGTTATGCGCTGTTCAACCTTCAGGAGCGCGGCAAGTTGTTCGTGGGCGCTGCTGAGCCTGTCTACAATGGTCAGATCATCGGTGAGCATGCTCGTGAAAACGACCTCGTCGTGAACCCTTGTAAGAAGAAGCAGCTGACCAACGTGCGTGCTTCAGGTTCTGACTCTGCGACCGTTCTTACTCCCCCTCTTGAGATGAGTCTTGAGAAGGCTATCGAGTTCATTGAGGACGATGAGTACGTGGAAATCACACCTGAATCCATCCGTCTTCGTAAGGCTATCCTTGATCACAACAAGCGTAAATCAAGCAAGAAATAGTCTTTAAATTCAGCAAGATAGACAAAGGGCGGCGAGTGTTGTTTCACAACACTCGCCGCCCTTTGTCTATCTGCGTCAATATGACACGTTGATTTGCGCAACCATGTCGTCAGAATTAAATGCACTAGCTGGTACACACAATTATGCACATACATACAATTAAAAGGAGTGTATATGACACAGGTAGAGCAAGAGCATTTGCCGTCAGGCACAACGAGCACATTACGTAACACGTATAAGATTATGGCAGACCACTACAAAATGTATGAGGATCTGTTTGGTGAGTATGGTGATACGGCGCGCTTGACCGCATTAAATGGAGACATTGTTGCGACGCGTAACACCGAGTATATCAAAGAAATTTTTGCACATAACCCGATGGACTACGATCCATTTGCCGCAGATGTCACGGAGCCTCTCACTGGGAAAGGCTCCCTTTTTTTAATCCAGGGAGAGAAGCACAAGCGTGAGCGTCGACTGGTTATGCCCTGTTTTCAGGGAAGGCAGATGAGAGCGTATGGTGAGCTGATGCACAATGTGGCTCTTCAACGGCTCAAGCAAGATACAAATAAAAATGGAATTCTAAATACTTATGACAGTATGAATGAACTTTCCATGGAGGTCATCATTCGCGCCATCTTTGGCATTGATGATGAGTCGCGCATTGAAGAGGTCAGGGTTGCGCTCAAGTCGATTATGGATGCATTGCACCCTGCGTTTCTGTTTAACAAGAGTTTACAGCGCTCATTTATGGGACTTGGTCCATGGGCCAAGTTTCAACGACACATGGCCGTGGGAGAAGGTCTGATCTATGGCGAAATTAACGCCAAACGAGAGCAGGGCTATGGCGATGATATCTTGAGCCTTCTTTTGCAGGCAGAAGATGAGGATGGATACAAGTTTTCGGACCAGACCATACGTGACCATTTGTTTACATTGCTTGCAGCAGGTCACGAAACAACCGCCATTGCAATGACCTGGGCCATGTATCATATCCACAAAAACCCCGAGGTTCTGGCTCGCCTTAAAGAAGAAGTCGATGAAGCGTTTGCGCAGGATATGCCCCTCGATCAAATTGCTAAATTGCCATATCTTACAGGTGTTTGGAAGGAGACGATCAGGATCTATCCTATTGTACCTGATGTCTTGCGCACCTTGCTCGAACCGATGGATCTTGGCCCCTATCGTGTTGGAAAAGGGAAGGTTGTGAGCGTGGCGATTTCTGCCGTACATCACGATCCTGAGATCTATGATGAGCCTGAAAAGTTCAAGCCTGAAAGGTTCATCGAGAAGAGCTATAAACCATGGGAATACATGCCTTTTGGCGGAGGTCATCGCCGCTGTGTTGGTGCTGCTTTTGCGGGTTATGAGATGAGTATCGTGCTGGCCACATGGATTCATGAAGCAGACTTTGAGCTTCTGGACACAGAGGTCAAACCCAAGCGTCGTAACTTGACCATTGCCCCCAATACACCTGTAAAGGTGCGTGTAAGCACACGAAAATAGAGCAAAAGTAAAGGTCATGTAGGGGGCGCCTGTTGAAACAGGCGCCCCCTACATGACCTTTACTTTTGCTCTTCAAGCCATCCAGACAAAAGGTTTGCCTCACTGGTGGTAATATAGTGAGGGTTATACGTGAGGATGGCGTCATAGGTTTCGGGCACAGCGCTGAACATCCACAGTGACAACTCCCAGTTGAGGCTTTCCGCAGCATGAAGTGTGCTGTGTCTTGTCCAGTGTGGGTGAGCGCTCAACATATCAATGTTGAGTTCAGAAGGAATGCTGTCCAGTGGTTTGCTTTGAGAATCAAGCGGTGCTGGTACACCCACAAGATACCCTAACTTGCTGACGGCGTTGGGTTGTGCGGCAATATCTTGATAGAGCGTTGAGGACTGGAGTTCTAACAAGAGAGACGCATCAAATGATGTGAATACAAGTTCAAGGGGGTAGTCGTGTGTGGTTGAGTGGACGGCAAAATCAACGCCCAGTTGAGCTGCACAGTCGGCGTGTTTCTGGAGTTGTTCCGGGGAGTGCTTTTCACTCTTGGCGGGGCCCACATGACCCTTGAGTTCAATGAAGATCGAAAACGCCTTGCCCTGTCGCGTAATTGCTTTTGAGTTTTCAATACGCTGCTGTAAATGATTGGAAATTATATCAAAAGCAACGGATGCATCTTGCGCACTGTCAGGATCAGCAAGGTCATGCGCAAAGAGGCAACGATCTTCTTCGCCAAACCAGAAGGTATCGATTTCCACACCATCAATTAGCGGGACATCCTGGGCATCTACAAGCGCAAGAGAGGCGTTGAGAGCTTCAGGCGTGTCATCCTCGACGGGGTTGGCAGGTTCAACACAATTGGCGTTGTGGCAAATAATGCGTGGGGCTTCAACATCGCTTGAACAGGCAACATGAGCCGTGAGAATGACAAGTAAAAACGTATAGTTATAAAAGGTACGAGGCATTACTTGGTCCCCAGAGGAATATGAAAGTCAAAGCGGGCGAACATGCCAAAGTTGACAAGGTCAAGGTAGTGTCGTGCAGAGGCAAATGAGATGGTTTCAGCGGGTAGATTTGCGCCATGTTTTACTAACGTGGTCGCAAGCTCAAAACCCCACTGTCCACGTAGTTTATTGTCAAAGAACGTGGGCAAATCGAGGGCCACACCTGCAAGCAGGTTTTGTTGCAGTTGACGTCCTTCAGGGAGCTTGATGCTGTGCATTCGCCAACCGATGATAGGTTGAACACGATTCTGGAAACGCCATCCAAAAATAAGGTCCGAGCTGGACTGTCCATCGGTCCAAAACATGGGGTCAAGGACAAGCAGGAGGTCTGTGTTTTGAGTTCTCCAGCCAAGATCAATACGCAGTGGGTGTGCGCCAAGATCAGTGCGTAGGTTGAGACCTGCGTTTATCGAGGATGACTCTTGAGGAGTGTCTTCTGCGTGTACCACGGAGGAGGTCACGGCAAGGAGGCAAGCCATTGTCACGACAGATGTAAGTGTTTGTTTTATCATTTTATTTTGGTTTATCATAAGGAGGTTAGCAGAGCTCTTCAATGGTTGAAATGTGATGATTTAAAAACGATTTTGCTAGAGGAGATGCCTGTTCAGATGCGACCTGAAGAGAGATTTGCAAGGATTGTGTGTCGGAGTGTTCATCCTGAAGTGACACGGACACGGGGGAAGAGGGTTGTCTGTATGGGCAGGTGATGCAGATCCAGCGTATTTTCTCAAGGAGCTCATCCTGAGCATGGTCATCAATTTTTCTGGGGAGCGGTATGGAGAAGGACAGGCGTGCGATGCGGTTGGCTGCACGTAATTCGTAAGGGCTCTGTCTAAGCTGGCGCGTGGGAAGGACGATGCGTCCGCCGTCATCACCAAGAAGAGTGACGGAGGAGAGGCCGACCTGTTCAACATAGCCATCATAGTTTTGCATTTTCAGGCGCATTCCAGGCGCGAGCTGACCGCGCAAGCCAAGTGTCAATCCAGCGAGCACATCACGAGCAAGTAGAGGCAACGAGACGAGCATCAGGAGGCCAAGCATCACTGCGGCTGTGGAGAACTGGAGGTTTAGGGCCTGAAAGATCTTGCTTGTCATGAGCCAACCCAACATGAGCATCATGAAGGTGGTGATAAGTAGATTAAGCCGTGTGCCTGTCAGGGGTTGAATAATTTTTTTACGCACCGAGAATTTTGCAAAGCGCCTGGCGAGCAGCCAGACAATGATGACGATCCCAATACCTGTGATGAGCTGAAGGTCGATGGTTTTGACCTGTTCAAGCTGCGTTTCAAGCTGTGTCACAGAGGAGATCTCTTCAGACGCAGCGTTCTCCACGACGGCTTCAACCTCTTGTAATTTGGAATCTTTTTTGACATCGTTTGGATGTGTTTCAGGAGCATCTTGTGTGGGGTTACTCATGATGAGACCTCCTGTGTGTGATGTGTGGAGAGTTCAAGTAGGAGGGGCCGTCTCAAATGGAATGGGATGTAAATTTCGTCGTGCGAAGAAGCATCTTGAATAAGACCTAACATGTTTAATCTGTTAAGGATTTCAAATGTTTCAATCGATGGCGTCGAGAGATAATTCTGAAGACTCTTTCGAGGAAGTTGAGCAAACTGAAGCAATGACAGAAGCACAGCTTGTTCCTCAAGTTGGAGTGCTTGAAGGAAGGGAATGCTCTGTGATTGAAGAGGCTGCAATGAGATATCCTCACGCTGTTGAGACATGGCGCGCAGATGCAAGTAAATCGCAGCACGAATATCACCAGAAGAGCGCTTGTTGAGGTCTTCAAAGTAGAATGTTTTATTGTCTTCACGACGTGTTAAAACACGTTGTTTTACAGAGGGTTCAGGGAAGTTGTAATCATAACCAGAGAGACGATGTCTGAGATCCATAATCTCCATGAGTTTGGCTGTGCTCAACGAGCTCATCTGAATGATATCGGTAAAAGCGACATCCCAGGGGAGTGCTTCTGCAAGGAGATTATAGAACCCATCATGTGTGGAGACGATCCAGAGCGTGGAGGGTGTCTTGCTGATCAGTTTTCGGAGCGTGCGCCACTGTTCAAAGCCCGAGATATCAGGGGCGAGCCATTGTTCAAGACCATCAACAATGATGACATGTTGACCTCTGTTGAGTTTTCTTGCCATGACATCGAGGTTTTCACGTACGCCGATCTCAAAAGAGAGCGCTCTGAGGAGGCCATCGGTGCGTTGCCAGAAGCGTCTATCGAGGCGGTAGAGGTTTGTTGCACCGATATCAAAGAGGTGATTATCAATGAGCGAAGACTTGCCAGAACCGATGGGGCCTTTGACCACAATGGAGACACGTTCATGGTGTTTCCAGCGTTCCACAGCTTCCAGGAGCTGCGTGCTCTCATTACGGGAGACAAAAAGTCGCCTGTCATCGACGGGGTCCAGTGAGAAGAGTTGATGGATCAGAGAGTCGATGGGGAGTTGTGAAGGTGCAGGGAGCGTGTCTTCAAGCCATTGTTTCATCTGACGTGAGGAGAGTTTGTCGATACCTCTGCGGATACGCAGATCACGGACTTCTTCACGATCACTGAGGTTGTACACCCATGTTTGAAGTTGTTTGAAGTGCTCGATAGCCTGTTTGCGCAGGACTTGGGTGCGTTGCTCAACGCGTTCCACGAGCGGATGTCTGAGACCTTCCTGAACAAAGCGAATTCCATCAAACCGAGGGGGTTGTGTGATGTTGCTAGTGATTTCCTCAAACGATCTGGAGATTTGCTTGTGGATATCCTGTTCAAGTTCATCACGGTCCTGAGTAATTTCCTCTTTAATTTCTTCAAGTTGCTTGAGTCCTCGGGAGAAGCTTGTCTGAATGTGTTGGCGAGCATCCTCCTGTTGGGAGATACGCCCACGGGCGACAAGTTCGAGCGCATACTGAATGGCATGGAGGGCTTCCATGGTGCGTGAGGGCACCTGAGCAATGACTTCGCTGAACTCACCATGTTCTTTGAGCAATTCGGTGAAGAATTCGGAGAGAAGGTTTTGCCTGAAGAGGTCTTGCAGGTTGAGATGATAGCTTGAGGAGCTGTAGTTTGTGTCCTCGAGGTTAAGCATTTCAAGTTCGGAGGGGAGTTGAGCGAGGCGGTGTTCAATTTCTTTTTGAAGTTCGGCCAGAAGTTGTCGACCACCATGTTGATGGACCAGGCGCCGCAGTTGTTTTTGAAGGTGTGAATCATAGCACTGCTCGACCTGTTGACCGAGTTCTTCAAGCTCTTCTGGGGTAAAGATTTTGTCCTTGGTTTTGTCTTTTTCATCGCTTTCAGACACAACTTGCGACACATGACTTTCGATCATGGAGAGGCGTTGAATCACGATGTCCAGCGTGGAGTGAATTTCCTCAGTGATATGTTTTTCGGGTTGAATGAAGCGTGAATCAAGGAGATCCACAAGTTCATGACGTGCGACAATATTGGACGCACGAGCAATGACATGAGCATCGGTGGATGAGTGGACAAGACGCCAGTGCTTTCGGGCGCGTTTGAGTAGTTTCAGGCGCTCTTGAATATGGTGTTCTGCCTTGGAGTAAGAGACAGACGTTGAAGGGTTTACAGGCGTATCAAGCGTGTTGAGCTCTGTAATAAGTTCTTCAAGCGCCTGAACCCAGCCATGACGCCAGGCTGAACGTGCGCGAGCACGTGCGTAATCGATTTGGGCCTGCATGGTGTCGAGCAGGTTTTGGCGCGGTTCGGGAGATTCAAGCGCACCGACCATGGCACCAAAGAAGGTGTTCTGAGCGTTGGCGAGGGCGGTCATCCAGTCAAGCAGCGCAGCGAGCAACCCTGGTTCAAGGACCGCACGAGCGCTTTGTTTGACAAGAATTTTTCTGTAGGCAGCCTCACCATTGGGCAAGAACCTGACGGACGCACGTCGCACGGCGGCTCTGACCTTGACCATGGTATTTTCATCGCTTGCATCCAGGTGCACGCTGTGAAGTTTTGTGAGTGTACTTTTGGGGAGTGCACCGAGCAGAGAAGGGAACAGGTCTCGAAGAATATGATCGAGGTCATCGCTTACCTGAGATTCTCCACACTGGGCATGTCGTTGCCACTGAATTGCAATATCTGCAAACTCTTCATGGGAGTATTCATTGGGAAGGATTTCAAACAGTGTGACAAGCTGTTGTTCAAGTAAATCAATGACTTCAAGCGTCATGTCTTCAACTTTTTTATCAAGTTCGGTGGCGATATTCTGTAGTGAAGTATCGGTGGCAAAGTCCTGATCGATGGCGGCAAGCCAGTCAAGAGGGATGTCTTGTACGCTGAGGAGAATTTTCTGAGGATCAAGCTCCTCATGTTGAGGTTCGATCGTGAGCGTGGATGCCTTTGGTGTTGAGGCATGTGCATCGTGTGATTCGGCAGCATGTGCATCTTCACCAGAAGCTTCTTCGGGCACTTCACCTGCTTTCTTGAGGGCCATACCCACAGTGACAGGGCCAACCAGAAGGTTTAATGCCACAAGAGCCACACCAAGAGGTTCCATGACTTCGGCAACGCGTACCATGGTTTCGGACGCGCCTTCAGGAGAGAGTTTTCCTACAGCAATGGTGACAAGTCCAAGCGTCACACCTGCCTGTGGCAAGTAAGACATCCAGCTATGTTTTGCAATGGCTTCGGACTCTTTACAGATGAGTGCGCCAAACTTTGAAGCGGCAAAGAAGGCCACGCCACGAGCAGCAAAGAGCGCGATCGCAATTGGGAGCACAGCCCAGGTTTTACCAAGATCGATGTTGGCGCCTGCCGTGGTAAAGAAGACCACAAAGACAGGGAGCGCCACAACTTCAAGCGGGTGAAGCAGGTCATGTTCGTAGGGGGAGAAGTTACGAACGAGAAATCCTGCTACAATGAACACCAGGAGGAGTTCAAGGTGAAGAATGGCGCTGATCTGAGCCACGGCAAGGATCATTGCCACCACAAAAAAGAGCATCTCCTGATGAACAAAGCGGATGTATGCGATGGTCAGACCACCAATAATACTCCCTGCAAGGATGGAGGCACCGATTTCTTCCGCAACGTGTACAAGTGAGTGAGGATCAAAGCCTCCTCCCGAGAGCAAGGCGTTGACCACAGCCATGGCAATGGCAAGTGAAACCACCACCACAAGGTCCTTGAGGACCGCCATGGAAAGCAGCAGTTCGGAGAGTCGTCCCTTGGCGCCCGTATCGTTAAGAATCGCAAGCGCGATTGCAGGAGAAGTACCGATACCAAGGGTGGCGATGATCAGCGCCACAGCAATGGTCTGGCTCATATCGAGCTTGAAGGGGGACCATATCATCTCGATGGCGACAAAGGCGCCGCCCACAAGGACCAGCAAGGCCACAATTTTTAAGAGAATGGTCACGCCAAGCGTCTTCATCAGCCGCCACGTACCCCGCATATCAAGTTCAAGGCCCGCAGACAGGGCGATGAGACCGAGCGCAAGCGTGTTAAACATCTGCATGCGCTCCACAATGGTGGAGGAGAAGATCTCGGAGAGGTGTGGACCAAGCACAATCCCCGTAAGGATGTAACCTGTCACTCGAGGGAGTTTAAATGCGCCAAAGATCTCACCCACGGTGAAGGCAAAGAGCGCGGTAAAACCAATACTTGAGAGTGTCTGAGAGGCAATAAAAAGATCACCCGAGAAACCGTGTGTGACGATTTCCAGGCCAAACATCATGCCGAACAGGAGCGCGAGGACTATTATACGTTTTAACATCACTTACCCCTTTCGCCAGCATTGAGGATGGAAGACAGCAAAGAGCGCGAAGATCTCAAGGCGTCCAGCGATCATGCAGAATGAGAGCAAAACCTTTCCTGCGGCGGGCACAATCATGAAGTTTTGTGTAGGACCAACCTTGTTCAGGCCAGGTCCAATACTTGCGAGGCAAGCAATGGTGGCGCTCATTGCAGAGATAAAGTCCATCCCCATCGCGACCAAAATGGCCGAGGCAAACGCCCACAAAAAGAAGAATGCCACGCTAAATGTGAGGATGGCATGCAGCACCTTGGGAGGAAATGTGGACTGACCAATACGCACGGGAATGACCTGACGAGGTTGAATCACCAGCGCAAGTTCCCGAAAAATAAGCTTTAAAATTGCGAGGATGCGAATGGCTTTAAGACCACCTGCTGTGGACCCCGCACATCCTCCCATGAACATACACATGAACAGAATGTAGCGCGCAATATCAGGGTACTTGTCAAAGTCCTCGGTCATAAACCCTGTTGTGGTCGTCACCGCAAGGGTTTGAAAGAGCGCATAACGGAGTGATTCAATGCCGTTATCATTGTGAAGAGGGAGGATGCACCACATGACAACCATCACAACAAGGAGGTTGATCATGAGATAAAAGCGAGTCTCCTTATCCTGAAATAGAGAGCGCCAGCGACCACGTGCGACATCATAAAAGAGTCCAAAGTTGAGCGCTGCGACAAACATGAAGAAGCATGTAATCCAGTCAATAAGAGGGCTTTGATAGAAGCCCGTCGAGGCACCTCGTGTGGAGAATCCGCCTGTACCAAGGGTACTCATCGCATGACAGACAGCATCGTAGCTGTTCATGCCCGCAGCAAAGAAGCTGACGGCGCATAACACAGTCAGGATGGTGTACACGATCCAGAGCGAAAAGGCCGTCTCTTTGATGCGAGGCTTAAAACCATCGACAATGGGACCAGCAGCCTCGTTCTTGAAGAGTTGTTTGGCGCTCACACCAATCTGGGGAAATACCGCGACAAAGAGCACCACGATACCCATACCACCAATCCAGTGCATGAGGCATCGCCAGAGGTTTGTCGGATCACTGAGGCCATCGACATCCGAGACCACCGTGGCTCCCGTGGTAGTGAACCCCGAGACAGCTTCAAAGAGCGCCGCAGCAGGATCGGAGATAGACCCTTCAATCACAAAAGGTAATCCGCCAAGCACGCCCATCATAAGCCACATCATGGCCACAGTAATCAGGGCGTCCTTGCGGTGGATTCTTGGTTTTGCATTTCGGCTAATAAACCCGAGAACCACGGCAAGGATCGTCGTGATGAGCGCGCTGGTCGCATATGCGACCAGCGCGCTCATGTTATTTTGTGAGACCGACAAACCCACAGGCGCACAGAGCAATGCTGCAAAAAGCAACAGAAGCGCCGACAGGTTTTTGGCCACCGCGAGAGGATACATGGTAAAGAGCCTCCAGAAATGAAGAGTGCTACTCGGAAATTATTGAGTTAAAAACTTTTATTAATCAATCAATTAGAGAATTTTGACAGGACGCGGCGCAAGGCTTTAATTTGAGATTGAGGTACAGCAAAGACCAGCGAATCACGAGGTCGAATCGCCTCGGTTTGACCAGGTTGAAGTGCCTGTGCTCTACGCACAATCCCCAACAATATCGCCTGCGGCGGCAAGTTCAGCGCATTCAGGCTGAAGTTTTCCTTCATATTCGAGGGTGCTCGCCAGATCTCCAGCACATGATGCGAACCCTTGATCGTTTCATTTTCATCGCTGCGGTCCACATCCGCGATGGTCATGATATTTTTGGAGAGCGTATCATCACGAGATACAACACCATTAACACCAAGGCGCTCGTAGATTGCGCCATAGCCAGCGCGGTTCATGAGTGCAAAGGCATGCATGGTGCCAAGCTGTTTGGACATCAGGGCTGTGGTCAGGTTGAGCTCATCGTCGCTCGTGGCAGTGATCATGTATTCGACATCCTGGACCTCAAGTTCTTCAAGCAACGCGAGGTTGGAGCCATCTGCATTAAGAATGGTGACGGACTCAAGATCCTCGGCAAGTTCAACTGCACGACGCTCGGACGCTTCAATAAGCTGAACGCGACGTCCTTCACGAGAGAGGCGGCGAGCAAGCTGTGCACCTGCTGAGCTTCCGCCCACAATCATCACACGGCCTCGTGAACTTGGTACACCAAGCTTGTGCAAGGCGCTTGAAATCAATGCAGGTGTACCCACGACCATCAACTGGTCATCGATATCAAGCGAATGTACTTCCTGTGCCGCGATGAGATCACCATCGCGAAGCACCGCAGGCACAAATGTACCGTGGGGAAGACTGAGTTCGGAGGGTGCCTGCGAAGGAACCTTGTTCAGTCGTCGAATGGGCACAAGCAGAACCTGGATGGATGCGCCCACAAGGTTGACCACGAAGTCGAGGTCGATTTTACGAATGCGTTTCATGATCTCCTGACCAGCCAGGCGAGCAGTGTTTAACACTGCTTCAACCCCAAGAACGTCATATTCGACAGCAGCGCTTGTGGAGAAGAATCCGGGGTCTTCCACAACAGCGATGGAGATCTGTGCGCCAAGCTCACTGGCGAGCGCGCTTGACACCAAGTTGTATGAGGCATTGTGCGAGACGCTCGCCACAAGTGTGGCTTGTGAGACGGCCGCTTGTTTGAGCAAGGCGCGATGTGTGGCATCACCTTCGATAATCTGAAGGTCGAGCTCGTAGAGGTGACGAAGATCGCGGTCTTCATTATGTATGATCGTGACATCATGCATGTTGCTAGAGAGCATTTTAGCAAGAATAACAGCGACTTCTGACGCACCAATGATAACAGTTTTCATAAAAAATCAGGTTGTTTGAGGTCAACAGAAATGAATCTTGTGTGGTGAATTAGCTTTCTTCAGCGCGGCTTAAATCCAGAACTTCCAGTTCACTGGGGGGCGTGTTCCAGATCAGAGGAGTGGACTCCTCCGAGGAGGGGTCTTCAGCATGTGCTGATGTTGTGGATGCAGGTTTTTTCTTTTGAGTCTCATCGTAGTCATTAACCCATGCGGAGATGGCTCCGATATCAAGCAAGGCGCGTCGTAAGAAGATGGGGGAGACAAGACCTTCGATGAGGAAGGCGATGATCATGATGCTGAGGATGAACTGTGCGGTGTCAGGTTGATGTTGCTCAAAGTCGAGTACGAGCGCCATGCTGAAGGTGCCTTGAAGGGCAAGTCCAGGACCAAAGATTTTTCGCAAGTCAGAGTGCTGTTGAAAACCTGTCATGGAGACGTTGGCGATAAAGAGGGCAAGCGCACGGAAGACGAGGTACAGGATGACACAGAGCAGAAGTTCAAGGTTCCACTGAGGTTCCCAGAGCGCACCTGCGAGCACAAGAAGCAGGACGCTCGCAGGGTGTACCAGGCGCTCGGCAGCATCGCGTAAACTATCTGCGTGTGAGGAGGACAGGCCCACCACGATGCCGACAATGAGGTTCACAAACATGGGAGAGACATCAAGGCCCACGGCGATACCGCTGGCAAAGAGGATGGAGCCCACGCTGGTCAAAAAGAGTTTGGGTTGGTTTTCTTCATCGCCCACAAATGTGCTGAACAGGAGGCCAAACAGTGCACCGATGACAGCGCTGGCAAAGAGCCATTCGATGGTGGTGAGCTGGCGCACACCTTCAACCACAAGCGTGGAGCTACGAAGAAACGACGCGTTAAAACCAAAAGCGAGCACGGCGACAAGTTCACCGAGCAAGGCAAAGGTGATGAGCCTGTTCATGACCTCTTTCTTGGCATGCCAGGCGGCGGTCAACACATCGAGTTGATGCACGCTTCCAGCGCAGGCAAGCGCCGCGAGGGTGAGGCAAAGACCAATGGTGAGCGTGGGAAACCAGGGTGTAAATGTGGCAAGCAGCCAGAAGGAGACGCCAACAAAAGAGGCGACCACAAACCAGTAGAGGACGCCTGTAAAGGAGAGCTGCCAGGATGAGAGGCGATTTTGAGCGCTCAAACCGAGGCCAAAACCAAATACACCGAGCAGGAGACTCACAAGAGGAGTCAACGCATCGAGGTTATGTGTGCTCATCACACCTGATATGGTGGGTCCAAGGATAAGTCCGAGCAGGACGTAAATGCCTCCCGTCACAGTGAACGATGAGAATCTTGCGATGTGAGAGAGATAACGTCCGAGGATGAGTGCGCCCACGAGGAAGGCACCCAGGATCAAGGTTGTTTGCACAAAAACTCCTGCTTTTCAGCAAATCTAACAAGCCAACTGCCTGATTTGGAGGCATGAACATAGCATATTGCATAGAACTCCAAAACAAGGAGCTGATCACATGATTTACAAAATCAGCCTGAGCACAGGAGCAGGAGAGGAAGTGATGCAAAAATGTCTCGTAATTACGAGACATTTTTGCATCACTTCCTCTCCTGCTCAAGAGCCTCATATAGACCTTGATGCTTAAGTTATTGATTTTAATGATTAAAAATATACAGACAAAGATTCTGCAATGAAGTGGTACAACTCTTGTAGTTGAGTTATACTGACCGCGCAGTTCAAGAAAACTGTAGCACCAACGAATCAATTAATCGGCTCGATATACTTCACCTGAGAATCGACACCCAAAGGAGAACTCGATGAACCTGTCTCGTACTGAACTCTATGCAGCTCTGGTTTCCATGGCCTGTATGACCACCGTGTTTACTGGATGTAATGCAGAGGGTCAGTTTGAAACCTATGAAGACCCTGCCATCGTTGAAGATGTTGCCACACATCAGCATGGTGAAGTGGTCTACGTCATGGATAATCAAGAGCTTCAGGGGATGTTGCAAAATGGTGAGCTTGTCTTTGCACCTGAGCAATCCTTCATGGGTGTGTTGTTCAACTTTGCCGCCACAGAAATTCCCGCCATGTCTTACGCCGTGGAAGAACTCGATGGCACATTGAGCGAATACAAGCCAATGAGCTTTGAGAACCCTGAATCAGACCACGCCGATGCAAACATTGGCCTGACTCAGATGGCAAAAGCAATTCACGTGCGCTTTGATGGTGTACCTGACAACATCGAGTTCATCCGTGCAGAGTTTGTGCAGACCGCTGATCCAGAAGGTCACCTCTACTTTGATGATGACTGGGATCCAAACCTTGATGACCAGATGACCGGGCTTGATGACGATGTCATTCGCCTCGAAATCTCACGCGCAGGCCGTTACATTCCACCTACAAACGTTATTGCTGCTGGTCGTAATCAGAGCGTCCCCTACAACGGTGCTCCATCCTGGAATGGTGGACGTAACTGTGGTGGACACTTCCTCTCAGGCACCAAAAAACTGGGTGACTACCTCAAGGCAAACTTCGCAGGTGCACGCAGCTATGGCGGTTACTCTTGCCGTCAAAACACAGCCAACCGCAGCCAGACCTCTATGCACGGTACGGGTAAAGCCATTGACCTCTTTGTGCCACTTCACAACGGTCAGGCTGATAACGACCTTGGCGATCCGATTGCCAACTGGCTGATTGAAAACGCCGAGGCTCTCGGTGTCCAGTACTTCATCTGGGACCGTACCTCCTGGAACGCTTCTCGCTCTGGCGACAAGCACCGCGCATATACTGGTCCTCACCCCCACCATGATCACCTCCACATTGAGCTCTCCAATGATGGTGCAAACGAGCGCACCTCATGGTTCCGTGGCGGTTCTACCACACAACCTGGCAGCGTGACCTGCTGGAGCCGCACCTTGAACCAAGCTATTCCTGCGGGTGAGTGCGTCCAGATGCCTTACGCCGCATGTGGTGGTAGCGAATGTCAATGGGCCGAGTGTACCAATCAGGGCGCATGGAGCTGTACTGATGTCGCTCAGTGTGACGGCGAAAAACACGCCGCTGCCACATGTGCTCCTGCTCCTACACCAGATCCCGAGCCTACGCCTGATCCCGAGCCTACGCCTGATCCCGAGCCCACACCAGATCCCGGTATGGATACAGATCCTGGTACAGGCACTCCTCGCCCAACAGGTGCAAGCTGCCAGAGCCGCACACTTGGACAGGATGTCCCTCATGGCGCTTGCGTCCAGATGAACTACAACTCCTGTGGTGGTACTGGCACCTGCCAGTGGGCTGCTTGTGATGATGGTAGCTGGACCTGTACACCTGAAAGCTCCTGCGAATACGAGAAGTTCGGTCACACTGACTGTGGCGCAGCTCCTCAGGAACCTGCTGGTGACTCGTGCTGGAGCAAGACCATGGGCCGCAACATTACACACGGTGAATGGGTACAGATGAGCTACAGCGCGTGTGGCGGAACCTGCCGCTGGGCCGAATGTGATGATGGCAACTGGATGTGTGGTACACCAGGCGCTGGCGAAGCAAGCTATCCTCACAGCAGTTGTCGATAATAGTTGATAAATCATCATTATTATCAACATCTTAGGACAAAAAAAGAGGAAGAGGGGCGGCCATTTGACAAGTCAAATGGCCGCCCCTCTTCCTCTTTTTTTGTCTCCTCTGAATCAAGGATGAAAGAATTCTTCAATTGCAGTAGTATCACCCTCCCTCGTCGTCATTCACACCACGTGTTGCCACATTCCAGGTACACTCACATGGTGTAATCATTTCAACACTGCATGGAGTCATCCACATGAGCGAGCAACAGGTCACATTCTACAGTGAAGGCATACCTGTCTCTGGCATTCTTGGCCTGCCAGACGATTATAAAGAAGGCGAACAGCGACCTGCGGTCATCTTCTGTCATGGATTTTCGATCATCAAAGAAATCTGGTTTCCTGTCTACGCACAACGCTTCAGAGAAGCAGGCTATATTACGCTCACCTTCGATTACCGATACTTTGGTAAAAGCGGTGGCGAACCTCGCCAAAGACTCATTCCCATGGCTCAGGTCACCGACGCCAGAAACGCGGTCACATACCTCACAAGCCTTCCTCAGGTGGACAGTCAAAACATTGGACTCTATGGCACAAGCTTTGGTTGTGGCATCGCCACTGTCGCTGCGGCTCTGGATACACGCGTCAAATGTGTCGTCGGCACAGCAGGCCCTGCCGATTGCGAACGGCAGTTTCGCCACGGAGATGGCTTTGACAAATTCATGGACAAGGTCCGCAAAAAACGACAACGCTTTGTCACCACAGGAGAACTTGATTATATCTCTGTCCCTCGCATGATGAGCCGCGATCCCGAGATGGAAGCAGACCTCAATCAACTCGCTGAAGAACATCCCGAGTGGCGACCTGAAATTACCTTCGAGTCCATGCTTGATATCGTCGAATTCAAGCCTGAAAACTACGCCCACCTCATCTCACCACGCGCTGCCATGTGGATCTATGTGGACGCCGATCTGCTCGTCCCCGTGAATGAAGGTAAGAGCTACTTTGCAAAGGCTCGTGAGCCCAGAAAACTCGTCGTGCTGGAAGGCATCAAACACAAGGATGTCTACGCAGGACCAGGTCTTGAACGCTTGCTTGAGCACGCACTCCAATGGTTTAACACACATATGCCCTCAAGGGGTCAGGAAGGATAGGTTATGAGTATCAAGATTAACTTTGAACACGAACAAAACCCTTATTTAACAGGCTCTTATGCTCCTGTTAAAGATGAAATCACAGAGAGCAACCTGAAAGTCATCGGGGAAATCCCTGCCGATCTTCATGGCGTGTATGTCCGTAACGGGCCTAACCCACGTCATACGCCAGAGGGGCGTCATCACTGGTTTGATGGTGATGGCATGCTTCACGCCGTTCACTTTGAGGATGGCAAGGCAAGTTATCGCAACAGGTACGTCAGAACCAAAGCCTATGAGATGGAGAGCGAGGCAGAAAAGGGGCTCTGGCGAGGATTGATGGAACCTGCAATTCACAACCCGAGGAGCATGCCTATCAAGGATACGTCCAACACAGATGTCATCTTCCACAACGGGCAGCTCATGGCGCTGTGGTATCTTGCAGGTCAGCCCTACCGCATGGACCCACGCACACTTGAAACCATTGGTGCGGATGACTTCCATGGAAAGCTCAAGCTCAACGTCTCTGCACACGCCAAGGTCGACCGCAAGACGGGCGAGGCATTCTTCTTTGACCAGAGCTTCTTCAAGGCACCTTACCTCTCTTATGGTGTCGTGGATCACACGGGTGACCTCGTGCACACTGCACCCATTGAAGTGCCTGGACCACGACAGCCCCACGATATGGCGATCACTGAAAACTATGCCATTCTTATGGACTTATCGCTCTTTGCTGACCCCGAGGCGCTCAAAGCAGGGCGCTACAAGGTCAACTTCCACCCTGACATTCCCTCGCGTTTTGGTATTTTGCCACGCCGAGGAGATATGCAAAGTCTCAAGTGGTTTGAAGCAGACCCCTGTTATGTGTATCACGTCGTCAACGCCTGGGAAGAAGGTGACGAGGTTGTCCTGATTGCCTGTCGTGTCAAAGACCCCGAACCCACAAGTTATGACAACAAACCACTTGGCAAAATGCTCGCCTTTTTACGCCTTGATGCCCACCTCTACGAGTGGCGCTTCAACATGAAAACTGGCGAGACAAAAGAACGCCCGCTGGACGACGCAAACACGGAATTTCCAACGATTAATGATAATTTCACAGGTTACAAATCACGCTATGCGTACAACGTACACCTGTCCGATGAACCCACGCTCTTCTTTGATGGTATTTTTAAATATGACCTCCAGGGGGATCAGCATCAGCGTTTCTGGTTTGGTGAGGGACGCCGAGGTTCTGAAGCTCCGCTGGCACGACGTGTGGGCGCCAAAGATGATGTCGAGGATGATGGTTATCTCGTGAGTTTTGTACACGATGAGCGTGAAAACCAATCGGAAGTGGTCATTCTTGATGCCCAAAATCTTGAGGCTGGCCCTGTGGCGCGTGTCCTCTTACCTCAACGTGTCCCGATGGGATTCCATGCAGCATGGGTCCCAGGTGATGAGCTTACCTGAGCAAAGGAACTGACATGACTACAGCACAAGAAGTCTACATTTATGATGTCGTTCGCACAGCGCGCGGCAAGGGAAGAGAAGGTGGTGGACTCTCCACGGTAAAGCCTGTGGAGCTACTGAGCCAGCTCTACTCGGCGCTTGATGCCCGAGGTTTTAATCTTGCTGATGTTGAAGATCTTATTCTTGGTTGCGTCACGCAAACGCGCGATCAAGGTACAAATTTAGCAAAAGTATCAGCACTTTATGCAGGTCTTGATGCGAGGATCCCCGGTGTCACATTGAACAGGCTCTGCACCTCGGGGCTTGATAGCATTCTGATGGCCGCAGGCCAGCTCACATCGGGCATGGGCGGACACCTGATGCTCGCAGGGGGCATTGAGTCCATGTCACGCGTCCCGATCTTTAGTGACAAGGGCGCGTGGTTTGCTGATCCCGAGGTGGCCCAGAAGACACGCTTTGTCCAGATGGGATTTGCCGCGGATGTGGTCGCAACACAGCGTGGATTTACGCGTCGTGAACTTGATGAGTGGGCAGCAAGCTCACATCACAAGGCAGCTCGCGCACAAAAAGAAGGTTATTTTGCGCGAAGTATTGTGCCCATACATGTGGAGGGCGTTGATACGACATTTGACCAGGAGGAGTTGATCCGAGAGGGGAGCAGTGCGGATGCCTTTGAAGCGATGAAACCTCTCTTTATGGATGAGCGCTCACATGCCTGGGCCATCGAACGTTTTGACGCGCTTGATGATGTAAAGGCGATGCACCACAGAGGAAACTCACCTGCGCTTGCAGATGGTGCTGCCATGGCCATTCTGGGTACACATAGAGGAGATGACCTCACACCACGCGGCAAGGTTCTCTCCTGGGCCACTGCAAGTGTTGACCCTGTAGAGATGTTGACAGGAAGCATTCCTGCAACCAAAAAAGCACTTGAACGCGCCAACCTGAGCGTAAGCGACATCGATCTTATCGAAGTTAATGAAGCCTTTGCCGCCCCCACGCTCGCCTTTATTCGCGAGCTTGGAGTGGACGCTGACAGAGTCAATGTCAATGGCGGCACAATTGCTCTGGGCCATGCCATGGGAGCCACAGGGACCATGCTTGTGGCCTCTGTACTTGATGAGCTGGAGCGTCAAGATAAACGTCTTGGACTTGTCGCCGTGGCTGGTGGTGCAGGTGTAGGGAGCGCGATGATTGTTGAACGCGCCTAGAGCGTGATCAAGAAGGATCTGTCGGGAAAAGCTTGTGTAAAGGTTGAATTTCGGTGTCGCAAAAACAGAAGGTAACACGGCTACATTTCTTGGTTTTCACTCCTTGAACTTCAATCCTTTCTCCTTCGCTCTTCTTCCAACAACTCCTTCTCCATCACGCTCTTGAGCGTAATCAAGATGTAAGGACGAAAGCGACGGGGAGCGCGGGGGCAAAAATCTTCGATTTTTGCCCCC
>CATLTV010000012.1 GCA_950059285.1 uncultured Pseudomonadota bacterium | reverse complement strand
GATTTTTTGCCCGCCCCTCCTCTCTTTCTTGGGGTTCAAAACACGCAATTATGATTCGTGTGAGAAATCCATGTAGATGTATCCGTTTTCACGGCTCACATTCGGACGAGCACCAGGAGTCACGGTGAGCACCACGGTGAGGGTCTTTCCCTTGCGAGAAGCATCGATTCGCTTGACCTTGCGATCAAAGAAGCTCGCGTCAATGAAACGCACGAGGTTGTAGTTCTCAACCTTGGTGTTGGGGAAGGTGAGCGTGATCTTGGAACCATCCTCGCTGGTGTCCATCGTGTAATCTGTGCTGTCTGTGGCCTGGAAAAAGACGCGCGTCCTCGTCTCCTCGGGCACAAAACCAATCCACGATATCACGTTGTATTTTTTAGACTTTTTGTCCAGATGAGAAAGCTCATTGCGCTTCCCTGGGATAATACCTCTGTAGATCTCTTCCTGAGGTTTGGACAGGTCCTCAACGCTCACCTGGGACGCGGTTGAATCCTGAGCTGTCGCATTGAAAGGAACGCTCAACATCAGGAGAGCGAGGGCGATAAGAGAGGTGTACTTCACGCTGTGTGTCATGGTCTGAACTCTTTATATGCAATGTGGATATAATAGGCATCATGGTTGCCCATATACGCTAGCACAGGATCAAGAGAGGGGGCAAGTTTATGGTGCAGTCTACATACGTCAACAACGTGCAAGACCACAACATATGCATCACCATCTACACGAAGTTCATGACTTTTGCCTATGACGCGTCAACCCCAACGCAATCGCTCCCTTGAGCTGACCTTTGACCCAGGGCATCAAACTCTGCGCTGTATCTTGCTCGCCTGTTTTCTCTCGCTCTGGCGCAGGTTCAAGGTGTGCTCTGTGACCATCATACAGCAACGGAGAACCTGTCTCCGTAACCTCCACACCCAGCCAGTCGTGACGCCGACGATGAACCAGTGAACGTCTGCGCGCGTCTGGATCGGAGAGCACCTGCTTGGGGGTACGTCGCTGAATCCAGACAAGCTCATCATCACCAAGCCCTGCCACCCTGAAGCGACGCTGCCACGTCTTGAAGCCATGACGCTTGAACTCGGTCTCAAGACTCATCGACAGCGCCTGACCTGAAGCTCCCTGAATGTGCTGCAAGCCCTCCACCTTGTGCAGCGCCTCCAGATTCTTGACATGCAAATAACCCCAGTCATCACGCGTCTTGTAAAAACGTGACAGCACAGAGCGACCAAGCGTGCTCTTTCCATGAATAAGGCGACCACCACCATGGTATGCAAGCGCCTGCATCCATACCGTGGTGGTGACAAGATTGGTCTCCACATGATGCCCGCCATGTTCGGGAGCACACTCTCGAGCGTAAAGCCCAAGAAGCATCGCAAAACAACCATGCAACCCTGTACACAGATCATTAAAGGGGAGCGGAAACAGGTCTGGATGCCCTTCATCTGCGCCCCACGAAAGCTGCACCCCACAGGCTGCCTGTGCCGTCTGCTCCCATCCTGGACGCTTACCCCACTCGCCCTTGGTGCCATATGCAGTGAGGTGTGCATAGATAATCTTTGACGACGACCCGCGAAGCTGATCCTCGGATACGCCCGAAGATTTACCCGCCCCTGGACGCAGATTCAAAGCCACGATATCTGGTTGAAAGTTCTTGAGAATCTTTGCAAACTCACCCTGTCCATTAGTGGTCTGAAGATCGAGCGTCACCGAAGACTTGCCTGCGTTAAAGGCGAGGTGAAAGGCATCACCCCAGGGCGCTTGAAAGTGGGGATTTTCGATGCGCAAGACCTCCGCACCAAGCTCGGCGAGCACGCGTGTGGATGCAGGACCAGCAATGACGTGGGTGAGATCAAGGACCTTGATTCCATCAAGAGGCTGTAACGCCTGCGATGTGGTCTGCCGAGTGTCAGGTGAAGAGGGGGTGTCGGTGGGGGTTGACCAGAGATCATCAACGGACTCCACATAACGAGGACGTCGAGCAAAGAAGCGCTCTTCATCCAGGGTCGCCACTCGCCCTGGAATCTTACTATCGCCAAACTCATGATCCTTTGCATCGAGCAAGATACCTGCCTGAACAGGGTGCTCAGTGTGCTCGTACCATTGCTCAAGAGAGCGCGCCATGACAGCACAAAGACCGTAATCCGAAAGCACCTCTTCCCACGCCAACGCGTTGCGCTGTGCAAAGATATATTCAAGCGCTTCGACAATCTTGTGATGTTCAATCAGCGACTCCACACAGGTTGGCTCCTCTCGTGTTTGCTCGGACAGCGCCGCAGCTAACTTGCGATAACTATGAGGGTCAAGCTGCTGTAAAGATTCAAGAAAACGTTGAAGATGATGACGCAATGCAAGGTGCACATAGATAAATCTTGAGTCCTTGCAGGGGTATGCAGCGATAAAAGGCGTGGATGCCCACTGCAAGGTGGACCAGGAACGAGGCGGCTGTACGGTAAAGATGGCGTTGAGTTCGAGCAGTGGGTAGGCCACATCTGCGCGAGGAAGTGTGAGCTTTGCCACATGACCTGTGCGTTGTCTCTGGATCAGGGCCGCCATCACAGCACAGCTCATCCAGGCCGCCGAGGTGACATCAAGCAAGGAGAGATGGTGAGCCATGGGTTTGCGGGCCAGAGGACTCTCGTACAGGCCCATAAACGCCTCAAGCACACCCGAGGGCAGCGCTTTTTTCTGGCGAGCAGGCGAATGCGTGCTGTGGGGGTCAAAATCGGGCAAATGTGCGTGAATGACCTGATGTTTTTGCACAAGTTCAAGCAAATCTGCCGAGAGTGTTGTGCGCGATGCATCTTCAAGAATGACGTCTGCTGCTGGAATTAATTGAGCAAGTCGCTGGTCACGCTCATGTTGGGACGTATACTCATACAAGGTTTTGTTACGCGAGAATAACTCACGATGTGCTGACTTTTGGGTCGCATCAACCAGACCAATCACCTCGGCACCCTGATCGGCGAGGTGCATGGCACAAAGTGAGGAAGCATAACAGGTTGATAAATCTATTATTTTTATACGATACAAAGACATATAACACACCACACATAAGGTTATAATTTACTTAGAACAAGTTTCAAAACCAGGACCGAGGAAGAAAGGATATGAGTCAATGCAAGTATTTTTTGACGCTGAGATTGCATGTCTCTTTCATTCAATAGAATGATTTTGTAATCCGCTCTAAACAATATGCAATCTATCATGACACTGCGTCGAAACCAAAGAAGCTCACACCTCTTCTTTAATGCTTATAAAAACGTGACGTAGTACTGTGTGCGTGTGGAGTTATTTACACCATTAAAATAAAACGATATTCTTGAACTTATGGTGTGGACGATGTACCTATATAAGGGTCGGCTACCGACTTCAAACAAGGTTTTCTCCTGATGCAAACATTGCGCGATGTTTTATTGACATCCGTAAAGTGTTTGTCATAGAGGAGAATGGGTGAGCTATTTAAGAGCTTGTTTCAACACCATGAGCGAGGAAGTAAGGTACGTTCAGCTCCACGTTTTTTGTCTCCATGCCCTGAACTGTGATACCACATCACTGTAAAGTGCAGACATCGGCAAAGAACACAGATGATGAATGTGTCCCACAACTATCCTCTGGTAAGGGGTTGAAATCTTGTTCTGAATCAATAGGCACCCTCGAGCACGTGTATTGTTTTGTTTGTTATATTTCATTATTCGACCAGTGTTTTATAAATGCTTTTAGGCACGATAAGTAGAGTTTAAGTCTCCAATTTGGCTCAGGAGACCGCGTGATAACTCCCCCATGTCACACTGTACAACAGGCACCTTAAAATAGAGCTGTTCCATGCGGATGGAAAAAGTGCCCGTTTTTTATTCTGTTTATCAATATTTTCAAAAGCTTATAGTTCACTCGTCTGTTTATATATGAGGAGTTTTTAGATGGCAGAAGCAGATGAGCAAGTGTTAACCCGCCGCCTTGAGGCGATGCGGGCTCAATGGCGCACACTAAAGCAAGCCCACGAGCGACGAGCAACATCCCCACGCGCAGCTCTTGCAGATGCGAGCGTGCTGGATGATATGCAACGCGATCTTGAAGAGTCCATGATCAATTTCTCCCAAACCTTGCTGGAATGGGTGGAGCGTGGTCACGGTGTCAGCTGGGATGCTAACGGCTCGGCATCTCGTTCAGGCTCGTCGAACACACCTGGTTCGGACAACTACACCGAACCCGTTCAACTCAGCACAGAAGAACTGATTGAGCACATCGAGGACCGCCTTGATGATTACAACGAACTTCCTCGCGTGCTTGATACAAGCGATGCCGTGGAAGAGATGAAACGTCTTGAAGAATGGACCACCGAGGAAGAACTCCAAATCATGGAGAGCTGGCCTGACAGGGCTCGTGTGCTCGCCATTGAGCACATCGCCGCACGCGCACGTGCTCTCCAGGATCTTCCCCCTGAGCGCCTTGCATTCATCGATATTGGCCGCATCACCGTCATGTTTGGTCGTATGGCTGAACACCTCAAGAGAGGTTGGCCTGGCCGCGCACACGGACTTGCACGCATGCACTCGCCGCGCACGGGAAGCTGGGCCAAGGACGCCAGAGAGCTCCTTGATGAGTTCGCCGTCTGGCGCAGGACCTCATCGCTGCTCAATCAGGATGAAGAAGAATAACCTTACTTCTCCACCCTCCTCAAAGAAAACGAAGATAAGGCGAGCATTGCCAAAGCAATGCTCGCCTTATCTTCGTTTTCTTTTTTAATTGAATGAGTTAGGAGGGTTTATGATTTGTTTTTCTTCTTCTTTTTCTTCTTTTTCTTCGATGACTTTTTAATGCCAAAGTCCTTCAAACTCTCCTGACACCAGCGTAGCTTGGCCTCATAAAACATCTTCGACCAGTTCATGGTCATCTTACGATAAGCAAGCTCTTCTTTTGAGAGGTCAAGCTCTTCCATCTGCTCACTTTCAACAAGGAGCGCGTCAAGACCATCGCTGAGCTCTTTTTCCATGTTCTGGAGTCGGTCCAGCAGGTTCTTCTGCACCTCGGGCATACCAAAATGAAGCTTGAGCATAAGCTCGTCACGAAATGATGACTTACAGTCCGTCTCGGTGAGCCAGGATTGCAACACCTCCTGACCTTCTGGTGTCAAGGTATACACTTTGCGCTCAGGGCCTTGTGTACGTGTGTCTACCTCAACCTCGACAAGCCCCTCTTTTAGAAGCTTTTTTAAGGTAGGGTAAATCTGACCATAAGACTCGTTCCAGAAGAACATGTGGTCTTTTTCAAAGTAACAACTAATATCATAGCCCGACTTGGGCCCATGACTTAACGCACCAAGAATGGCATAGGGGGTACGACTTTTACGCGGCATGGGACAATCTTCTCTTCTTCAAGGTGTGATACGTGCAAAAACAGTCTATTGGATGTAGTGACCTTAACACGCATTATTTAATGAAGCCAAGCAAGGAGACAAGAATTTTATCGTATTTCCACAATAACCCCGAACTAGGGCTGATTTTTACGCCACAGGATCAACGCCTCGGTAAAGAGTGCTGGCTCAAGCATTTGTAATGCCTCTTCCTGATGTAAATCCCGCAAAAGTTGCTCGGCCTCATCGGAGCTATGATTTGCAATCATAAATAACATCTCCTCCTGCTCAAGCATATCATCCGATGTCAGTATCGCGCTCTTGAGCGCATCAAGAACACCCTCTGCGTCCTGTCTCACAAGCGCATACCATGCGGTGTGTCGCACAGGCGTAAGACCATCCTGCGTGAACTTCAAGAGCACATCATGCAACGCTTCGGAGGGCTCCATCGAACAGAGCGCATGCATCGCACGTGTCCTGAGCGAAAGCTGGTCTGGCTCACCCGAGGTCTCCTCCAGTAACTCCTGCAAGAAGCTCAACGCCTGCTCTGGATGCTGTGATAGAAATGTCGCTGCATGATGACCGTGCACCTCGGTCTCAAGCAACCAACGCCATAATTCAGGATCAAGGTCCTTGAGTGTAACTCCATGTAAAGATTCAACAATTGCATAAATCACATGGTCAGGCTCAAAGCTCACCTTGCCCTGGTGGTACTGTTTACACTCACTCAACAATGCCTGAAGCTGTGTGGGCACCCTGTCATGCTCATCAATCTCACCAAGAATCATCGCATAACCCTGATGCGCCATCATCAAGTGCAACAGCGCTTGCTGCGCCTCCTCATCTTCAAGCGACGCGGCCAGCGGACCAAGTGATGAATATCGGGGCAGCGTACTGTACTTCTCCATCAGCCAGCTCACCGACTCCTCGGGCTGCGCAAACAACGGGTGCTCATCCAGATAATCGCTCTCAAAGAACTCATCCTCGCGTGCAAACCAGCGTGGAATCGCTGAGAAAAACCCAGGGACCGAGGTCAATTGCGTCACAACCTCAAGATCGCCAAGACTTGATGTGGACCAAAAAATCGCCTGCGCCAACCAGTGCGAGCTCTCCTTGAGCGCAGACTTCCCGTCCACGATCAATGTCGCTGCGTGTTGTACAAGCTGATCACATAAATCCTGGGCTGGATAAACCTCCAGAAGTGTGTCGTGGAGACACTGAAACATCAGCGGCTCTTCGTCATCGCCAAGCGTCAGAAAACGCTCAAGAAGCGCGTCCTGATCCTCGTCGCGCTCAAGCTCAACGCCCTGAATACGTGCCATCAACGCCTGAATCTCACCAAGCTCCTGATCGGGCTCACCTGTCCAGGTCTTCACCCACTCAGGATCGCGAGACGCGTGCTCACGATAGTTCCTGATCGCCAGCTTCAACTCATCAAGGAGTCCATTCACGACATGTATTGAGCTCATCATCACACCTTTCTTTTCAAAGTTCTTCTCACAACAACACGCTGCTTCGTCATGCAATCTACAACCACCGCCACGCTTGGCAAGCCTCGATGTAATGCAATCCTGACTTCCGTGGTCTTATCAAATGACAACACACCATACACAGGAGAATATCATGTCATTCTACACCAACATCACACCTCATATCAGAAAAGAACTCGCTGCCTACAAAGAACACATGGATGCACAGCGTCACGACATGGCGTTCCAGCACCTTGAAAATGCACATGTGTTGGGCCAACGCTCCACACGATGGCACACCATCATTCATATTAAAATGGCGAGCTTTGCACTCCAGACAAAGAACCCTGGAGAGTTGTTTGGACAGCTCGTCCGCATTGTCGGGGCTGCCACAAAAACTGCGCTCGGTATGGTCCCCACAGGCAACACAGGCGGCACAAGCATGGGCATCATGACAACGCGACCCCTGACCCCTGAGCACGCCAGAATCATCGCTCAAAAGTAATCCTGAATCATGTTCGACACAAAGAGAGAGGGCGGCCCCGCTAGCGGGGCCGCCCTCTCTCTTTGAATTCGCTCGAAAACCAAGGGAAGTGGTTGATACTTATAGGTAGGATATCCAGGAAGGAAATTAGGAAGGAAATCAGGGGGATTTCGGAAGTGAGGCCCTGTGGAGAACAGAACCCTTAAAGAAAGGATATCAACGCACTGTAGGTTCCACTTGTTTTCAAGATGAGCCCATCAAAGACAGGCTCGCTATGCGAATTGTTGCACATCAGATGTGCTGTAAAGTAAAGCGGAACGAATTCCGCTGAGACTGTATAATTACAGTGTCACTGTGACGTGACATGTAGATAAGTAAGGTCGTTGGCCGTTGAAGTCAATAAAAAAATGCAACTTTTTCTGGAGAAAATTTAGACAAATATTCTGATTATTGCGGATTCCCTGATGACAAGGGGAGAAGCGTAAGATCACAAAATAATTAAAAAAATGGGCACCTCTATTATCAGACAGTCGCCACACACGCTTTTAACACATAAAAAAGATCGCCCTCATTTCAAGACAGCACATCGTGGCATCTGAATAAAAAGTGAAAAAATATGCGTCGTGAATTCTTTCTTATGACGCTGTAATTGCTTTTTGTAGGGTGAACACGTTATGGTTCGCTTGTTGTAGGCGTCGCTTTTCTGATGAGTTAAGGATGATCCATATCATCACAAGGCATCGCCCATATCATACACCTCGCTCGTATGACCTGAGCACAGTCAGGCTGGACAGGTGTGATCAACCTAAAACTGGCGATGTTGATTTGTTAACACATTGACATCATGTAAGAATAAGAGCATGTGCTCACACTCGGTGAACACATCTCAGTATACTACTTTCAAGAAGAGGAGATTTCAGATGGGACGCATCTTCGAGACGCGAAAAGCGACCATGTTTGCGCGCTACGATCGTATGGCCAAAGCCTTCACACGTGTGGGACGCCAGATTGTCATTGCAGTAAAGCAGGGTGGCCCAAACCCAGACTTTAACCCTGCACTGCGTCGCGCCTTGCTCTCGGCAAAAGCATGCAACATGCCAAAGGATCGCGTGCAAGCTGCGATCAAACGCGCCATGGGTGCCGATGACAGCGATGATTACCAGGAGCTTGTCTATGAAGGTTACGCACCTCATGGCATCGCCGTGCTGGTGGAGAGCGCCACAGACAACCCCACACGTACCGTCACCAATGTACGCGTTCACTTCAACAAGGGCGGCGGTAACATGGGGAACTCGGGCAGCGTGAGCTACCTGTTTGAACGCATGGGCGTGTTCAAGATCAAACGCGAAGACATCAGCCAGGATCTTGAAGAGCTTGAACTTGACCTGATTGACTTTGGCCTTGAAGAAATGGGCGAAGGCAAAGGAGAAGACGGCGAAGACCTGATTATCATTCACACAGGCTTCACAGACTTTGGTACGATGCAGGAAGCACTTGAGACAAGAAAGCTTGAACCTGTGTCAGCTGATCCCGAGTACATTCCCACCACGACCATTGAGCTTGAAGAAGAGCAGGCCAACGAGGTGCTTGAACTTATCAGTCGTCTTGAAGGCGATGATGATGTGCAGAAGGTTTTCCATAACCTCGCATAAATAAGAGCATTGAGCACAAAAAAGTCAGGCGGTTGTGACAACAACCGCCTGACTTTTTTGTGCTCAATGCTCTTGTTCTAACTTTCCTGACTATCGAGGTGCTTCACAAAACGCCTGCGCAATTTTTCGCGCGCTTCTGCCGAGAGCAAGGATTGCTGCTTGAGTTTTGGTCGTGTGGGCTCCTCGTAGGTCTGGCGAAGCATTTCAATGCTGTCGCGCATACTACGTTTATTAAGCTCCTTGGCGTCCTTCTCAAAACCCTGGGTTGAGATGGCCGAGGAGCTATTGGATTCAAGGAACTGACTTGATGCGCGTGCACCAGAAAACCCAACTTGTTCAAGGAGTTGCTTTAACACACGAGCAATCTCCATGGGCTTGGGTCGTTCAGCAGGCGCAAGCTGTGTGCATTGACGAATCAAGGTAAAGAGTCGTCCTGGCACAGGAGCACCACAGAAGAACTTGGCCTCTTCATGTCCCTGACTTCCCAGCATGGCTTGCATCAACTGACCAATTTGCGCCATGTCTTGCTGACGAGGATCGGCTGAATTCAGCGCACGCGGCTCACGCATATGCGTCGCTTGACCAAGATCGATCAGGCGCACTCGCCCGTGATGAATCATGAGGTTATTGATGGTGAGGTTGCGCAACGCATACCCACGATGATGCAGCTCCTCTATGCCATAGATGATCTGCAACATGTAATCAAAGTAGTCGTGTTTACTCAGGGCGTTGGAGAGCCTTAAACGCTGCTCAAGAGAGGTTCCACCAATCCACTCCATGGCGAGCAGAGGCTTCTGATCCTCGCAGCGCCCGTGTAATACGTAGTGTGGAACCATGGTGACGCCATCAAGCTCTTCAAGCACGAGGCGCTCATGAATCAGACGCGAACCATCCTGATCCTGTCGTGGAATCTTGATCGCGGCCTTGGAATGATCGCGCATGGAAAAGGCTTCCAACAGGATATTATACCTGCCCACACGTACACAACGTGTCACCTGATATTGAGAGATCTTGACCCCAGACCACTCCTCGGTGAGCCTCGAAATCTCGGGGGAATCTTTCTTCTGCGAGTGCAACGTACTTCTGTGTTCTGAACTCATAACGATCTCGTCTGGACTCTGAATCAAGTGCTATCACAATGTTTTATTTCATACGCAGTACAAACCAATCTTTGACAATCTATTCGTACCACCTACTCTTAAAACGTTGACTCCTACGATTTAACTGCTGGAACTCTGTTTCAGATTATACATGAATTAAGCACTATTTTCCAGCACATTACCTTATAAACGTCAATTTAATGACGTCTGTACTTTGCCCAAGGATCTACAGACATGTGGAATTACTCTCTTTGTCTGGAAAACTCGCTCACCTTTGATCGCCAAACCTACCTCTCTCATGTAGGAAAAAAGCGGCCTGTACTCTGTACACTGACGCTCGTTGAGCGACCCGCAATCTCCACAGGCGTGGCACGCCTTATCAAAGGCTGGAACTTCCTGAGGGATGAGCCAAGGCGTGGACCCAAACTCAAACCAAAATCCTCGGAACGCTCTTCCTTAAACGACACAATTCATACCTTTGTACTAAGAAAAACAGGAATTTATCTTGTGGATAGCGTCAATGCTCAGGGCGAACGCTTCTTTGTCTACTTCAACCTCGACCATGAAGACTGCACTCCTCTTGAACGTCAGGACTGTGTGGCACACTTCTTCTTACATGAAGGCGTCGAGGAGCTTGATCTTATGCTCGCAGATAACGCCTGGACCAAGGCGTGGGCACTTGCGCAGTGCGCTCCACAGGAACAACGCTCCATCTACGAACAACGCTGCTTTGACCATGTGCGACAGGTGCTCAAAGACACCCAGGAACACCCCCTGACAGGACGCCCCAAACAAATCGAATGGGGCATGGCCTTGCGACAACAAGCCATGCAGCTACTCCGCGTCACATGGCGCGCACTCAGCACTCATCCTTCTCTCCCCACACAACAACCTCGCCTGCTCTACGCCCTGATGACCTGCGCCTATTACTTCAAAACCGAGACGCGCGCTGAACTCTTCATCGCCGCAGATTACCACATCGCACGCGCTCATGTGCATGAGCTCGTCGACCGCTTCTCCGCTTTAGGAAAACACCACGCCGCCTCACCAAAATCACGCGCAGCTCCTCTCTCTGATAATGAACTCAACACATTGAGGCGGCTGTCTGGCTCTATAAAACCTTGAACCTCCCACACCTCAAAGCACAAACCAAGTCATTGAAATAGTTATGAAAATAATAAGATAATAAAATATTTACTTTGGCTCATCATCCCTGTGATCCCCGTACTCCCATCCGCTCACCTTCCCAAAGTTGGTGATGGTCATCGTCACAGGATCGCCCACATTGTACGCGTCAAATTGATCCAACGTGATGGTCACAGTCTCACGGAAAGGCTCCTGATCCTCTTCACCAGAATCATACACAATGCGCATGTCATAACGCTCGGTGCGATCCTCTCGCTCAAGCGTATCAAGGCTCCCTTCAGGCCACTTTGCAGGTTTTTTGGTATCTGACAGTACATAATGGTCCGAATCCTCCCAACGTTGCGTGGCGTAATCACAACGCGACGCCTCTATGGAACGCTGACAGATCTTGTCCACCGTGTCCGAGCTGTGGATTGGCCGTGAAAGCGTACGCGTACAGGTGTCTGGCACCGAACGATACGCTGTGCGGGTACATGTACTGGATACAGAGCGGGTGCATGTCTTTGGTGTACAGGTGCGTGTCGCCATACCATTGGCACCACGCGAGGTGCTACAGTTCTGACCACAGGAATAGCTCTCACTTTTGGAACATGAGTATGTCTCTGAATACGACTCCTGACGCGTGCATGAATACGTCTCGGTGTAAGACTCCATGTGTGTACACGCGACCTGCTTTGTGCCGCACACATAATCCTCATAGTGATGATGCTCCATACGACACGCCCCGATCCTGACGCCCGCTTGCTCCCCTGACCCATTTTTTGGCACAACCTCGTCACGCTCGCGTAGCTCCGATGCCCAACCTCGCAGCGTGACAGGCGTCCAGCGTTGCTCCTGAATCTGGCGCTCCCAGGAGAGCTCTTCTACCTGACCTAAAACCTTGCTCTCCTGCATCCCCCAGATGGCTACACCCGAGACGCCTCCTCCAGCCAACAACATGGACGCAAGACCTGCCCCGACGACCATCTTCTTCTTGCGACTCTTACGCTTGATGATCGCGCCTTCACCATGCGTGCGCTCCATCGACTCCACCGAGGTGGGCAAGTCGGCCGTGTCCCACTGAGGACGCGCCTGGTGATTCTGCTCCTGCTGCATCTCACTCTGGAACGCGGAGCGATTTTGCTGCGCACGACTCAACTGATCCTCATGGCTGTCATCCATATCAAACGACAAACCTGATGAGGCCCTCAAACCTGCATACTCTCCAAATTGCTCCACAAGAGCTGCCGTCGCCCCCTGGTCTCCGTCCATGTAGGCTTTGAACGCACGATCGTCCAACACCTCTCGAAGCACCTCATCACTCGCACCTCTGGGCGCACCACAGTTATGACACTCACCTTCATCACCGTAGTTATCCGCCTTACAATTGGTACAAAACCAGTTGGCACCTGCGTTCATCAGACGCGTAACCACCGCAGGCGGAATGGGTGTGTGGGCCTGTGCGTCCCAGTTCTCATTATCACCAGGCAAATACGACGCATCAAACTCAAGGAAAGTGCGTACCTTGCCACAGGAAGGACAGTAACGCGCATCAGGACTACACGTGATCCCCTTGCATCCACAATCCCTACAATCCCACAACATGTACACATGTTCTGTCGTCGTGCTCATACCTTTTTGACTCCTCTCAAAACTCTCTATTTTTGAACCAGAGCCAGAGAATACCAGCAGGAATCGCAAATGCGAAGGGATCACGTGTACAGATTATTCACCTGGTTTGATGCAGATCTTGTTGTTTGAGCCATAACATGACCAGCCCAACGGGCACTCCTGATCGCCACTACAACTGACCGTACAATAATTTCCATCAGGACGAATTCGACAGGCTCCACCCTTACACTCAAACGCGTCCGAGCATGACGCGCCAAGCGGCTGTGCATTTGCACCACCCTCACACACACGGTTTTTGGCCACGTTCAACTCACAACCAGATGTATCACCACACACATACGAGCCCTGTGCCGTGGTGCACTCATAATACTGGTCACCTGCACAACAAAATGAGCTTGCTTCCTCCACGCCTGAATCGTGCTCATCATGACCACCATCATCTTCTCCTTCAGATGACACCATGTCAGGCATGTCAGACACCATGTTCACATCTTCACTGGTCGAGTCCTCTCCAGAACACGCACTCAGGCCACACACACCAAACGCAAATACAATCATCAACGCTCTCTTCACCATGTACCTCTTCTTAATAAAGCTTTCATAAAATAAAAAACCGACTGGATGGAATTTAGCTTCTATCGAAAGAGAAATCAAAAATCAAGCGCTTCGCATTTGTCACCTGACTGTGGGCTCCTAAGTTCAAATTACGTAACGGGTTTAACGCCGCGATGCTCACCCTTGAGATCCATACGACGATCTCGCATCGCTTCATGCTCGCATTGTACACACATGCTGACGCCGCGACTCGCTGTTACACGTTAATTCAATTTAATATTTCTATTATATTACAGGAGTTTATTCATTATGTTGAAGTCAACTCACAGTCAAACACTCGATTTTCATCCCGTCTTTCTTGAGAAAAAAATTCCCGAACTTGAACGCTCGCAGGTCTGTATCAGCGCCACAATCCCGCTTGATTTTGATAATAATGACCCCAAAAATACCATGTTGAATGTGCGCTCTGTGCTCCGAAGCGCACGCGAAAAATTCAATGATCGCGCAGGTCTACACCCCAAGTTCAACGCAAATCAACGCAGCCTCATCGAACAACATCTGAGCGAACTTGAAAACCTCGACGAGAACGCCCTCCGCGCTCTCAACCATAACCAGAGCCTCGCCGTTTTTGTAACCCCCGAGCAAAGCATCCTGATGGGCTTACCTGAACAGGTCCACTCCATGGCCATGGTCTCTGATCATCCCTATGCACTCCCTCTCATGGAGAGCTCCAAACACTTCTACCAGCGCTATTACTACCTCGTAGACCTGTCCATGAACTCCCTCAAGCTCTACCGTATTGAAGATAACGGTGAGATTGATACTCTGCTTGATCGCGACATGGACGAGCTCGACTTCAGACCTGCTGCAAACTACGAGGATAATCACGATGAGCCTCTACAGTTCCATGGCTCTGGCTCTGGCAATCAAGCCATTTATCATGGCCACTCGGCCCAGGATAATCGCCACTTTGAGGAGCGACAAAAACGCTTCTGGAGAGATGCCTATGAGGAGGTTCAAACAATCCTGGGAATGAGTCACAGAAGCTCGTCTATCCCTGTTGTACTTCGTGGTGAACAACGCCAGCGCGATGCCTTCATCGACAAGGTCAATGCCAACGATGAACAGTTTGATATGCAAACCAACCTGCAACACAAGGGCTCTCTCAAGGAACAATTTGAGATGATCCGCAACGAGCTTTATCACAAGGCAAATCGCCACAAGAACCTGCTGCGTCGCTGGAAACGCGCACGCTCTCAGGGACTTACCGAAACTCACACCCCTCAGATCGCTCGCCTTGTCGCACAGGGCATGGTCGACACCCTCGTCATCTCAAACAAGGAGACCTTGTGGGGCGAATATGATGCCAAAAGTGGTGACCTGCTCATTCACCAGAATGAACGCA
The DNA here is from genome assembly GCA_950059285.1 of uncultured Pseudomonadota bacterium. GTDB lineage: Bacteria > Myxococcota_A > Bradymonadia > Bradymonadales > Bradymonadaceae > CATLTV01. The sequence continues at coordinate 34,918 of CATLTV010000012.1, read as the reverse complement.
TGAGCTCGGGTGAAGTGCGAGACTTGCTCGCAAGACGCGTACAGGAATTTGGTGGTGACATTCACGTGCTCTCACACGATGAAATGCCCTCCAAAGAACCCTTCGCCGCCATTCTTCGTGGCACCGTCGCATAAAAGTTGAGTTCAACTCTGTACTCTCGTATGCAGGCATAAAAACAGGCACGGGCCACTTTGCGGCCCGTGCCTGTTTTTATGCCTGCAATCGCGATGCACATCACAACGATCCAAAAAGTCAGGCGACTTGATACGTTGTGTTCGAGAGCAGCAGAGCTATCACTTGTTCGTGGTGCTCGAGAGCAGTAAAGCCAAGGAACCTCGCAAGCTCGTTTCCAAGCGCTTTACTTACTCTCGCACTCTCGCTTGCGAACTTGGGACGGCCTACTGATCTCGAGCGAAGTGTATAAAGCGTAGTGAAACTCCAGAGGTTTTTGGTGAGCCTTGTGAGAGGAAGCAGGGCTATCACAAGTAAGCTTGCGAACTTGTGACGGCCTGCTGATCTCGAACAAAGTGTAGAAAGAAAAACAACGAAAAAGACCCCCTTTCTCGTTTCTTTGGCTCCTGATGCCTACTTTTTCTTCTTGATCATCACATCAAGGATCATCGCCTTGGCCTCCCAGCCCACAGCTTTGCGATCCTTGTAAATGTTGTTGTACATCTTGAAGGGGAGCTTTCCTTTCCAGGTGCTCCCTTTCTTATCGAGCACAAAGTTGACGGACTGAGCCATGCATTCGGAGCTTGCTTCTTTGGGAAGCTCTGTACATGCGCATGTTTCAGGTTTGGCTGCACATTGTGCGTTACAGTGAAAACAACCAAAGGAGCGCTCATCTGTCAGCTTGGCTTCCGCAAAAACTTTTGTCTTGCTGTCCTCGACTTCAAACAATGTGGCTTCAATGCTGATTAATCCTTCAGGGATAATCAGCATTGTCTTGCCATCCTTGACCTCAACCTTGCAGTCTCGATACTTGTATCCCTTATCGATCTTGCACATGTAGTCACCTTCAGGCAGCACCGATTTTTTCTCCTGTGCCTGAAGTGTCAATGGTGAGAGAAGCATCAAACCTGCCATGAAAAGTGCGATCTTCTTTTTCATAAATAACCCTTTTAATTCATACGCTTAAATCTTCAAGATCGTAGGATCTATCCTGTGTTCTGGTCACAAGGTTATACGCTGTCGATTTACGAATATTCAAGGCTCCTGTGGTGGCTCAGGTGTATTTTTGCTCAGAAACGCCTCGACACGTTGCACCGCGTTGGCGCGTACATCCATGTAAAACAACTCATAATCCATCAGGTGATAATTACCACGCTCGGTCTCTTCTTCGGGCCAGTCGAGCTTGCCGACATCAGGCACACGCAAGACGCCCCCTTCACATGTGGCTGACAGCATCTTTGCCCGAGGAGCCTTCAGCCCCGTGATATCCACCCCAACCGCTTCATTCTTCAGGACATACTTTGTAAACGAGATATCCTCGCCGCTATTAATCATCTCCACGGCACCCAGATGTTGCTCGATATCAGAGGGCTTGCCCGTGTTGTTTTGCGATGTGCCAGACCAGGTTATGGGGTTGGTGCACTGGCGAGGCTCCTCGGGCGAGATCTTGACGAGCCTGTCGCCTTTCCAGTGCTGTAGTGGCTCAAGACCTGTAATTTTTGAGCCTTCCTTGAAGGTGTTCCATGATGCAATACATCCCGTCTGTGTAGCGCTCTCACATGGCTTGAGGTGCTTGTATTCTGTGCCATAAAAAGAGTCAGGCAACGCAAAGCCAGGGACATAAGCTGCGACCATGCGCGATCTCAGGGACTCATCTGCATCGATCATGGCGAGCAAACGCATCGCGTGCATGCTCCCCTGGCTGTGAGATGCAATAATAAAGGGTCGATCGTCATTCATGGTGCGAATAAACGTCTCAAACGCGCGCTTCACATCGCTGTAAGCAACCTCAAACGACAGCTGCGCATCCTCTGTTTCACCATAGAACGCGACAATCGAGGTCTGTCGATAACGCGGCGCATAGACTCTACAGCAGCGATTGAACACGCTTGCCTGGCTCGCCATGAGGATCTCATCCACGACCTCATTGGCACCGCGATTAGCGAGTGTATCGTTCCAAATTTCCTTGTCAAACCAAGCAGTTGGATACACATAAAATGTGTCCGCCTTGGCGGTATCCTGTGAATCTACCTCACCCTTGGGGACAAAATCCGCCTGATCTTCCGTGGTAGGTAGCGCGGCCCAGTTGTCTTGATTGCTATAATCAGGGGTATGGCTAAGCGTCGCCGCATCGTAGCGTGCATCGGGCTTGAGAAAACACCCCGGGGAGCATCCCATCATGACAAGGACAAGTATGAGACCCGTGGCGTAGAAGTAGGTGTGAGGAGTGTGTTTTATTGTGTGACGCATGGCGATGTCCTTTGTGGTTAGAGCCCGAGTGTTTCGAGCAGACGCATGGTGTGAGCTTCAAGTGCTTCGGGTGAGGAGACGTCCTGACCCGTCATCTCGTGGTACTGGTGATGGAAGATAGAGAGGTAATGCAAGGAGGCCATCAGGGTGGATGCCTTGAGCATACACACAGGAGTCTCGGGTGGGAGGAAGAGCCTTCGCGCGATCAACTCCGCGAGCTTTTTGATCGCCAACGAGGTGGCCTTTTCAGGAAGGTCTTTGAAGGCCACGAGGGTGAGTTGAAGGCGAGCAATTTTACTGTAGTTGTGGTGAACCCTGGCGAGGAAATGGGTGAGCTTGATGAGCTGATCGCGAATGGAGAGGGAGTCATCAAGTGCGCTCTCAAACCATCGTTCGAGATCTTGAACGGCGGCTTCATCAAGGGCCTGAGCGATGAGGTTATCCTTGCCATTGAAGTAGTAATTGATCGAGGCGATGTTGACATCAGCTTTGGCTGCAAGCTCTCTGACGGTGGGCGTCTGGCCCTGCTGTAGGAAGGCCATGGCAGCGGTCATCAGCCGCTTTTTTGGGTCATCATTACTCACGAATAATCCTTTGATATGAAAGCTTTAGATCAAAATATAAACAATGATTAAAACATTGTTTTAATCATTGTTTATATTGAGCACATGTCCTGGTGTTGTCAAGCACCACACGCTCTTTTTTTGCCTCCTGACCTCAAGACCGATACACTCACCTACACCATAAATCAGCCTTGACAGCGCCATAAATCGAGGCAAGATATGGGTGTGTTTGATGTACAAATCGATGATTAATTTGTGACAAAAGGTAAGATTAAAAATGATCGTTCAAGCAAACCTATCTGGCATCCAGGCGTTCTGTCTGACCTATGAACTTGGCAACTTTACCGAGGCTGCAAAGTCACTCGATGTGACGCCTCAGGCAGTGAGTCGTGCCGTGGGTCGGCTGGAGCAAGATCTTGGTGTCAGCCTCTTTCGACGAAACACACGACAGCTCAACGCCACCGAAGAAGGTCGCATCTATTATGAGTCCGCACGCAACGCTCTACAGGCTCTTCTTGATGCCGAACAGGCCTTGCACCCTTCCGCAAAGGCAAACATTCAGGGCACAGTCAAGCTGAGCGTACCCTCCTCCTTTGCACAACATCGACTCGCGCACTGGATGCTTGACCTCCAAAAGCGTCTGCCCGAGGTCAAGCTTGACCTCAAGATCTCAAACCAGAACAAGGACTTTGTGGAGCAGGGTTTTGACCTCGCCATTCAGGAAGGTGATGTGCGCAAGAAAGCCAACGTCACCCAACGCAAACTCGGTGACTTCTCACTGGGTGTCTTCGTCGCGCCCTCCTACATCAAGGCTCACGGCGAACCCCAACTCCCCATGGAGCTTGAGCAACACCACTGCGTGCTCTCAAGTCGTGTGGGCAGCACCAAGGTACTCCCCTGGACCTTCTCACCCTCTCCTGATGTTCTTATCCCCCCATCATCCATCCTCATCCATGATGACCTCCAGACCATGATCGCACTCGCCAAGGCTGGCGCAGGCTTTATTCAAACCTACCACTTCCTTGTGGAGACCGACCTCAAGGCAGGTCGACTTGTCGAAGTATTGCGTCCTTATGGTGGCTGTACACGCTCATTTTCGCTACTCTACACTTCGGACACCAAAGATAAGCCTGCCGTGCAAGCCGTGATTGACGTGCTCATGGAAAAATCGCTTCAAGACCCTCGTCACTAAAACCAAGGCCTTGTTTTGAAAACGAAAGTTGCAACCATTCTTGCCCTCTCCTTGCTCATCGAAATCTCCTGCACTGGAAATCTCGACGAACAACGCTACAAAAACAACCTGTCAGACCCTCTGGATCAGGGCACTCTGGATATGCCTGCAACCTCTCTGGACAGCTCTCCAGATAGCTCCACGACCCCTGATGAGGGCATGTCTGACATGTCAGACATGCCCTCATCAGAGGACGCCTCTGTCGATATGCCATCCATCGATATGGCTGACATGACCACTCCCTCTGATATGACCGACATGTCAGATATGGTTGATATGGCCGATATGGCAGCACCACTTGCCTCGCCAGGATGCGCTCAACCCGCAGGACTGACCGAAGGCGAGCAGACCTTTATGTCTGATGAACTCTCACGCCGCTACATTTTGCGGTTGCCTGAAAACTATGATCCTCAGCGACCCTGGCCCGTGGTGTTTGCATTGCATGGCAATGGCGGAAACCCTTCCTACTGGGACACCACAGGCAGCGGAGACCGTGACATTCGCTCGGTCTTGAAAGACCAGGCCATCCTTGTCGTCGCCTCTGCGATAGATAATCAATGGCGAGACTACAATATGGCGCGTGAAACATGGCCAGCACGTGTTGAGATGGAGCTGCGATACTTTGACAGGATTGTCACTGACCTCAAGGACAACCTCTGTGTGGACTCCGAACGCATGTTCTCCATGGGCTTCAGTGGTGGTGGCTCGTTCTCAGGCGTGCTTGGCTGTCGTCGCGATGATATCCGCGCCATCGCTGTTGGCGGCTCGGTCATCTACTTTGACCAGGCTGATTGCATCAACACACCTGCCGCGTGGATCAGCATCGGAGCCATGGAACAGGAACAGGGCAGGACAAACTACCTGAACTTCTTCCGCGAGCGCGCAGGATGCAGTGACACCAGCATGGTGACCACTCCTGATATCTGCGTGGCCTATGATGACTGTGACTCTGGAACACCTGTACACTACTGCGAACACCCCGATGGTCACATCTGGCCTGCCGAGGGCACACAGGCATTTTGGGAATTTTTCAAACAGTTTTAGCCTGTCTTCGCTTGCATGAAAATTGATTGATATTCAATCACTTAAGCTGGCGACAATCTGCCACCTTTTCAACGCTAAACCTCATCTCTATAGTGCCGTTCAGTACAAGGAAGGGGGCGTCAACGCCCCCTGTTCATAACCCATCTACACTGAACGACTTATGATGATACAACACACCACAAAGCTCGCGCTCGCATCTCTTGTCACACTCTCTCTTCTCTCTGCCTGCGGTGGCGGTGAAGACAACGCTGGCACCACAGAAGACACCACACATACGCATGACATGGCGCTCTCATTCATGGCTCATGTGGGCGATGACATGTTCTCCTGTGACACCTCTTACACTCTTGGTACAGGGCAAAGCAGCGTAGAGTTTACAGACTTTAAATTTTACATCTCCGAAATCAACCTCATTGATGCCGATGGTAACCTTGTCCCTGCACAGATTGTTGATGAAGAGCCCTGGCAAGTTTCAAACGTCGCGATGATTGACTTTGAGGATGGCACAGGAAGTTGCTCAAACGGCACCGCAGCAACACGCACAGCTGTCCATATCAAGGCCCCTCATGGCGATTACAAGGGCGTGGAAGCAACCATCGGCATTCCCTTTGAGCTGAACCATGAAGATGTCACTGCTCTACCAAGTCCATTGAACCTGCCAAGCATGTTCTGGAGCTGGCAAGGTGGCCGAAAGTTCCTGCGCCTTGATGGTAAGGTTGATGGTGCAGCAGGTCTGCGTATTCACCTTGGGAGCACAGGTTGTATGGGCGAACTTGGAGACATCTCCTCCTGTACAAAACCCAACAAAGCCCAGTTCCGCCTTGAAGGAAATGACCCCACACAACATGTCATCAAGGTTGATATCGCACCACTCTTCACTGATCTTGACCTCACACCCAACGAGGACAAGTCCGTGGTGTGCATGTCATCACCTGACACCGAAAGTTGTGGTCCCATCTTTGACGCCATGGGCGTGAGCCACGAGCTTGGCACCTACAAACCCGATGCTCAGCTCATGATGACGCTGACTGACACAACATCCAACGTCGATATCGACAGCCTCTCAAACTCGGGCGCAGACACCTCAACAGGTGACGCCGATTCCGAACACGCTCACCACTGAGTCTTTATCATGTCATCTCGTACCGTGCTCAATTATGGTCTCTTGAGCATCGTACTTGCGACTCAGGCCAGTTGTACCATCAGGTCCAACTGGCCTGAGCATCAGGTGCGTATTGAACTTGAGCCCACTCTTCACGATCAAGCTGTTGTAGATGCGCTCGCATCTCAGGAACTCTGGATCGTGGTCGATGCCGTGGAGCTTATCCCATGCGATGCACAGCTCTCCAATGTGCCTGTACCATTGAGCAAAATATTTGAAAATATATCATTTATTTCAAATTCTTATGCGCATGGCCCAACGACTCCCATTCGCCAGGGCGTGCCCAATATTATTGGACTTCACCAGCTCCAGACCATGGAACTCGCAACCTTTGAACCTCCACCAGACAGTTACTGTGCACTCAAGGTCGATGTGGGTCCTGCCGATGATGATGCCTATAACCTGTCTGCCAAAAATAGCTTTGTAGAAGACCACAGCATCTACTATCGCGACGATAACGATCACACCATGGCCCTCGCCACACTCCGCACAGACCACACCTTTACGCTTGATGAATCAACCTGGACCTTTGGTGTAGAACAGGATCAACACCACACCATAACGATCAAGCTCGACCTGGATCAGCTCCTTGCAGACAAGCTCCCTGAGAACATCGATGACAGTGGGCGAACCTTGCTCACACGTATGTCTGGCGCATGGGCGATGGAGAGCACACAGGAGGTTCACTGATGTTACCTCACACACGTGCCCTGTTATTCACATCAACTACCCTGCTGTGGCTCTTCTTATCTTCAACTGCATCCGCACACCACGTCGTTTCAGACACGGGCATCGCATGGGTTGAACCCATCTCGGTAGGCCAGCTTGAACTTAGCACCTCACGCTTTGACCTTGGCTCAAGCTATCAGCAAGGGCGCTGGTGGAGCGTGGCCACATCCGTGGAGCTTGCCTTGCACAAACGCTTCTCTCTGATGGTTCGCGCGCCTGTGGTGCGCGTAAACTTTGATGATGGACGCGCTGCCATGGGCCTTGGCGATATGGATGTCAGCGCAAAATTCATGGTATTTGCTGACAAGCATGGAAAGTTCATCCTCTCGGCAGGTGCTGCCGTGGAACTTCCCACGGGCTCTGCCGAGGATGCGCTTGGGGCAGGCCATGTGGAGCTAAGTCCCTTTGTTGCAGCAAGCTCCAATCCTTTGAAATTTATCGTGATTAATGCACTTTTTAGTGAGCGTATATCGCTAGAAGGAGACGAGGAACTTCAGGCATCACATCAGGGCTCACCGCTCTCGGTGCACGCGCCTCATGAACTGATGAGTAGGCTCACAGTCTCATATGTACCTGTGGCAAAACGTTACTACACAAGCGCAGGTGTTGATTATATCCTGACATGGTCTTCAGACTATCAAAACCTCGCCACGGGCCGACTTGAAGCAGGTCTTTACAAGGAGCGTAGCTGGCGAGTGGCGCTCAGACTGGAGCAACCCCTCGGGGGAGATCGTTATCGTAGCGATACAACATTAAGCTCTAACCTGGCGCTCTGGTTTTAATCTTGCCACACTTCACACCTGTCATGCGTCACAGACGTGACTTCTTTGGGACATCCTCTTACTTGAACTACCGCTCCGGGCTAGGTCTTGCCGAGCTTGTTGTGGCCATCGTGCTGTACCTTGTCTCACCATCCTTCACGACCACAATGACCCTGAGTGTGCTGGGTGTAATTACTCTAATCTCAAGTTTCATACTCAAAAAGAACTTTACTTCCATACAGTTATACAATCACATCTCGGTGTTGCTCCTGCTTGATGCTGTCATGTTAACGGTCTTTCTTGGCTTTGCAGGAGGCCCCTCAAATCCATTCTCCATTCTGTACCTTGTACAGGTGATGATGGCCTCGATTCTGCTCAAGGGGAGCCGCATCTGGTGGATTCCACTGATTACGTCACTGCTCTATGGATTACTCTTTGTGTGGCATGTCCCACTCCCCGAAGCGTTTGGCGGACATGATATGATGAATCATGGCGCGATGAATCACCAGATGATGGACCACTCCATGCACGCGGGCCACCAGATGACGACGCCTGAGCCACCAAAGACATCTGCGTTCTCCGCACACCTATATGGCATGTGGATCGCGTTTACCTTGATGGCTTTTGTCATCACCACGCTGATCTCAAGGATTGTACGCGCGCTGGAGTATGAACGTGTCAGAGCTGACAGGAGCGCAAAGCTTCTGGGGCTAGCTACCATCGCAGCAGGTGCCGCTCATGAGTTGAGCACGCCGCTCTCCACGATCAAAATTGCAAACGGCGAGCTGCGACATATGCTGGATGACGCCACATTGGGGAGTATGGATGGAAAGCTTGTAGGCTATATGCTTGATGAAGTACAGGCCATCGATCAGGAGATCTTGCGAACACGAACCATTCTGGACAGGCTCGCTCTGGATGCAGGTCAGATCAAGGGCGAAAACCTGACCTCTCTCCAAATCCTTGAGCTCATCGTGACCATAAAAACTCAATTACCTGACGTGAATATCGCACTCGATGAATCGTGCAGAGAGGTCCACATCAGATGGCCCGTCAATGCCATCGTCACCATGCTATCACAGCTTGTACGCAACGCACGTGATGCCAACGCACAACACGTTGTACTGCGCATCTCATGTACTCATGGAGAGCACGTGTTGCTTACCCTCACCGATGATGGGGATGGCCTCGACGATGAGTATCTTGGTCGCTATGGGGAACCATTCTTCACAACCAAACCAACTGGCGCAGGTATGGGGATGGGGCTCTTTCTGGCTCGCTCGTTGTGCGAACAACTTGGCGGCTCATTTCACCTGTCCAACCGTAACGACAACTCCTCTGGATGTGTTGCGGAACTCACACTTCCTCAAACTACAGATGACACACACACAGGACACCAGACATGACACCCGACTTTGCAGGATACAGCATTCTTGTTGTGGATGATGATGAACGTTTTCGAGAGCGTCTTGTTGCTGGTCTTGAGCGACGAGATCTTGAAGTCTATCAGGCAGAGAACGCCGAACAAGGCATCGCTCTTGCGATGGAGATTGAACCTGAACTCGCTGTCATTGATTTACGCATGCCTGGACAGTCAGGACTACACCTGCTCAAAGAACTCATGACCATGGATCATCCACCCAAGGTCGTCATGCTCACAGGTTATGGCAGCATCGCCAACGCTCTTGAAGCTGTCCGACTGGGTGCCACACATTACCTCCAAAAACCTGCCAACGTTGATGAAATCTTGACGGCATTCTTGCGCGACGAGCTCGACTCCGATGATGAACTTGAAGTCGCCGATGTCGTCCCCTCTCTTGCTCGTACCGAATGGGAACACATCAACCGCATCTTGACTGACTGCAACGGCAACATCCGTCAAGCCTCCCGCAAGCTCGGTATTCACAGGCGCACCCTCCAACGCAAGCTCGCCAAGTTCCCTGTCAAAGAGTAAATAAATTCATTTAAAATCAAATACTTATGCATAGTCAGGCAGATCATCTTCAAGCGTCCAGAGACTCTTGAACACCAGCGTTGATGGCGCAAGTACACACAACCTGAGCATGGCCCCCACCGCCATCAAGGACACAATCGCCATGAGTTTAACCGAAACCTGACTAACTCCTGGCAAATCAATCCCTTGATACAGCGGCGCAAACACATCCTCCACAAGCGGTCCCGCAAGAACATAACACACAGGCACAAGCGACCATGAAATAAACCGCCTGATGGCAAACACCCTCCCTTGAATAGCCACAGGAACTTTGCGCTGCCACAAGTCCTGCGAAATACCACTCTCCATCGCATGACACATCAGAAAGATGAACCCCCATAAACCAACCCACCACGCACCTATGAACGGTGCGCCAAGGCTCAACACCAACAAACTTACGGAAGATGCCACATCACACCAAATTGTAGCTCGCACACGATGATGATTGCGTGGCCTGATCACAAGCACACCTGTACCCACGATCAAACCAAGCCCTGCCGCACCCATGGTCAAGCCTGTGGTCGTCTCGGAGCCCGTCAGCTCCATCAACGCAGGTAAGGTCAAAATAGGTAGAAATCCCCCCAAAAACTGGCTGATAGCAAAAAAGACCTGCAACAAAAGTAATCCCTTACGCCTGAAGATAAACCGCCACCCCAACACAAGCTCACTGCGCAACTGATCACGCGTCAAGTCCCTGATATGCTGTAATACGCCAGGCAAAGGAATGATGCTGAGCACCACCAATGCAAACACAAACGTCCCTGCATCAAGACCAATCACACCTGTGTAGCTTAACCAGGGCAACAACAGCGCCGCGACCATCGGTGCAAGAATTTGCTGTCCTGCCTCACCAATATAAATCAGCGCGCTCATACGCCCAAGATGTCTGGAGGGCACCATCTGAGTCATCGTGGCCGTGAATGTGATCCACTGCAAGGTACGACACAGGGCACTGATCGACAGAAGAATATAGACAAACCCCATGCTCAGGTTCTGCCCTGCCAGCAACACAATCAACACCACAGCACACGTCCCTGCCATAAGATTACACGCCCACATCACTCGCCGACGTGGAAGCAGGTCTGCAAGCACACCACTAACAGGAAGTAACAGGTGACCTGGCAAGATTGCCGCCACAGATAACAACGCAAACGCGGTGGTATCACCTGTCGTTGCATACACCCACGCTCCGAGCGCAAAAGCAGTAAGACCTGTGCCTGTGACCGAAAGCATCTCACTGGCATAAAGCCAACGAAACGCATTCCAGTGCGTATCTTGTTGATCTTTAATCATATTTTACGCTTACAACTTATACATCAGCGTCCAGGGGTCTCATTCTATGGTGCGCTTCATCCCAGAACATATGCGAAAAGCTACGCTGTAACGCGAGCTTATCCAGTGGCTTGACCTCCTGAATTTCAGGTATCGCCTGTCTTGCCTCTTCCAATCTATAATTGGGAATGCCTTGATTGAGGTGGTGCACATGATGGATTCCAATATCCGCTGTAAACCAGCGAAACAAACGATTCAACTTCAAATAGCTTGAACCATAAATCGCGACATTGGCCTTGTTCCATGCAGGTACACGTGCGTAGTAAGTCTCCTCAAAGTTGTGTTGAACCCAGAATAACAAGGCACCAATACCTGACCCAATCATCATGGCAGGCACCACCACCAGAAGACTTGACCACCACCCAAACGCCCATATCAGCACTGCCTGCCAGATAAGATGCAAGGGGATAATGCTCATAATACCACGCAACATCTGTGCACGGTTGCGCACCGAATCCTTGAACGCCTCACGAAAGGGGAAAAAGCCAGCGGGTGCCTTGCGCTCAATCATCAAGCTGTGCACACCAATCAGAAAAATATTGATGGGCTTGATCTTCTTCACGCGATAATTCACCTCGGCCATGCGCTCGGGCATCTCATCAAGCGTCATGGGACTGTTCATGTTATCCACACCACGCTTCTCAAGGTTTCCCTGATGATTATGGTGCCAGTTATGCTCTGTACGCCACGCATGATAGGGAACACTTGTAATAATCGAGATCGCATAACCCACGCGATCGTTGCTGCGTTGCTTCTGAAATAGACTGCGATGACCACAGTCATGTTGAAGCACAAAGATGCGGATAAACAGTCCCGTCATCCATGGCACAAGGAGTACGCAGAGGTATGGACCAAGCATGTATGACACCCACAATGTGAGCAACATCAGACCAAATGTATGACCGACCTGCCATGTCGAGCGCCACGTGACTGGCGTGGCAAAAGGTCGAGACTCCAACATCACGCGTCGTGCCTGCTTTGCATTTAAAAAGGTTCTTTGCGCCATAATTCACCTGAGCAATACAAAATAAGAAAAGAAGAGGAAAAACGGCGCACACAACACAAGGCTATCTACACGATCAAGCACACCACCGAACTCTGGCAGCAACAGTGGATAATCCTTGATATCGGCCTCTCGTTTGAGCGCTGATAAAAACAGGTCGCCTGCAATGCCCAACACACATAACAGCAGCACCAACGCCACGCTTTGAAACCATGAAAACGGTAACACAGCCAGCGCAAGAGGTGTTGTACAGAGCATCGTGATAAAGACACCGCCAAGTGCACCTTCAAGCGTCTTGGATGGGCTGACATTGGGATAAATCACGCGCTTACCAAGCCATTTGCCCATAATATACTGCAAGCAATCGCTTAACTGAGGTGTCATCACTGCCAACAACAACGCATCTGACCATAACGTCACCTGAGCTTGCTCCCAGGGAAGCCAGCACAGCGCAGCGAGGCTTCCCAAACAAAACGTGCTCAAACCCAAATAAAGCAACACTCTTCCAAGGCGAGTACCAAAGTCTGTAAACCCTTCATAATGAACAAGAATATATGGGATACATGCGCTACAAAGGACCAGCAATGCCATCGTTGCCACGCTCCAACCATACAGCATCAGCGCGGTATAAAAGACCCCTGTACACAGCGCACATAGCATCATCACAGGCCTTGAAAACCGCCGCTGATCCAGGGCAAAGAGCTCATACAATGCTCGTAAGCTCAGGAAGAGACATCCCACCGTCATCTCGACCTTGCCAAGCATAATGCCACCCATGAAGAAGACATACACAGGACCCCATGAGAGCCCCCGCACAAGGACACGTCGAAATGGGCGAGGCTTCCATATACTCAGGGCAATCAGAATAGAGATTCCAATGACAAAAAAGGCGATCAGTCCCATAAATGTGGTCGCTACGGCATTGGACAAATGCGGCACAAAAGACTGTATCAAGGACACTCCATGGAAAAAGTCTGCATCTTCACATGCGAATCAGGCATGAGTTTTAATACGAGGTTGAGCGCATGTATGCATAGTTACCAAACAGCAACGGGTAAGAGCCAAAAGCGATGGGAACAGGCGGCATTGACTGGTCAATGCCGCCTGTTCCCATCGCTTTTGGTTCTGATTTTCAATATTTTATTGAAAATCTATCATGGTTCTAAACATTCTACTTGAATATCAGCACAGCAATCACCGTATTCTGCACAGGCGTCATCACAATAACATGTGCCATCAGGAGAGGCTCCACCACATGCGTTGGCGCAACTTCCTGCGTAGGGGTTATCTGGAGGCAAGACAGGCTCCATGGACATATCATTGCTCATATCCTGACTGTCATCGCTGCTTCCCATATCCAGATCAACAGGTGATGCATCAGGATCATATGTCACGGATGTATGCAGGCCATGTCCCACATAAGAGAGGCCAATCAAGCCCCCCTTATGTTTACCCTGTGTCACCACATGATAAAGGCTTGGAGGTACGAAGTAACCTGTGCCAGACATATCGCGTGGGCCTGTCATTTGGCGAGCTTGCGCCATGAGGGGTGCAAGATTCTGCTGGAATTCGTCGTAGCTGCCATACGATGTGGAGACCACGCCTACGAGCGCAGCAAAGAACTGATCAAGTGCCATGCGACGAGGGTCTTCTTCAGGGAGTGCATCCATCGCCATGGCCTCCAACAAACCTGGCTTCATCGCCTCAAGCAGCTTACCTTGCACGGGTGCAATCTGCTCACCGAGGAACTCACGAGGCACATGTGTGCGTAGGAAGTGTTGCACGATATCAGCCATGGTCATGGGTTTGAAAGCAAGCTTATCTGCAAGCTCGCTGGCCTCGGGCGAATACGAGTGCATTGCTTTTAAATCTTCGGGGGGAAGATGGAATCGAATATGCTGCACCTGATCATTGCTGTTTAACGATGTGAATGCAGACTCTTTACCCTCGTTATGAAGGCTGACCTCGGCAAGAAACGCATCCCAGACCTCCTGACCCACAAGAGGCACCATGGTCTCTGCGTTCAGTGGGAAATGAAGCCCTGCTGACATGCCTACAAACCCAAGCTCGGCGCAGTACAGCTCGGTAGCAGGGTCCTTGAAGAACTCCAACGCCTCTTCATCACCAGCAATGGCGCGCACCATCTGCTCGGTGTACTGTTTCAAACGCTCGACCGTGTGCGCCCCGAGAGGATCTCCACCGTTGTAATCACCCGGGAAGTTGGAGACTGCGTTAAAGCCTGCCATCATGAGCAAGGTGTTATCATTAAACGCCTGCGCTTGATTGGGATCAAGATACTCGGGCCAGGTCGGCTTGACAAAGATCATGGGATAGTCTGGCGTTCCGAACTTGCCGCTCTCATAACTCTGAGGGTTGTTCAGCGTAATTGCACCCACACCACCATCACGCTCCACGCCCACGACAATTCCAAGGTGCGTGATCTGCAACTTGGCCTGTTCCTTGAGGTCTGCGCTCAGGGACTCGGGGTTAAGTACACGGTGCGATGGGCGGTGGTGCTTGATCATGAAACCGATTGTGCCAGGACCAAACGCCTGTGCAATCGCTGCATCTCCACGCTCCCAGAGCACTCCCGAGGCATCCTCCACGTTATCCTTGTTGTTGTAGGGGATCACATTGAGAGGCCCACCATACAGGTGTGTAGGCGCATCAAACGCCACATCCCCAAGTTCCATACGGACCATGAACGCATCTTCCACGCTCTTCATCGGGTAGGTGTCGGGCCAGAGCGCGTTGAGTTTATCTATGTCTGCCTTGTAGGGACTTGTCCAGACCTGGCCAGGACCATCACACTTACCTTCACATGGGGTCACCACAGGTCGCAGCGTGGTGCTCTCCACCGTGGGAGATGTCTGTTCAGTACCTTCAGTGCCTGTACCACAGGCAGAGAGCGCCAAAATACCGCTCAACATGAATGTGGAAGTCGTACGTAAGATCATTGCTCGCATTTACTGTATCCTTTCAAATATCATAGTTTACATGGCAACCACTTTGATCACTGCGCAGATCTCTTGTGCCTGCGTCTGTATGTTCAATGGTGGTCAACGATGGGAATTCAGTACCATGTATATTATGCCATATCAAGGACTTCGCCCTCTTTATTGTAAAAAGACGATGATAACAAATGTGATCCAAACCGAACGTGGGGAGCAGTCGCTAGCGACTGCTCCCCACGTTCGGTTTGGATCACATTTGTTTGAGCCATGTTTTAGGAGTTGAGGACACGCACCTCCTTGGCCCCTTTTTCCTCAAGAAGTTCTGGCAAACGCTCACGCTGATCCCCCTGAATCAGGAGGACACCCTCTGCTTCAACCTTGGAACCGCATCCAAGGCGTTTGCCAAGCCACTTACCGAGCGCCTTGAGTTCGCTCTTTTCTGCGCCCTCAATACCTTCGACAAGAGTAACCGTACGGCCTCCACGATGTTTGGTCTCACAACGCAAGGTCAGTCTTTTGCTCTGGGACAGACTCCATGCCTCTGATTTGGCTGAAACTTCCTTGGGTTTTTCAACACCTTCAGGCACATCAGGGAGGTCTGCTGTAGCCAGTGCAGCAAAGGGATTATGCGAAAAATCACCCCCCATTGACCCAAGCTCTATCTTATTGTTTTTTCTGTTTTTCTTGGACATATTTACCTCCTCTATCACGCTTTATCTATAAGCCTATCTTCACCATGAAGCATAGTCACCCCCATGACACCCGCAATCATTAGGTTCCACTGACAGATGAATTATGACAAATATTGAGGGCACTCAAAAGTAAAGATCGTCCACTCACACACAATGACACACAACTTC
The DNA here is from genome assembly GCA_950059285.1 of uncultured Pseudomonadota bacterium. Taxonomy (GTDB): domain Bacteria; phylum Myxococcota_A; class Bradymonadia; order Bradymonadales; family Bradymonadaceae; genus CATLTV01. The sequence continues at coordinate 18,865 of CATLTV010000012.1, read as the reverse complement.
ACGCCTCAAGTCTTAACTTCACCTCAACAAGTAACAGGTCCACGAGCAGATACCAGCGCTCCAGATAGGACATCCACAGGTCAAGCCTGTGTTCGCGTCCAAAATCAGGAAACTCCTCTGCCACGAGCAGTTCAAATTGCCTGATAAACTTCAGTCCCTCATGTCCTTGCGCGTAGCCAAATAACCGATGAAAGTCAGCGGGCTGATGAAGATGCATCTCTCGCACCTGTTGCATACGGCGAACCTGTGCTGTGTACAACGCAGACTCTGCTTCAAGATCAGCACTCTCACGAAACAACGAGCGCCAGAGCCCCATGTGTTGAGCTTTCATTCTGGCCAGCTCATGTAATGCATCCACAACTTCAAACTGTGTGAAGAGCAAGGTCACATAAACATCGACAAGATCAGCGCTGTCTGTCACCGATAAAATGCTGTGGGCCTGTTGTCTCCATGCATCCAGATCTTCGGTGCGTGACACCTGTGAGAGCGCCTTGATTTCTGCGCCAAGGTCCAGATCCATGCCATCGCTCCAGACAGGTCGGCTGCTCCTCCTTCGGTGTTTAAAGAACGCCACCATCGCCAGGATGATGACACCTCCAAGCAAGAAGAGCATCAGGCCATGCAGTCGTCGTGCGCTCTTGACATGCTCAATCTGATGCGCCGAGTGTAAGTACATGGAGAGCACACCATACGCCTGTTGCTCGTGATCCAGCAGCGTAAAGCCCCATTGATCATACTGACCTGTTTTGTGTTCATGACCTGTGAACACCAACCCATGACCTGATGGAAGCGTCTGACACATGTGTTCAAAGAAGCGCTGATCCAGTGATGTGGAGATATCACGGGTGAGCAGCGTCTTGAAGCGCACCATGGCATCCTGGCGAGATGACCCCACAAGATCAGGAAAGAGCCCCAGAAATACGATGCTCTTTTCCCTGTCGTGGATCATATCCTGGAGGTGATGACTATCTCTTTGAGGAGCACGAAGACCTTCTTTTAAAAAATTTTTTGCCGTGTATGTGTTCAACACCACGAGCGCATCCTCTTGCTCAAGGAGAGGCTGTGCTTTTTGGCTCAAAAGTATCGCTGAAAGACCACTTTGTTGTGTGGAATTATGCATTAAAAATGCTTTATTATCAAACACATATTCATCAATATTTACATCAAATTGCTGACCATTTTGACGCACCACACATGGGGTCGATGCAGGCTCGCTTTGCGCATATGTAAGGGGGATCGACACGAGAATTATAACAGACACAACGCAGGGTTTCAGAAGTTGTTTTAAAATTCGCATCAATAATTGCTCTCGCTGTGCCGATAGTCCCAATTGTGAGGGTGAGGTCTTCACAAAAAAAAGATACGATGGAGAAAATTTATGTCCACCACCACAAGGGACTTTAAGATCACTGTTTCTGAGACAGAATGGCAACAGCTCGCCCCACTCTTTCCCAAGGAACGTCAACGTCGTCGCGGTCGCCCATGGAGAAGTCATCGTCAGATCCTTGAAGGTATCTTCTGGGCTCTGAACTCCAACCAACCCTGGCGTCAAATGCCAGAAGAATTTGGCCCCTGGCAAACCATCTACGATCGATGGGTCCGCTGGAGCAAGGATGGTACCATGGATAAGATCCTTGGCATATGCTCCACACAACTGGACCTGTGCGAAATTTCAATCCGAGAAGAGTGCTTGCCACGAGGCAGCGCATCAGGAGAACGCCACGGCTTTTGCCGTCCAATGCCCGAGGAGGAAGATGAGCACCACTTTCTCTGGGCTGCTTGAGGATGCACATTACTATTCTTAAACAAAGCGGATGTGGCGAGTCACTTGAGTGACTCGCCACATCCGCTTTGTTGTAGACTATACAAGGTGCTTAACCTGCGTGTTTACGCAAGTTTGCAAATACCTGTGATGTGCAACGATCTATCGCTGCATCAAGCTTCAACTGAAGCTCCTCATCGCTCAAGCTGTTCAGATATGCAATGGTCGCCACAGTTCCCGCGACATTGATCGTGCGATAGCCGGTAAAGAACTCGCGGTCACGACATGAGGTGCTGTGTCGATACACACGCTTACGACTCTTGTTATATACGCGCGCGTGATAGTCGGCATAAAACACGGGTCCACCACCGCTTTGAATGATGCCATAACTGACTAGATTGAGCTCCATGAGGCCATCTCCCTGGCCTGGCTCAGCAAGACCAAGAGGATAACGGCTCTCCATTTCAGCAATGGCACCATCTGCGGCGAGGCTCTGAATATTTTCAGGTCTCATAATTTGCTCAAGGCGACGACGAAGTTTGACGCCTTCCACAGCGCCTGCCACCTCTGTGGCGGCCTGTACAAGGGCACCAATGTTGGTTTGTGCCGATCCATTGCTCTCTACAAGGTCCACATTGGGGCGTCCAGGTACAGCCACGGTCAACTCGACCTCATCATTTTGCTCGACAAATTTTTTAAACTTGCGATGGCATCCTGTCAGAGGAAGCGACAGGGCAAACAAAAGGACTGAGGTAATGACGAGGTGATATCTCACAAAGACTCCTTATACTGTGATGAATTCAACAAATTAACTGACTTGAAACAAGTTTCAAAACCCTCCCATCGGATGATTGTGAGAGATATCCAATCTCAGCGTCGAAAAGCCGCTCGCGGTGACGCTGTCACAGCTTCGGGCACTTCTCCTTGAGCTTGAACCCCCTCACTTCTCTTCCTCAGTCCTGCTTTTGAAACTTGTTCTTATTTCCAAACACCAATCGAGCGAGAATGACCTCACAGAGCATCACCCCCATAAAAGTACATCCTCTATACGCGTAATGTGACGTCGGAGTCGAAAGGTTATTCAAAAATACAGCAGTTTATTTTGCATATTTTATCATGTCACGTGTTGGCTCTGAAAAGAGCGAGAGCTTCAACCGCTTGTATCACGTATTCACACACAATAAGGTCATCAGTCTGGCGAATGCTCTACATGTATTATGTAAAATTAAAATATTAACAGGCCCTACAAGAATACAGATTTTCCGCCACGTTTTGTCATGACATTGCTGTAGACATGGGAAAACGATCCAGATTTCCCGCCACGTTTTGTCATCAGCCTTGTATGCGATCCAGATTTCCCGCCACGTTTTGTCATCACGATCCCCTGATCAGATCTCGCCATGATCACATTCCATGATCGTTTTTCGATCATAACGAGGGTCACACCCACCTGCTCAAAAATTTGTTCGTTTTTTTTACCTGCAAGAATACAGATTTCCCACCACGTTTTGTCATGAACACCTACAAGAATACAGATTTCCCGCCACGTTCTGTCATGAACACCTGCAAGAATACAGATTTCCCACCACGTTTTGTCACGAGCACGCGCAAGAATACAGATTTCCCGCCACGTTTTGTCATGAGTGCCCACAAGAATACAGATTTCCCGCCACGTTCTGTCATGAGTGCCCACAAGAATACAGATTTCCCGCCACGTTCTGTCATGAGCACCTACAAGAATACAGATTTCCCGCCACGTTTTGTCATGAGCACCTACAAGAATACAGATTTCCCGCCACGTTTTGTCATGAAACCGTTACAACGATCCAGATTTCCCGCCACGTTTTGTCATCGGATCCAGATTTCCCGCCACGTTTTGTCACCAGATCCAGATTTCCCGCCACGTTTTGTCACCAGATCCAGATTTCCCGCCACGTTTTGTCACCTTACATTTGGTTAGATTGAGTCGAAAACATAATAAAAATCAATGGTATGAAGCATTATTTTTCGTCTCGTGATTTTGGAGAGTAGATCTTTCTTAGAAGATCCCCCTTAGGGGATCTTTTTAAGAAAGCGCGCATGGCGCGCGAGCTGCTTTTTTAAGAAAGCAGCTCGCGCATCCATGCGCAAAAATTCACTGTTGTCGAATGATAGAAAACATCTAACATACAGGTCAGCAGTCGTGATTCGCATCAGGAACCTCTGGATCGATGCTCGTTTTTTGAAACTCCATGTGACACGCTGCCGTTGGAATAAATAACACATGTTGCACGTGATTTTTCAAGAAACGCCCATTTGAGTGTTTCCTTGTTGTGTTTGTTCTGCGTGCAAGTCCAGTCATGGTACTCGTGTAATTGATTCAGGCGTCTTTGTTTTGGCGTTGTTTACGTTTGTGTTAAGCTTTTGAACATGAGCGAAAAACTGCGCTCAAGCGCCTGTTTTAATGACTAAATCCAAGGAGGATCAAGCCATGCACGAGGCGTATTATCGTCAACTGATAGCATCTCCAGGGGAGTGGCCGGAGGATTGGAAACAGCGCGAGCTGGTTCGGGATACACGTAAGTGTATGTCAAAGATCATGAGTGATCCTGGCATTTTACGTGATCTTTCATACCCCAAAAAGCAACGTTCCAATACGAACATTGTGTTCAGCTTCCTGCGTGATCTGCCAGGTGGTCTGATGAATGACACTGATGAAGAGCTCGGTCAACGTGTGGGCTCACGTGTCGAGCTGCTCAGGAGATTGTCACTCTCCAATCGCAAGCAATCGGATCGTCGAGAATCGGCCATGGAGCTGATTATTGAACAGCTTGATGACTTTATCGGATGGCATCATCTGTGTGAAATCGCACAGGAATATCAGCTACAGTCGGATCAACCCTGGTGGCACCCCTCGGGCTCCTTTTTTCAGTCCGAGGAGATCCGCCGATCTTTGCATACACAGAAGCAACTTGAAGAAGCTGGCTTTGTGCGCCTTGATCGCGACGCCTATCTTCAACGTGTACGTGAACCTATTGTCTTCAATTTGATTCAAAAAGGCAATGAATTAAACAAGTTGGCTGCTGTGATTGCGCTGTATACGGCACCTGCCAAAAAGCTTCATGGAGATCCATCAAGCTGGATTGGTCACACGCTGGATGACCTCCGGCGAGAGCTGACGCGAGAATTGACGCGCCGCGACTTTACGGCGGTGCCGATGAAGCCGTTGTACAGTTTGCCGCGTGAATCCAATAATATTCGTCAGTTCTTCATTGCGCGTGAGGGCGATCTTCATGCTGATGATGACCGCAAACTTATCAAGGCCAATCTGGATCGAGCACGCGTCAAGGTGCTTGAAGAGGAGAATGGTCAGCAAGCGCTCTTTTTTGACACACACCTGGTGAATAAATCGAGCGGAGAGCCCGATAGTTTTATTTCGGTGAAGTTAAACTCGCCGCAAACGGATGTCCTTGGTGCATTGACCCAGGCCATCGAACAACTTGATGTGGATCCTGGTGTGTTTGAGCACTTGCCACGTGTATGTGCAGGGATGTTTGCTGCGGCACATCGCGACAGGATCTTATTTGGTTCCGCGCATGGTACGTTTTGGGATACGGACAGTGGCAAGCGTTTGTGCAAGATTGTTGGGTTTAACCCTGATAATTACAAGCATAGACAGCGTGTACAGCATGTGCGTAAGTTGTTGACAAAATTGATATTACACCGTTCAGCAACAGGCTACGATGAGCAGGGCAGAAAGATGCGTATCAAGCGCAAGGGTCCGTTGATCGAACTTCGTCAGGCCGAGATTGAGCTTGAGATCGAGAACCGTGAAGGGATGAGTGAGAAACACACCTTCCAGTCCTGGTCCATTGATGACACGTTGTGGCAAATGACGCTCTCTCGTGAGGAGGGTGGTGCGCCCGCGTTTATGATGCTTGATGATCGTGCATTCAAGCTGGATGAACGTTCCAGTGTGGCGTTCAACATTTACTGGACGCTTGTGAACAGGGCGTACAACGATCGCGTGAGCGGCACGGGTGAATTTGAGTTGAACCTCTGGACGCTGTATGACTGGTCTGGCATGGAACAAACCAGTCCACGCGTGGATCGCTTGAAGGAGACGTTTAATGTGGCGCTGGACAGGATGGTTGAAATTGGACTCCTGTGTAGCTGGCGCTGTGATGAGCTTGATCCTGAGCTGACCACGACGATGGATGCCTTGAAAGATGCCAAACTTGGCGTGGTATTTGGACAAACTCAGCTCAAGATGTTGCCAAAGATAGCAAATTAAAAAGAGAGCGCGGCGGTTGTAACCGCCGCGCTCTCTTTTTAATTTGCTATCTTAATAATTTAAGTTGACATAATAAATTATAATCATGTCTTCTTGAGATTGAAGGTTCATATAATATGCGTACACTATGTGTGCGATGCGTCTCTATCGCTTGATGTAGTGAACCCAAAGGAGAATGACATGTCATCTGATGATAGCTACAAAAGAGTGCCGCCAAAGTCGCTTGATATGAATGCCATCAAGCAAGAGGCAAGAAAGCTCAAGCAGAAGAAAGGTTGGAATCCAGACCATTTTGTGACCGAAGATCCGCTGGAAAAGCTCAGGCAGCTTAATCAGGAGGTAGCCAACAAGGCGCTTTATGATGATGCACAGAAGGAGAGCTGCCCTGACTGTCTTGAGGTACGTCAGAAGAGCCAGGATGACACTGCGCTCTGTGAAAAGCACCTCGCCGAGGCGATGGGCTTTTAGAGCATCATAAAGAAGGATCTGTCGGGAAAAGCGTGTGTAAAGGTTGAATTTCAGTGTCGTAAAAACAGAAGGTAACATAGCTACATTTCTTGGTTTTCACTCCTCGAACTTCACTCCTTTCTCCTTCGCTTTTCTTCCAACAGCTCCTTCTCCATAATGCTCTAGATTCCGTTGTATGGATATGTTTTCTCAAGTTGTGATGTGTCGTGAACACACACGGTGACAGGTGAGAGCAGAGGTCAAAAAAACAAGTTTTCTTGACCTCTGCTCTCACCTGTATTTTTACGTAAGGTTTCTAAATGACTGATACTATTCTTGATTTTCGTAGTGATACAGTGACAAAGCCAACGGCTGACATGCTTCAAGCGATGATGTCTGCGCGTGTCGGTGATGATGTCTACCAGGAAGACCCCACGGTGATTGAACTTGAGCAGGAGGTAGCAGCGCTCTTTGGTCAGGAGGCAGGTTTATTCTGTGTATCAGGCACAATGAGCAACCAACTTGCAGTGATGGCTCAGACGCGACCAGGTCAGGAGGTGATATGTTCGGACCTCTGTCATATCTATCACTATGAGGCGGGTGGGCTTGCGGCCAACTCGGGTGTGCAGGTGAACCTCATTCATCATGCCGAGAAGCCAGGTCACTTTACACTGGAACAGGTTCAGGAGAGGTTGCGCGATGATACCGATGTACATTTGACCCCTACAGCGATGGTAGCTGTGGAGGACACGAGCAACCGTGGTGGAGGTACTGTGTGGGATACGTCCACGCTTGAGGAGCTTTCGGCATATGCGCGTAAGCACAATGTGAGCTTTCATCTTGATGGTGCGCGTGTCTGGAACCGACTTGCAAAACTTGGCGAAGACAGCGTGGAGTATGGCAAGCGATTTGATAGTATCTCTGTATGTTTATCAAAAGGTCTTGGCGCGCCCATGGGGTCCGTGTTGTTGGGCAACAGAGAGATGATCCGACAGGCGAGGTGGTTTAGAAAGAGGCTTGGCGGAGGGGTGAGGCAGGCAGGATATATTGCAGCGGCAGGATTGTATGCAGTGAGGCATCATCGTGGTGATGCATTGCGTGCAGACCATACACATGCCAGGACGCTTGCAAAGCTGTTAGAGCAAAGCAGCCTGTGTATTGAGGTTCAGGAGCCCGAGACGAATATTGTACTGGCGAAGATGCATGATGCAGCCAAGTTCAAGGCGACATGTAAGCAGGAAGGCGTGTTGCTCTCCACGATTGATAAGCACTGGGTCAGGTTTGTGACGCATCAGGACGTGCGTATGGAGCGTGCATATGTAGATGTGGAGCGTATGTTGTCAAAACTGGAGCCCTCATGATGGTGTGTAAATTTTCCAGACAAACACACTATAACTCATTGATAATATTTTATTTTAGAGGTGTTTCTGTGTGGTAAACGTACAGTGTGACGGATGCTAAAGTTAAAATAAAAGCACATAAATAGTTTGCAAGATCCATTAAATACGTTAAGGATGATAGAGTGTTATGGATGGGTGTGGAGAGCCAATGCTGCCCCTGGTTCCAAACATCGTTCAAAAAAGCACAAAAAGACTTCAAAAGTTAAACAAATTCAGTGACGATACGGGAGTTTACAGACTTCCGTTGAAGATGTTGATCACAGGGGATTGAATCCATAAAGATTCAATCCTTTTTTATTTTGTAGAGTTAGGAAAGCCCATAAGAGCTAATTTTAAGTGTGAACTCAAAGACATACTGATGAGCGTGAACAAGGTCCTGTATCAGGAGGTTATAGGTATACAGTTCGCTCTTATCTTATGACTCTGCGTTCGGTTTTGAACTTAGTTATAAAAGCACTTTCCAATTTCACATTATTGCTTGTGCCATCTGAGGGGAGGCGCGCGGAAATCAGGGCAATGTGTGGGAGAGAAAAATGGGTGTGAGTGTCTTGCATGGGAGCATTCATACTATGGATATAGTGAATATGGAGTATACAAGGTTATAGCATTTAAATGCATGACTTTGAATGATTTTTCAGATGGATGTGTAGTGTAGTCAGTGAGTTGAGGGGCATTGAATACAACAGGTGTGGAAGAGGGGATTGCGCACCTGCGCAGGTTTATCCGTGATGATGTATACTTCAGGCACAACAATTAGAAGACCACGAGGTAGATTATGGGTCGTCGTTCACGATCACCATTCGCAGTGTTAGGTCTCGTCGCGCAGACGAGCAAGTCAGGTTACGATATCAGCCGTATGTTTGAGAGGGCCAGGTTCCTGTTCTGGAACGAGTCCTACGGACAGATTTATCCAGCGCTCAAAAAACTTTACGAGCAAGATCTAGTGAACCGTCACCAGGAAGAGCGTGACGTAGGCCCCACGAAAAAGATTTACACCCTTACGCCTGAAGGTGAGGAGGAGCTGGCGCGCTGGCTCAGGAAACCACCAGGGACCACCAGCATGCGTGATGAGATTGCGCTGCGTGTCACTTTTGGTGAGCACACAAGTCCCGAGATCATTCGCGCCCTGCTTGAGCAGGAGCGTGCACGTATCTCGGACCTTCGAGCTGATCTTGAAAAAGATGACACCAGCGAACTCAACGCCTTTGAAAACATGGGCCTTGATTGGTCCACACGTTACATTGAGATGCGCTCCGAGTGGGTTGAGAAGTGTCTTGAGGAGCTCGACAAGGTTGAGGCCAGCGCTCCTGCTCCCAAGAAGGAGACAAAACCTGCACCCAAGCGTAAGAGAGGTCGTCCTGCCAAGAAGGACAAGTAATCTGCGCGTGAATCGTCGTGCTTGAATTTCTCATTTGAGCAAAAATAAGGAGAAGGAAAGTGTGTTTTTTCCCATTTGGGAAAAAACACACTTTCCTTCTCCTTATTTTTTGTTACGTTTAGCCACAGTTGTACAGGAGTGTTGTTTTTATAAAGCCAAGTCGATCCTGTACACGTTCGTCCTGAACTCCACAGAGACAGCATGAATTTGCGCGGTGATTGATCGTGCAAGGAGTGCATGCCAAGGAAGGCTAAATATATGAAACTTAATAAAAAACAACGTATTGCGTTGGGGGATTTACTGCGCTCACTCGCCACGCGTGAGCAGCTTACACAGGATATGCTCGCAGAGGCGCTTGAGATTGATCGCGCCACGATATCCAAGGTTTGGAGAGGTGAGGTCAAGAAAGCGGACCATTATCAGAGCCAGGCCGAGTACTTTGGTCTTACACTGGAAGATGCCTGTAGTCATGCGATGCGCATGGCGGGCATTCTTGACAGGGTCAGCCCCGCACATGTGCAGGATGACGAGGAAGAGTTTGATGAGGAGGAAAACGTTGAGTTCTTCCCCTTGCAGCGCTCGGGTGTCTTTGGTGAACAGGCGCTTGTCTTTGCGGTGGCCTCTCAGAAAGGTGGGACGGGCAAGACAACATGTTCAGTGAACCTCGCGTATGAGTTTGCCAAGAAGGGACATGCTGTGTTGCTTGTGGATCTTGATCCGCAGGCGGATGCCACCATTCATGTGGGCGGCCAGATTAACGCCGAGCATTATGTGGATGCTGTGCGCACCCTGAAAAAAGGAGGAGCTGAAGCACAGGCAGGTCTTGATCTTGATATCTGGCGCACGCCCTTTGGCTTTGATTTGATGCCAAGTGGTGAAGAGCTTGAAGAGGCAGCCGAGCGCATCTCTTCGTTTGCCGTCTCCAGCACCGTGTTGCGTAAACTGTTGCATGATGTGATGCCTGAATATGACATGATCCTGATTGATTGTCAGCCCACGCTTGGCGTGTTGCAGAAGAATGCAATCGTGGCGGCGACACACCTGCTGTTCCCCGTGCAGCTTCATCAGGCGGCGATCAACGGACTTGATCGTATGATCTCCACTGTGGATGAACTTCGTGAGCTCAACCCGATGTGCAGGGTCCTTGCAAGCCTCCCTTGCTTTGACGAAAACACCGTGCTTGCCCGCGAGATGATGCGTGAATTAAGGGAGCGTTATTATGCGCGACCCACGACAATGAGTATTCCGAAAAACATCTCGATTGCAGAGGCTTATGCGGCTCAAGAGCCCGTCTCTGTGTACCAGTCACAAAGCGCAGGTTCGCGTGCGTTTTCAGCGCTTTGTGATGAGCTCATGACCCGTCTCTACGAGGTTGAGCTTGGTGTAACACAGGATGACGATGAGCAAGAGGAGATAGCATGAGCAGCAAAAAGTTTTTGAAGAAGAAGTCCCAGACCAGTCATCCTCGCCCTGCAAGGCAGCGACGATCCAGTGGTTTTGCCGCAGATGCAGCAAGCAAACCTGCGAGCATCGATAAGACGCTCACCAACAGCGCAGGACATGCGCCGCAGGCGCGTACCCGAAGGGCACATACGGCGTGGGACCTGATTGAGCTGTCCGATTTGTCCGTGGACGGTGGCACACAATCGCGTGTGGAATTCAATGTGGATGCGCTTGAGGACTATGCCGAAAGAATGACACTGGAGCCTGTCAGCGGACTGGTCCTTGACCAGGACGGTGAGCCATGGCCTGCGCTGGTTGTCTTTGATGATGGTAAACGAAAGTGGCTCGCTGATGGTTTCCACAGAATGCGCGCAGCGCGTAAGGCTGGCCTGAACAAGTTTCAGGTTGATTTGAAGCGCGGCGAGCTCAGAGACGCCATTCGTCTATCGCTTGGCGTCAACGCAAAGCACGGATTGCGTCGTACCAACGAGGATAAACGACTTGCTGTGATGCGTGCGCTCCAGGACAGCGAGTGGGTTCGTTACTCGGATCGTAAGGTCGCTGAGCTCTGCTCGGTGAGCGCCCCCACCGTATCAAAGTTAAGAAAAGAGCTTGAACATCAAGGTGATATCGAGGTTGCTGAGGAGCGCATCGGCAACGATGGCCGCGTTCAGGACACAAGCACACGCAAGGCATCAAAAGCTTCAGGTGCCACCAAGAAGTCAGCGCAGTCGCGAGCCAGTGAGAGGTTCAATCGCGTATCACTGCACCAGACAGAAAAGCTCTCAAAGGCGCTTAAAACCGAGCAAATCAAGGCCTCAAGCCTTGACAGCCTGGATCGCAAAAAGAAGCGTGACGTGGTGCTCGTGGGAAGTGAGGAAGGCACAGACCTTCAGGCTGTGTGCGATCACCTCGATCATCTGATGGGTAAAAAAGGTGGTGTGGTGGTGATGCCTGTCCCTGACACGGGAGACACGCTGCTTGAGCTCTTGCAACGCTTTAAAAAACGCCGTGGCACCACACGCGTGGTAGCGCTTGAACAGTCTCAGGAACTTATTCTGGTTCACAGCGAAAGAACAGAGGACAGAGATAACCTTTTACCCAAATGGATCAAAGGTTTAAGCGATCTCATGGCCTGGTGTGGAAGCGAAGATAGCGTCTATCTTATCTCGTCATCACGAGAAGGTTAAATACGCACATTACTGATGATTTGTTCAGTGGTGTAAAACTTTTACAGTGAACAAAAGGAGGGCGGCCAAAATCGAAGATTTTGGCCGCCCTCCTTTTGTTCACGCTCGTTGAAACTCATAATTGTGATGTGAGCAATGCCAGAGTATCAGTTGCGTTCATGGTACGCGCGTGATCCAGTGCGCTCAGTCCATTGGCATCTGTACGGTCGATGCGTGCGCCATGTTTGAGGAGCATTTGCACAGCTTCACGGCGGTTGAACATCGCTGCCATCATCAGCGGTGTCACGCCGCCTCGATCTGCCATATCTACATCAGCGCCCTGTTCAACAAGCAGCTTCACAATGGCGGACTCTCCCTTGAACGAGGCGCCTGCAAGAATGGACTGCCCCTTATCATTGATGTCATTGGGGTTGGCCCCATGCTCAAGCAGCAGACGCGCCGCGTCTTCCTGTCCATGGTACGCCGCGAGCATGAGCAATGAATCGCCACGCCCATTTTTTAGATCGGCTGACATGCCTGCTTCAAGCAGGGCTGCAAGTAATGCTGTCTGGTTGTTGCGGGCTGCTTCAAAAGCTCTGGAGAGAAGCTCATGCAACTCTCTTCCCATGACCTCTGCTTCTGTATTTTGAGTTGTATGTAACATGTATATGTCCTTGATATTTTTATGAAAATTCTAATCAGCAGGACCTTATTGGTTTATAAGGTCCTGATCTGCTCCAGAGCGAGTTTTTTAGCCGCGAATCTCTTCAAGACGTGCTTTAATGCGTGCACCAAACTCGCTGTCAGCCTTGGTAAAGTGGCCAATGCTACGCTCAATGACATCTTCTCGAGAGACGTGCGCGAGGCTTGACGCGATGTTGTTGACAAGGCGAGCTTGAGCGTCGGCGTCCTGAAGCCTGTAGAGATTACCTGCCTGGACGAAGTCATCATCATCCTTGTGCAGGGGCTGGTTGTAGTGACCACTTGGGCCTTGTGCATCGACCTGTGCGTTGGAGTGCTCATCGGTCTGTACGGGACCATTGTAACTGTTTGGCTCGTAGTTTTTGCTACGTCCACCATTTGAGCCAGTTCTCATGAAGCCATCACGTGCATAGTTCTGCTCGCCATGCTCCATGCCCTGGGGTGTATTGACGGGCAAGAGCGTGTGGTTGATGCCAAGACGGTAGCGGTGTGCGTCGCCATAGGCAAAGAGACGAGCTTGCAACATACGGTCAGGTGAGGGGCCAATGCCAGGCACGAAGTGTGCTGGGTCAAAGGCGGCCTGCTCAATGCTCGCAAAGTAGTTGTCAGGCGTCTCGTTGAGTGTCATCTCACCAATTTCAATCAGGGGATAATCTTCGTAAGGCCACACCTTGGTCAGGTCAAATGGGTTGAAGCGATAGGTTGCAGCATCGGCTTCGGGCATGACCTGGACCTTGAGTGTCCATGAAGGATAGTCGCCAGACTCGATCGCGTTGTAGAGATCTTTCTGGTGATGTTGTGGGTTTTCACCGCCAGCTTTTGCAGCTTCTTCTGCAGTAAAGCACTTGATGCCCTGGTTTGTTTTGAAGTGGAACTTGACCCAGAAGCGCTCCCCTTCGGCGTTGATCCACTGGAATGTATGTGAACCAAATCCGTCCATATGGCGAAGACTTGCGGGTGTGCCTCGGTCGCCAAAGAGCCATGTAAACTGGTGGGTTGCTTCAGGAGAGTGAGAGAAGAAGTCCCAGATGTTATCGGGCTCCTGGTCGTTGGTGTAAGGGTCGTATTTCTGGGAGTGAATGAAGTCGGGGAACTTGATGCCATCGCGGATAAAGAAGATGGGAGTATTGTTTCCGACAAGATCCCAGTTTCCATCCTCGGTGTAAAACTTGAGCGCAAATCCCCTCGGGTCACGCGCCGTATCTGGAGCACCTTTGGAGCCAGCCACAGTGGAGAAGCGTGCGAGCACGCGCGTCTTTTTACCTTTTTCAGAGAACAGCTTTTGTTTTGTCCATTTGGAGACGTCAGGGTTTGTGACGACGAACTCACCAAAAGCACCACTACCCACGGCGTGGACAATGCGCTCAGGGATGCGCTCGCGGTTGAACCTTGCGAGCTTTTCAATCAGGTGATGGTCCTGGATGAGGACTGGTCCCTGTGGTCCTGCGGTTTGAGAGAGCTGGTTTGTGGAGACGGCTGCACCAGATGCGGTGGTCAGTGTAGGGCGTTTGTTATCATGTTGCGTGGTCATATATTCCTCTCCGAGTGTGTTGTTTTATCGTGTCAATGTGTGTGCCTCACGAGGTGAGAGCGGCTCATGTGAAACAACATAAGGATGCCACAGTGATAGTTCAAATACATGTTTTGGTTTACTTTGATAGTTTAATGTTATCAAATGAAACTTCAACGTGTGCCCTTATCAACTGTGGTGCACTGCACATTCAGGACGAAGGAAGACGATTTATGTGGTCCCACTCATTTACACTCAGACAACTTCAGTATATTGTAAGTGTATATAAATGTTTGAATTTCAGGCAGGCTGCCGAGGAGTGCGCCGTATCACAGCCATCGCTTAGCGCACAGGTTGCGCAGGTTGAAGCTTTTCTTGGCGTGACCTTGTTTGAGCGCACCAGGAGGAGCGTGCGTGTGACCCGGCAGGGCGAGGATTTTGTGGCGCAAGCGCGTAAAATTCTTGAGCTTGCCGATGAACTGGAGGCACAACAAAGGCAGTCAGACCCGTTTAAAAGTGAGCTTCACATAGGCCTTATCCCGACGATGGCCCCCTATGTATTGCCCGATCTTGGCCCGTTGTTTCATGCACATTATCCCGAGATGAAGTTCTTCTGGCACGAGTACAAGACGCTTGAACTACTGAGGCAACTTGAACATAACACGATCGATGTGGCCATTCTTGCGTGGGTGGATGAGCTTGAATCGTTTGAGGTTTTTGATCTGTGGAGAGATAAGTTTTATGTGGCCGTGAGCAAGGATCATGAACTTGCCAGAGGCGTTGATGAGGGTCGTACAATCTCGGCACACGAGCTGATGGAGCTCAAGGAAGGTATGTACCTCCTTGAAGAGGGACATTGTTTTCGTGATCAGGCGTTGGAGTTTTGTGCCCGTTCTTCCATCGAAGAAGGAAGCTATCGAGCCACGAGCCTTGCGACCTTGGTGCAGGTGGTTGCTTCCGGGCGAGGAGTGACGTTACTGCCGCAAATGGCGCTGGATCTTGAGAACAGGGCTGGTCAGCTTCAAATTTTGTCGCTCGAGGAGCCTGCGCCCTCGCGGCGTGTGGTGATGGCGTTGCGCAAGGGCTCTGCATATGAAGAGGTTGCAAGGGCGTTGTGTGATGTGTTGGCAAGAGATTATGTGAAGGAATGAGAGCATGTTTGGAGAGTTGAGGAGCGTATTATCAGAGCATGTTCTGACCAAGGATCGCTGGCATGCGTGGCTCCTCGACTCGAGCTGGACGGTGGGCGCGCACTTAAACGAGGATCAGATCTGGAGCGTGCGGCAAATGCAGGCGCGACGAGATCCTGACTTTGAGTTGTTTAGCGTGCCTGATGAGGTGTTTCAGGCGATATTAAGGCAAGAAGAGATGCCTGATATTTTGAAGCAGGAGCCCGAGCGTTTGATGTTATGTGCCCATCTGGAGCTTCGACCAGATGTGATTCACGCTGCACCCTGGGTGGACCAGAAAAAGCCCTCGCTTGGTCGTGTGATACAGGACCTTGAGCTTCGGGATCTCAGGTCGATCTCGCTCAGTGCAGAGGTGCTCAAGTATTTCAAGCTCCCATCTACGCGTTGGTTCAGTACAAAACACATTCAAAATGTACAACGTATGGAGTACTGGGGCGCACTGGAGCGGTCCAATTCGGGGGGTGATGATCGTGATTCACAGGTGCTTGAGGCGATGATGATGGGTCTTCTTGCAGACATTCACACGCTCGAGCATATAGAGTATGTGATGATCAGGCAGTGTGGTCCTGTGGCAGAACGATGGCACGACAAAATACTTGAAAATTTAAATAAAATAAGTCACTTACATGTATTTAGTACGGTAAAGAAATCGTATGCTTATTGTATGTATGCATCCAATCAAAAGCAGGTAGATCATACCCTTGAGGTCAGATTAAGCACGCGTCCTTATCAGGATCGCGTGCATTATAACGATGTGCAAGAGCGGCAGCTTGTGGATGTACCCGAGGCTCCTGCGAGCGTGGCGCTAAGGCGTGTGGGCGATATGATGCACATAGGTCGAGGTCGTGAGTTGATGGGTGAAGAGGAGCACCTGTGGGTGCAGTCCCTTAGCATTGGTCGATGGCATGGCAGCGTCATGAAATACAGGGACCGCATTTACATTGTCGACAGGCAATCGACTTCGGGCACATACATCAACGCTCGCCTGATACGCCCCCACGTCTGGACCTCGATTCAACCGACAAGAGACATTGTGACCATGGCTAACCTCAAGCTTCAATTTCGTCTGTGTTAAGAGTGGGGTGACAGTTTTTCTTATTCATTTCAAAAGCATGAGACACTTTAGGTACATAAAAAGAGTGTAGAGTGAGGTTTCAGGCGTGTAAGGGGTGCTTTTATGCGTTGTTTTTCTTCCTACATTTTGCTCGAGATCAGTAGACCGTCACAAGTTCGCAAGCGAGAGTGCGAGAGTAAGTAAAGCGCTTGGAAACGAGCTTGCGAGGTTCCTTGGCTTTACTGCTCTCGAGCACCGCGAACAGGTGATAGCTCTGCTTTCTCTCGCTCACGCTCGGCTTATTGGAACGTGGTGACTTGCATGGCTGGACTTTTGAACACTGTCAACCTTCTCTAGAAGCTGCGCAGGGATAAAAATTTACCGTTTGGTAAATTTTTATCCCTGTGTTATATTGTGCGCACAACCCACAGGCTATAAGAGCTTATTATACAATGCGTTAAGAGGACAAAAGACCATGGCACAGTTTGATATCAAGATTATCAATGGAACGCTGATTGATGGGACAGGAGCACCACGTCGAGATACCAATGTGGGTATCAAGGATGGTGTAATTGTGGAGGTTGGTGCGTGTGAGGCTGATGCAGAGAGGGTGATTGACGCCAGCGGTCACCTTGTGACGCCTGGCTTTGTGGATATTCACACACACTATGATGGTCAGATCTCGTGGGATTCCAAGCTTGAGCCAAGCTGTTATCATGGTGTGACGACTGCTGTGATGGGGAGTTGTGGCGTGGGATTTGCGCCCGTGCGTGAATCTGACAGAGATCGTCTCATTGCCCTGATGGAAGGGGTTGAGGACATTCCTGGCACGGCGCTTGCCGAGGGTTTGACCTGGGAGTGGGAGTCACTTCCCGAATACATGGATGCGATTGATAGCTTTCCTCACACAATAGATTTTGCGGTGCAAGCCACACACGATCCGTTGCGTGTCTACGTGATGGGTGATCGTGCCGTGGCCAATGAGCCTGCGACCGATGAAGAGATTGCCCAGATGAGGGCGCTTGTTCGGGAGGCGCTTGAGGTAGGGGCCGTCGGTTTTAGTACGGGGCGTTCAGATAACCACCTCGCAGCGGATGGTTCAGCGACACCTGCAAGTGAGGCCGACGCGCGTGAACTTTGCGGTATCGCTGATGCCTTTAAAGACTTGAATCACGGGGTGTTACAGGGGGTCAGTGATTTTGATCTTAACATTGCACGGTCAAGATTTGAGCAGGAGTTTGACATCTTTGAAAAGATGATGGACGCAGCCCACGGGCATCCGATGAGCATCTCTGTGCTTCAACGCGACCAGGACACAGATCAGTGGCGCAGGATCTTTGAGCGCATTGAGCAAGCTCAGGAACAGGGCAAGCCTCTGTATGGTCAGGTCGCGGCGCGTGGCATCGGTGTATTGCTTGGTCTACAAGCGACCTTCCATCCGTTTATGGGTTTTCCAAGCTACAAGAAAATATCACACCTCTCACTTGAGGAACGCGTCAAGATCATGCGTGACCCCGAGTTCAAGGCACAGCTTCTGACCGAAGAATCCGAGAAGGTGTCAGGTGATGGCTCCGCCCTCCCCGCGCTCGCAGATGAGTTTCTGGCACATATCGACTTCATCGCCATGCGTCTCTATCGCATCGGCGATGAGTTTGATTACGAGCCTGACTACACAAAATCACTCTACTACGAGGCGATGCAACGAGAGGTGTCGTTCCTTGAAGTCATCTACGACAGCATGCTCGCGCGTGATGGCAAGGAGCTGCTCTACTTCCCGCTATACAATTATCTTGAGCAGAACCTCGACAACGTACACACCATGATTACACATCCCTACTCGCTTCCAGGATTGAGCGATGGTGGTGCGCATGTGGGCACTGTGTGTGATGCAAGTTTCCCCACATACATGATCGTGCACTGGACACGCGATCGCTCACGAGGTCCAAAGCTTGGGCTTGAAGATGTCGTCAAGATGATGACCCATGACATCGCCAACTTTGTGGGATTCCATGACCGTGGTGAAATCAAGGTCGGTAAAAAAGCCGACATCAACGTGATTGATTATGAGAACCTGCGTCTGTTTGCTCCTTACATTAAGGCTGACCTCCCCGCTGGAGGTCGTCGATTAATGCAACGTGCCAAGGGCTACAAGGCCACCATTGTTAGCGGTAAAGTTGTGATTGAAGACGATGAGCTGACAGGTCTTCAACCTGGTCGACTGGTTCGACTTGGGCAAACGAGCTAATCTTTTTGGAGAGTTTTAAAATACGAGTATAAATGGACAAGAGGCGAATATGTTTATGTATAAACATATTCGCCTCTTGTCCATTTATGCAACCTGATATGAGTCAAGGCATAGTTACTCTGGTTGTTGTGGTGTAATTACCTGTAGAGTTGGGTGTTTAAGAGGGTGTTGACAGTGTTCAAAAGTCCAGCCACGCAAGTCACTACGCTCCAACAAGGCGAGCGACGACAAATTTTTTGTGTAGCCTTTAATTACGACAAAATTTCTTGATTTGTTAATAACTTAAGTCAAG
>CATLTV010000011.1 GCA_950059285.1 uncultured Pseudomonadota bacterium | reverse complement strand
GCCTCATTTCGACTTGGGCAGCATCCTCCGCAACTGGTTTGAGGCGCATTCTTTCGTCAACCTGCTGAACGCTTACAGAAAATAAATAGATTAGGTGCTCCTGACGGTAGCTATGAAGAGAACTCATTTGACTTAATACGCCGTATACAATTGGTTTTGGTTCCTAATGCTGGTGTGACAACTCCAGTTCGAATAGAAGATGCATATAAAACAGCACGAAATAATCACTTTAACGCGCAAAGACCTGTGGAGTGGAATGAAAAAAACAAGTAGCTGGTTGACATTTTTAGGTAAGTTCTATAGAGCCGCATGTCAAAATCACGACATATACTTATTTAAACCTTATATTGATATGACAGTAAAAGATAATAGTATAAAAAATATTATAGATAATCATCTAAATGGAATTTATCTGTCATACACACCTCCAAACATCAAATTTAGTAATAGAATGACAAAATTGAAAACTGAATAACTTCTTAACCATATGAGATCAGGATTTACAGATGTTAGTAAATAATACCTCATCTATCATTAATATGTTTGAGCCTGCACTTGTACAACATATTGTTGAACATGATAGAAACAATGCTCTTTTAACTAAAGATGCAGAAATATTTATTTCTACAGAAGATATGTTTAGAGCCTTTCATCAAGCAAACAAAGCTTTTGTTCCTGTTTATTATCCGCATAATCAACAAAATTTTGAATTCTTGTCTCAATTTAATAATATAGGATTAAAAATAACACCTAGTTTAAATCCATTTTTTAACTTCAATGCGTCAAATATAAATGTCCTTTATATTAGTGGTAATGGCAATAATAGTTCACTTCCATTAAGTACAGACAATCCATTTTCAGCTTTAGAAAAAATCAATATTTCAGGTGTGCATGTCGATAATGATATTGAGAGTATTATACTAAAACAAAATCAAAACATTATTAAATCCATACGCTTTGAATATTCTAAATTTGTCAGTAGAGATCTTATAAACATCTTAAATACATTGATTGAATTAAAAACTATATCTGCATTAGGATATAACATAGATAAATATAAAATAAATAATTATCTTCATAATAGTAAGATAAATTCATTAAATATTGATTTTTGTAGATTTAATGAACTAACTAAATTATCAGACTTATTAGATGGAAATGAAATTCAAAACTTAAGTACTAAAAGTACAAAAAATATTGATGTCAATTTTGACTTTATTGTTCATAAATTAACTAATTTATCTGTTGTGAACCAAACTATAAGAGTAAGTAGTAATGTTGATTTAAATAATGTAAAATTGCTCGATATCTCTTGCTGTAAAATCGATGATATTAGTTTGTCACTGATATTAAAATCACTAGCTGATATCGAGCACGTAGGATTATCTTATTTAAACATAAAAGACGAATTAAGTTCTTACATTGAAAATTATTCATATTTAAAGTCTATCACTTTACAAGGTAATGATAAATCTTGTATTATCTCAACTGAAGGTGATATTTTTCGAAATTTAGAAGTTTTACAGCTAGATGACATGTCATTATCAGATAGCGATGTTGAACGCATCCTAGGAAATTTAGACCTCAATTCTGTAACACATTTAACATTAGATGATAATTTATTAACAGAAAAATCCATCGATAGAATATTTAATTGTAATAATTTAAAGTCATTAAAATTCATAAGCACAAGAAATAATACGCACTTAAATATTTCTTATTTTGATTGTAAGCCTTTATTAAATCCAAGACAGGTTTTTATGGGTTATTTTCACTATATATAAGTGTCCGGATGCATTCCCAAAAAGGGGTAAGGTTAATATAAAAGCTCCGAGGCGCATGAATGCTGAGATTGAGGCAGTTCGAGCGATGTAAGTGGCTCTTGTCTCATCAGTTCTACCAGATTCTCAAACTGCCTGTTTATGCACAAGCAACGTGCTTGCGACATAAGGGCTGTTATTCCCAAAGATATACTTGTGTGTGGGGTATGGTCAAAGAGTCGATTCTGGGGCGATTTGAGAGGTCGATTTTTGAGCAAAAAAGGGGGACGATAGCTATGACCATGATTAACTTACTTCTTATTCATGGTCATGACTATCGTCCCCTCAAGTCGGTGCTTTGTATGGATGGCACTCGTATTCAAGGCTTCAGGAGGGTTTTTCCAATTATAAAGTCCCTGAATGCAGATAGTGCTTTCGTTTTTGGAGCTTTTTCCTGAAGTTTATCTTCTTAGAAACACGATGCATATATGAAGATTCAATGCGACAAGGTTCATTTTGGGCGACAAGCTGGCGTCCGAGTTGATCAAATAACAAGATAGGTCAGACGCAGTGTATTGGCGATGAGTCCGTACATTGATAGCTATGGTGTGGAGCAACTACTTTCCTGCTACAAAGAGGGTGTTTATGTGCCACTCATCACAATTTTAGAAGTCGACAAAGCACATAATGTGGACCAACTCAAATCCATGTTGAATAGTTCAGAGGGAACGAAAAGAGTAGATGGTTGTCTAAACCATAGATGGCTTGACTTGGTCTTGGGTAAAGTTATTAAAAGCCTGCATCGTATCAATTATTAATATAAGAGGTTATGATTTAGAGGTGGTTTCAAAACCAAGACCGAGGAGGAGCAGTGAGGAGCCTGTAAGCTCCAGGAGAAGGGCCTGAAACTGTGACAGCGTCATCGCGAGCGGCTCTGATTACAAAAAACGCCGAGATTACCCCTCACAATCACCCGACGGGAGAGGTTTGAAACTACCTCTTAGGTTGTAGAGAATATGAAGCTTAGATGGGAGACATCATGATGAAGGCAGGTTGGGTAAGTATGCTGTTGATTATTTTCGTCAATATGGCATGTGTATCAGCAGAGCAGAATAGCAAAGATAGGGAACCTGAGTCCTTTGAGTTAACAGATAGCTTCAACACAGAAGAACTTGATGCTTCAACGCTTGATTGGGTTGATTCCAAATATAAGTGGGTTGTTTTACATTCGTATACACAAAGAGATGAGCTGGACACGTATCATGAGGAAGTGATCCGTAAGAAAGATATTCACGGTCGAATTTGGCTAGATAATGAGTTTATCCGTAGACGAAATGCCATGCACTCGTCTGTGAAAGATGTCCAACAATACTTCTTTGATGATAATGAAACTATTTATGTGGGAATTGGAGGTTTGACACCTGATTCCAATGTGCTGGATCTATACGAGTGTGGAGCCTATTCCTACAAACCTTTATTATACAATTACTTTACGCCAAGTTTTTACATTGATTGCAGTCTTTCACCCAGAGACATGTCTGTCATTACTTACTACCCTCTACAAAAAGATTTAAGTATCCAAATAGCAAATACCATTTGGAGCTCTACAAAGGAGACCGCTAAAGGTATTGAAGATGATTTGAAATCATACGAGATATACATGTATTTCAAAAATCATCAAAAAGGGTTGCGATTTAATCACTACGCAGAGCCTCGAAAAGGATCTCCTTTTGAGATCGATGCCAGATTGATCAGCCCAGAAGGCTATTAAGAGGATGTTGACAGTTTTGTCGTTTCATTTCAAAAGCATGAGACGTTTCAGGTACACAAAAGAGCGTAGAGTAAAGTTTCAGGCGTGCAAGAGGCTCTTTTATGCGTTGTTTTGTTTGTTGCATTTTGCTCGAGATCAGCAGGCCGTCCCAAGTTCGCAAGCTCACTTGTGATAGCCCTGCTTACTCTCACAAGGCTCACCAAAAACCTCTGGAGTTTCATTCACTACGCTTGATACACTTCACTCGAGATCAGTAGGCCGTCCCAAGTTCGCAAGCTCACTTGTGATAGCCCTACTTCCTCTCGCTGTTGCTTCGTTCATCTCTGTAGGTTTTTGTTGCAAATGCTCCGTCAAATTCCTCGTTTCGCCTCTTATGCATAACCTCTGACCTGACTTAAGTTATTCATGGGTCAAGCAATTTCGTCGTATTGAAAGGCTATACAAAAATTTGTCGTCGCTCGCCTTATTGGAAGGTTGTGATGTGCATGACCTGATTTTTTGAACACTGTTAACACCCTCTAAGATTTTTAAGAAAGAAGAGTATTTAAAGAATTATGTATAATAAATAATTTACCTCTCAACGCTCTTGAAAATGTTACAACCAGACAGGTTTTACCGCTTTGCATAGTAGGTATTGGCATCTCGCTCAAGTACATTCAAGGCGATCCAAAATGAGTCATAAAATCCTCGTCTGCGAATGATTCCATCATCATCTACAGCGCCCGTACCCCACTCATCTTCCACATCGTCAAAATAGAGGACTGTGTGCTCAAACCTTGCGACGACATAAACAGACTCGTATACGTCTGGAAATCGTTCCACGACATATGATGTAAGTGTTGTGCCATGCTTTTCAAGTAGCTCAAGAGCATCGGGGCAAAGTAGTGCTACCTCACGTTCAAATAGTGTTGTACATTCTTCTTTGGTGATGGGTGTCCACTCGTCATCGTATTCTTCTGTGCTCATACGATCTCCATGTCTTAGAATGCTGCTCGGGGTCAAAATGCGTCGGATAGATTTGTTAGAGATATACGTGTGTTTTTAAATCCTTGTATTTCTTTCACTTTTATTTTCCAAACGTGCATGATAAAACTGAAGAGAAGCACGTTTAACTAGGAATGTGTTGGTCCTTTCTCCACAATAAGGTGTCTTTATGAATCGAACACTACGCCATGCGCTTCCGATACTTATTGCCTCCCTCCTGTTTAATGTGGGATGCGATGATACCACGACCACAAATAACCAGACCTCCAATGCAAAAAATTCCGACATGTTGTCACAAGACAGGTTGGACATGTCGCCTGTGTTGTCTGATATGGAAGGTGATACCGCTGATGCAGGAGGAGATTCTAGCACAGATGCCAGCGCCGATGCTGGTTTTGAGCAGCCGGTGAGTATTCCTATCATTCCGCCTGAGCAAGACCCAACCTGTGAAGATCTTGATGGCGATGGCTACTATGCCAACTGTCAGGGTGGCACGGACTGTCACGATGGTATGGCTGATATACATCCTGGCGCGACTGAAATTTGTGATGATAACCTGGATAATGATTGCAGTGGTGGCGCGGATAATGGCTGCGTGTGTGTTATCGAACAGGAGGTTCGCCCCTGTTATCCAGGGCCTGCGGGTATAGCGGGCAAGGGGTCGTGTAAGGCAGGTAGTCAGATTTGTCAAAACGGGACATGGAGCGAATGCCAGGACTTTGTGTTGCCTGCACCTGAAGTATGTAATGGCGAGGATGATAACTGCGATGGGGCCATTGATGAGCAAGTCTCGGCACCTTGTGGTGGATGTGGTGTGCCTGCGGACGCCGCCGAAATGTGTGGCGATGGCGTGGACAATGACTGTGATGGCGATATCGATGAATATTGCCTCTGTGATTCAGCATTTGGTGATTGTTACGGCGGGCCTCCCGAGACACGTGGCGTGGGTGCATGTAAGGATGGCTCGCGTGAATGTGCAGGCGAGGAGTGGGGATCGTGTGAAGGCTCGGTCGTACCAATTGGTGAGGTTTGTGGGGATGAAATTGACAACGATTGTGACGGCGAGGTCGATGAGGGGTGTAATAACTGCCTGATGGACGAGCTGTGCGATGGGCTTGATAACGACTGCGATGGTGAGATCGACGAGGGTTGTACACCTTGTCTCGATGGAGGTAGCACACCCTGGCAAATGCACGAGGGTGGTCCTCCCGTATGTTGGGATTTCACGTATGATAGAAACGGCGATCCTCTCGCCTATGAGATGGCCTCCATTCCTCCTGAAAATGATGCAGGTTGGATGCCCGAAACCGACAACCGTATCAGCTTTGATGCACGCTCCACATTGTGTGGTGCTACAGATGGTGACCCAAATCTGTGTGCCTGTAAAAAAGGTGGCGATTACACCTACTTCCAGACAACGTTTACGCTCAGACCTGGCTTTGAAATTACAACATTTGAAATTTCAATCCTTGCCGTGGATGATGGCGTACGCATCACCATCTTCAACGATGAGCATCCCGAAGGTATTGTGGATGCAAACTCCTATGCCTACTACCCACAAGGTTCGACCACGAACCTTGTGGAACACCTGGCTCTGGGTAAGAACCGCATCGTACTTACACACGTCGATGATTGCTGCTCTCAACGACGCATTCAAGATGTCTTTGTGAACATCAACGGCGAAGAAATTGTGTACTGCGATTGAACTATAATATAAAGAAAAATGCGACATTTGATTATTAATCAAATGTCGCATTTTTTCTTTATAAAACAGTGACTTACACATGTGTTTAAGTTTGAGATTTTAAACTTTTATTTAAACTTAAAGTTCTGATGTTTTCAATATAATAAAGTTAACAGCAAATCAGGAGCGTGTCTCTACAAGATGTGTTTCAAGTTCTCCGCGTTTGCGGGCGGTGAAGCGTGCGCTGCCAAGAAGCCCCTCGGCAAAGAAGTCGCGCATAATCTGTAAAAAGAGGCATCGTGATTCAAAGACCTCCACACCGTGAATGCTCAGGTGTAGTTCTTTCTCTGCGACAAACTGTTCGTAACGCTCGGCAGACCATGCCTTCCATTCTTCTGTCAGGTCTTGAACATGGACATCCACAAGGCCGCCTTCCTCAAGCTCGCTGATGTAGTGCTCTGTGGTCACAAGATTTGGTGCAGCCAGCACTTCGCGGGCAAGCTCCTGGTGAGCATCGCTCAGCGCGTTGGAGTCGAGTAAGACGAGGTCTTCAATCAACACGGTGGCGCCATATTTGAGCGCAGGAAACACGTTTTTCCAGGCACTGACACGATCCTTGAGGTGGAGCACAACCATCAGTGAGATGAAGTGATCGTAGGCGTGTCGATCAAGTTGGATGGAGGTAATATCTCCCGTGATAAACCGCACCTGACGACTCATGCCACAGCGCGCGGTCAGCTCACGTGCCATTGCATTAAGCGCAGGTTGAATTTCAACACCTGTGACCTGACAACCATGATGGTGTGAGATGTAACGTGCAATCGCACCGACGCGACTACCAATCTCGAGCACCTGTCGACCATCGCGCAACCCGAGCTGTCGAGCAGCCTCTTCACACGAGGCCGTGCCATAATCATAGTAACGATCAAACTCACCCAGCGTGGAGAGCTCCTCGTAGCGCATGGTGCCAAAGGCGCGACCTGCGCGTGACAGTGCATCACGCACGCCTGCAACGCGGAGATCATAAATGGCCTCGGGGAGGACCTGGCTTGGTTCACATACACTGGTGGCGATAAGATCCTCGACGCGTGCACGTTTCTCGATGACACCGACGCGATAAAGCGTCTCGATGGTGTCTTCAAGTGCCATGGCAGAGACCTCTGGAGCACAGCGCCAGCGTGTCTCATCGAGCCAGCCGTCCACATCTTCTTCACTCAATTCAAAACGCTGACAGATGTAGGCGCGTGTACGCTCACGAGCGGCCTTCATCTCGTGGCAACGGCGCTGCACGACGAGCATCATATCGTGCAAAATATCTGAATGCTTCTGAATAATTTCGGGACGTGCAGCAATCAAAAATGCGGGCCACGGTGAGGGGCGTACGCCAATCTGACGCCACTCGCCTGAGTCAATGAGATGACGTGTCATCAGACGTTCCCACAAGAATCCCTGTGCCGTGTTGTTGGCCAGTGCCTCCTGTGCGCCATCAATATTACCCACGAGCGTGAACTGAGGTTGTTGTTTGGAGAGCCAACCTCTGGCCTCGGCCTCCACAAATGCCATGAGATGCGAGCCTGAACCATGGCGACTAATCGCAAAGTGTTGCCCAGCAAGCTCCTCGGGACGTTCAAATTTTGAGTCTGCGTGTACGTGAATGCCCCAGTGCAGCGGTGAGTCGACATACGTGCCAATGATGCGCGCTGTATGACCTGACAAGATGGCCTTGGTAATGCCATCAGCAAGCAGGATCGCGATATCGATTTCCTTGTTGGTCAACGCCGCGCACATGGCTCCTGTGCCACCTGGAAAATCCGTCCAGGAGACATCGTAGGGTCGATCCTGAAAATCCTGCTCCTCAAGAGCGATATACCATGGGGCGTTGAAGTGTTCGGGGACGCCTCCAATACGCAATGTAAAGTCAGGTTTATGTGCGCTCATCAGTCCAACTCCTTGGATGTATGAATAAGACTCACGTTTGTGAGGTTCTAAGTATACTGGGGGCATAATTATAAATAAGTGTTCACCAGCCGAAAAGTTGTATCACGATCCGTGTAGAACCACCATCCTAGATAAAAATTCACTATTTTAGGGGATTGTTCGACGCTTAAAATACGATTTATTGAGAAAGAAAACCCACCTTAACATGTTGTTATATATGAGTTTTATATCGAAAGTGTAGTGGTATGTGCGAAAATGTAGGATATTGACGCAACACCTCCCCATATTTTGCCGAAAATTAAAATGTTCAAACATGCTGCCCCTGGCGGCATAAGTGCTGAGCATTCAACAGAATAACTCGATGAAAGATCATCACCAAACATAGTAGAGAGTATCATGAACCCAAAGAACATTAATGACGCTACAGAGTACAAGAGATTGGTTGAACAGGTCAGCGCTGAGGCCAATAAAGTCCTATCAGAACACGAACGGTTCTTGTGGTTTGTCTCCCAGCTCAAAAGGCGCCGTGATGATTACAGTGTGACACAGCTTACACACTACCTCTATGAGACACCAAGCTGGCCTGCTCAACATGAACGTGTCCTTGTATTGCTATCACTTCACGATGACCCCTCCGCACGCGATGCCATCGTGGATTATGAGCCACAAAGCGCTACCCAGCGCTATTTCCGCGCGTTTGCCCTCAACTTTATTTGTGGTGCTCGAGAACAACATTGCTAAGAGATGGTTGGGATTTTAAATACCTGTCACTATTTTCTGAACGCGACATGCGTTTACACGCATGTCGCGTTTAAAACTATCTGAGAGTTTACGCTCCGTTTTAATTGGAACGTGAAGCACGGCAAATATCAGCAGGGCAGGGCGTGCCGAGGTATTCCCAGATGTATGTGGTCAGTGTCTGTGGTTCTCCATCAAGAGCGACCTCTCCCGATGCGGCAAAACCGCGAGCGCCATTCACGTCGACCTGGCGTCCATCCTGAATCTCGCCCACATAGTGGTACGCACCCATATACTTGGCGATGGTTTTCTCGTGAGGGAAAGGCCACATGGACACACCTGTCTCAACATCCCAGCCTGTCTCGCCATGGAAGGTGCCAGAGCGTCCAGCAAAGGTCATGACTGTTGCGCCAATCACACCGCCATCACTGGCAGCGCCATCAAGTACGGAGCCTGCGTTGATGCGTGGCAAGTGAGAGAGCACGTCTTCTCTTGCATCAACCTGTACAAACGTATCTGGGCGATGTTCTGCACCATCGTAGGTGTACTCG
Organism: uncultured Pseudomonadota bacterium; assembly: GCA_950059285.1. Taxonomy (GTDB): domain Bacteria; phylum Myxococcota_A; class Bradymonadia; order Bradymonadales; family Bradymonadaceae; genus CATLTV01. The sequence continues at coordinate 40,560 of CATLTV010000011.1, read as the reverse complement.
CTGACATTGTGCAGTCCATTGTGTGAGATGGCTTCAATCTGATAAAACAGTGGCAAGGAGATATCGCTCAGGAAGCTGTTAGTCACCTCGTCGCGCTCACCACCCCAGCCGTTGAAGATGCCATTGACAATGCCAGCCACATCGCCCTCGGTGCGGATGTTCCCCACGGTCATATGTGTCATTGTACCTTCTCCAAAACCGTGTGTCAGATCGGGAAGGCCCGCAACAAGATCAAAGTCCCATGCGATGATATCTCTGTATTCGACCTCTGCTGCACCATTGGTAGCATCGTAGCTACCCAGTTTGGTTGCGTTGTTTAGTGCAATGGCGCGATTGTACAAGATGCGCTCACTTGCTCCTGCGGTGGTGGGGACGGCAAATGCTCCAGTGAGTTCGCCGATGGGGTATGCATCAAACTGGTCGGAGTCGATGTCGATGATGTTCTGGAACACCACATCATCCGAGGAGTAAGCCACGGCAGAGCCAAAAGGCGTCTCCTGTCCAGTCAGTGGTGCATGATCAAGCCTTGTGACACAACGTCTAAATATTACACGATTTGCCTTGTATGTGCTTAATTTATAGCGACTATTACCGAAGGAATAGCAGCCCTCAACCAGCACATCATCCGCGTTGGAGATTGAGATACCACCGCTTGAGCCCACATCGACAAACTTGATATGGTGTGGGCGAGCGGCCTGATCTGTGGCGGTGTTAAGCCCGATGCCATCATCGACAAAGAGACCCTTGACGGCGATATGGTGTACATCTCCCCACTTACCAACCCAGTACAATGCACTTGCAAGAGATACATCTGTGGGGTCTGCTGCGATGACAGTGGTAAACGCGTTGGAAGTTCCTGAAGGAGGCTGAGCAACAGGAGTTCCATTGGCGTTCAAGTCGTTGTCATCGCCCTGATAACGCCCGGCGTTCAGGATAATGGTATCGCCAGGATTGGCGGCGGCAAAGGCGCTCCTGATGGTGGTGTAATTCTGATCAAATCCCACGCGCAGAATGGTGTTATTTCCCACGGTGACAACCCAGATGTCTTGCACCACGTTGCCGCAAGAGTCCACGCCTTCAACGCCAACATGGAAGCTCTCCACAGGCATTCCTGATGGGATTTGCCAGGTGATTTCGCCTGTCTCCGTGTCCACGCTCAGTTCATCGGGACCATACGCCTTGCTCCACTGCACGATGGAACCCTGTGAAAGGCGTGGTGTCACGCTGTAGGTTGAGCCTGCCTGAACACGTTCATCGTCATGTGCTATGAGTTCTGCGGGAACATCACATGTGGGGACAAACATATCTGCATCATCTGTCATATCCACGGGCAGAGTACCTGCATCGTCCATATCAGCGTCAAGAGCAGGCATATCGGGTGTCATGTCAGAGCCAGGGTTGCCAAGATCCTCATCTGCCGAGGTTGTGGGCATATCCTGTGAAGCATCAATGCCCTGATCTTCTGTTGTTTCAGTGTTTTCAGTGACTACAGGAGAATCCAGTAGCGTACAGCTGCTGGAAAGGAGTAAGCAGAGTGCTGCTCCTGTGGCCCATGTCAATGAAATCGCTCTCTTTTGCTCTGTCATAACGTACCCTGTGTTCGTGCTCATAATAAATGACGAGCGGGCCCTGTGTGATGACAGGGCCCGCCCGTTGATTTGTTACAGAGTGATATACACAGCGCAAAACTGTTCTGTCCAGCATTGAATTTCAGGTTTTTTTCGACAAAGATAACAGAATAAATCTTTTAATTATAATATGTTATAGCACTAATTGGAGTAGTTTGAATCGTTTCAATTCGATACATGTCAATCGCCTATCATCTTCTTGAAGTTGTGCCATAACATGCGCATATTTTTGGCTCCGATGGGGTTGGCTGAGTGCACGTAAACGTCAACCTCAGAGAGATCTTTGTGACCATCAAGATGTTGATCGACAAGCCATTTCATCAGGTCATAGCCGCTTTCACATTCGCCAAGATCGTGATCAAAAGAAATGCTATGAATGACCTCTGTATTTTGGATTAACTGCCTGAATTCATCAGGAGTGCGCACAATTTCCCATGTGCCTTGTTTGGGGGTTCGAATATCATCCAGATAAATGTTCATGATTATGTGTCCTGCAGAGGTTAGGTGGTGGTTTCAGTTCCGCAACGAGAAGCTTGTTCAAGTCAGAGACAATGCAAGAGCACGCCATGTATATTCCATCATTGTTGAGCCTCACACGGGCTCGTCTTCCACGAGTTCACGCGCGACGATGTATCATAAGGCCATTCAAATCCTCTTAAATCCGTGCGAACTGACATTGTTGGTGCCATGTACTGATCATCGTAGTCATCTGTGCAGGTCATCACTGCTGTGGACTGATATTGGGGGACAACCTCTTGAGTTTCCCAAAGAATCCATGCCTTACTAATCCCAAAAGATTTGGTGTAATAATGGTGAACCAAGTCGCAGGAACGCGCTTGAACGCACATTTGAGGAGCACAATCACAATGAAAGCCTGTCAAATCAAAAGCTTGCAGTTGGCATGACTCTTCAAGTACATTCAAAATATGCTCTGGTGTACCTTTGAGTACAAGCGCCCAGTCTTTTTGATTGCTTAAAATCTCTACATTATGCGTTTCTAGTATAGACTCCAATTTCAAGATTTCGTGTGAATAATCAAATGCATAGTCGCCAGATTCAGCGTTGTAATTTTCTTCAACGAGGTGTGATCTTTTACCTGTCCATACCTGCACAATCCATTCAGACTCATGATACGCCTTCACACGGTCAACCTGCTCCCAGAGTGGACCGTAATAAAACGTATCACGACAGGTGCGCACCCTGGGTGAATCTTTGAGGTCACGTAATCTCAACCTCTCGGAGATGTTCATGCCACACCCATCAGAACAGGCGCTTAAAGTTAAAGCGATGATCACGATAAGTACATAAAGTGTTGATTTGGAATGTGTTTTTTCGCCCATAAAAGCTAGTATAACCTAAAGAGCGTGGCAAGCCTGGTGCCACGCGTTATTACAGCGGTTGAAGTGATTGTGTACGGGCGCTGACTGGTCTGAAGGAGCGAGCGCTGTGTCGGAAAACCAGCAGCAGTACAAGGCACTTGCTTTGTTTTCCCTCCTTGCTCTCACTTCGTCAGCTCTTCGTACACAATCACTTCAACCGCTGTATGAACCCTGATACTGTCTTAATTTTTTACCTCGTGATGTTCTTATGAATGATGTGATAGATTTAATCGCCAAAGGTGGGTGGATGATGGCCCCCATCATCCTGTGTTCGGTGATCGGCCTGACCCTGTTTCTTGAGCGCCTGTTTAATCTACAACGCACCAAGGTAATCCCGGCGAGGTTTATCGAGATCGTCTCGCGCTATCTGCAAGATGAGCGCTTCTCCGAGGCCGAGGCGCTGTGCAACAACAACCCATCTACTATCGCCGCCGTGCTTGGGGCTGGCATTCGTTACGCTGGTCGTGACCGCGAGCTTATCAAGGAGGTCATGGAAGAGGTGGGGCGCCGTGAGGTCTTCTTTCTGGAGCGCTTCACCAACGCCATTGGTGCCATTGCCACGATCTCTCCCTTACTCGGTCTTCTGGGTACTGTGATCGGGATGATCAGCATGTTCCAGCGTGTCGTCTTTGCGGCTGAACAAAATCAGGCCAGCGTGGATGTGGGCCTGCTTGCGACAGGCATCTGGCAGGCGCTCCTGACCACCGCAGCGGGCCTTCTGGTGGCGATTCCCATCTTCCTTGGACACCGCTACATCATGAGTCTCATCGATCGCTATGCTGTCGAGATCGAAGACCTCGCCTTGAAGACCGTGGAGATGCTCGTGGTCAAAGACCAGGGGCCTGCGCACGAGTTCTCGTTAAAACGCGAGGGTGCATCAGATGACGTGGAACCTTCTGACGATGAGGCGTCCTCATGAATCTTCGATCCAGCAGTCGTCGTAGAGAAGAAGCCACCATTGAGCTTACCCCGCTGATCGATGTCGTCTTCCTTCTCCTGATCTTTTTCTTGCTCACCTCGTCGATTCAACAGGCTCAGCAAGAGAGCAACTCCCGCGAATCAACCATCGCCATTGAACTGCCCGAAGCACAGAGCGGTACGCAATCCACACAATCCAATCCCGTTGTCCTGACCGTGGATGGAGAGGGCAAGGTTGTGATGGAAGGTGGAGAGGATCTTCAGGGAGACTCAATCGAGGCTCAACTTCAAGACCTGTATAAAAAGAAACCCGAGGCGCCCATTCTTTTGCGCGGCGATCAGGGCGCCTCTCATGGTGACGTGATTCAATTGCTTGACTCGGTGAAACAGCTCGGATTTAAACGCGTCGATCTGGTGATTGCGAAGCCAAAATCAGACCCCGAAACTCCCTGAGTATGGACACAAAAAAGGCACCTCACAGGGTGCCTTTTTTGTGCCCATAAAAGGATGCTTTGTTAACGGTGTTAACTGTTTTTGCTGTGTTTTGTTAACGGTGTTAAGGTTTTTTGTTTCAGTGTTTTATAAAAGGTGGTTGTCCAAAGCGAGAGGGCGTCGGGGCGGCCTGCTGCACCAGCAGCAGGCCGCCCCGACGCCCTCTCGCTTTGGACCGTACAGCCTGCTTTTTGCGGGCCACATTAGCTCGCCAATTTATGTTTTGAACGGGAGATTTCCTGATAGGCGTTGACCTGGTTTCTGCCGTTTTCTTTGGAGTGGTAAAGGCCCTGATCGGCGAGGTCAATCAGCTCATCAATGTCGTGGTTGTCCTCGGGCCACATGCCAATTCCCATCGAGATGGTGCACTGGAAGGGGCCTTGCTCTGACTGGAATACAAGCGATTGCACAGCTTCCCTGACGCGGTTTGCAATGACCTTCGCGCCTTCAAGGTCGGTCTCTTCAAGCAACACGATGAACTCCTCGCCGCCATAACGTGCAGGGAGGTCTGTCTCGCGGAGGTTGTCTCTGAAGACCTTGGCGACCTGTCTGAGCACCTCATCGCCCACAGGGTGTCCGTAGGTGTCATTGACGCTCTTGAAGTGATCGATGTCCGAGAGGATGATTGCAAAAGGCTTGTTGGAGCGCTTGTGGCGCGCCATGGCTTCCTCGATGCGACTACCAAAGGTGCGACGGTTGGGCAGACCTGTAAGTGCGTCACGCGTGGCCATCTGCTCCATTTGAGCATAGAGGTTGGCGTTCTGGAGGCTGATGCCAATCTGCGTGCATACGACCTCAAACATTTCACGACGCTCGGCGGTGTAACGGTTGCGCTCATGATGCCCAAGAATAATGCTTCCCAGGACACAATCCTGGGCAATGAGAGGCAACACCACCAGGCTTTGCAGACCATGGATCTTCATGGACTTGTCAAAGATGACAGGCGCTGTATCGCGTACATGACCGCCATACGGGAGGTAGTGTCGGTTTTTGATCGCCATGGATACCCAGCCCGAGTTGGAGAGGAATGTCTTGCCTTCCCAGCCCTTGACGGCGTCCTCCCACTTGGGTGATGCGGCGATCTTTGTGATCGTGTGCTTGTCGTGTGACTCGTCATAGATGGTGAATGCGGCGAAGTCAAAAGCTGAGATTTCAGCGAGGCTTACGATAGCTTCTCTCCAGACATCCTCGGGTGTGAGCACTCCATTGAGTCGCTTGGATGCTTCAAAAAAGCGGCCCAGCTCAAACTTGCTCTGCTCAATGCTTGTGAACAAACGCTCGTTTTGAATCGCGCGCAAGATGTAAGTCGCGGTTTCTTCAAGCATCTCGACATCTTCAGCGTCAAATGCCTTGTCCTGAATGCGATCCACGCACAAAACGCCGCGCAGATGACCATGCTCAAGCACGGGCAGCCCGAGGAAGTGTTTGACCTTGTTGGCCTCACGGTAATACGGAATACCACGATAACCTTGCTTGAGATCGCTCAGGTTCATGGGCTCACGTCGACGAGTAATGCCGCCAATGACGCCGCGCGCAGGCTCAATGCCTGACTCGATGATGCCATTGCTGTCGCTGACAAGCTCCTTGATATGAAGTAACTCGTTGCGATCGTCCAGCCACAGCAACACACAGGTGTTGCACTCAAGCGAGCGTTTAAGGAGCTGGAGGCTTACATACGTGGTGTGATGGACCGCTTCCACGGCATCTGTCATCACCATTTCTTCAGCACGCTCGCGGCTTGCTGCTGCGGCTTCCCATACTCGTCCCGAGTTAATCAGTCGGAACTCGCGAGCTTCCTTGACCATGTTTGCGCGCTCTTCTTCAACCTCGCGTTGGTGACGCTGGCGTCGCTCAAGAAGCTCCGCGCCATGAAGGACGCTGGCCATGGCACCAAAGGCTGTCAAGCCCAGCGCGCGGATGATAATCATCGGGAAATTAATCGATGAAGCGCTGTAAATAGCAAGTTCTCCAGGCAGGCCAACTGCGGTGCCAAGGATGTGTGAGCTGCCCTCAAGTGCAATGCCTAACATGATGAGAATGATGCTGTTTTTGCGTTGTGTTTGCGCCACAATAAACGCCAGCGTGAGGTAGGTCAGGGCATAGAAGTCCAGATCAAACCATGCGCCAAGCGTGCGGGCGGCAGCGAGGCTAGAGAGCAGGCACAGTACACCTGTCCACAGCGCCACGGAGGTCCCCGTGAGCTGATCGCGATGCTGCCAGAATCTGACAGCTTGCGCTGTGGCGATACCTGTAAGGAGGACGGTTGATGCCACAGCAAAGGGGAGCCACTGACTTGAACCTCCGATCCAACCCAGCAGCCACAGCGCTGATGCAGCGATGCTGACGAGGATCAGACCAGGTTCAATGGTCTTGCGGTTAAAACTTTGGAGGCTTCGTGTGGCGTTCACGGGTGACATACGCTTGTTCTCCTTGGCGAGTGCTCGCGGTATTGGCGTGAGCAGGGTGCCTGACAAAGACGTGAGGACTACTTGGAGGGAGTCTCCTGAGAGTCGATCGATTGAATAGGGCTCTGTTGCAGGATGTCCTGAATGCGCTGTCTGGCAATGGGGCCAAGCGCGTCATCAAAGACAACCTTGAGGTGTGCGTCAGGGATTTGTTGTGCGAGCTGGTCCAGCGCGGTGGGGAGGTCTTTCAAGCTGACTTGCTTGCCAGCAAGCTCGACCTTGCTTGGAGAGACCTTGAGCTTGACCTCCATGGAGAGGTCTTTTTTGTTAGGATTTTCAAACTTATAGATGAGTTCATGAGGCTTTGCCAACCCGCCAGCTTGACGTGCTTTTTTCTCGGCCAATCGGGGGTCATCACGAAGTGCGATGACCTGTTGTTCGAGGTCGAGGTTCTCCTGCTTCATCGTCTGGTTACGTTGCTCCAGACGGCTGTATTCATGCTGCAACCTGTCCACTTCCTTGTGGTTTGGGTGTGTGAGCGTGAAGTACGCGATGCTGGTGATAATGGCCAGCGCTGCAAATGTGAGGAGCATGTGTTTCATGGTCTTCTCGTGTGTGCCTGCGTGCTCTTTGTGGGAGCATCATCCTTGGCGACTGCAATCTATCTTTGAGGCTGTATGATACAGCGTTGTGTTCATCCTTGAACGTGCACGAGGGCACTTTTTCACGAAGTGCAATGCAACTTTGTGTCTCCTGATCTATACTGCCTGACAAGGTATTTTAAATCAGATAAGACCGTGACAAAACACAGACTAACATGTCTATTTGGATAGGCAAGAAGATCGACAAATGTATGTGTGATAGCCCGTTTACGAACCTCAAGGTACTCATGTTTCAGCCCCTCAATCGACCCCGAAATTTTATCCTCTACACGTGTATGAGCCTCTCTTTCTCGGCTTGTTTCGAGGATGAAAAGACCCGTCCCTATGATGAGTTTTTGCAAGACTACCACGCGCTCCTCGATATGGATCAGGTGACAACACAAGATATGTCTCCTGATGCAGCTCCAGCGCTCGACATGCCTGCGGATCTCACCATCATGGAAGATATGCCCGAGGACATGTCGTTTATGCTCGATCCTGAAAATCCTCCCGAGTGCTCTGTGCAGGGTGGGCCATCGACGACCGTGACGTTTATTAACGCTACAAATAAGCGCATTGATCTGTACTGGTATACGCCACAGTGTGTACCTATCAAGTATACGACTATCGATGTGGATGGATTACATGAGCAACAGACCTTTGTGGGTCATGTCTGGGTGTATGCGCCCGAGTTTGCGATCCCTGTGAACGTGGAGCAGTTCAGGGCTGTTGTCTTTGATGATACCTCCGAGATTACATTCATGGAGGGTGAGTAAATGTACAGGTTTCGTGTGTATCGTATTGTTTTTGTTTCTGTTTTTATGGTTGTTTTGGCAGGTTGTGCCACCTCCTCACACTCGGATGAATTCTCCCAAATCGATGAGCTCGCAAGGCGTAATCCCGAGGAGGCTGCCGAGCGTTACAGGACGTTTCTCTCCAGCACCCCGATGGAGCAGGAAGAGTGGCAAGAGGGAAAAGCTCGGTATTGTAAGGTCCGAGTTCCTCTGATTAAGGAGGAGTTTCAGAAGGTTCAGGCCAACTCAAATGACCCCAGGGCAAGGTTCACATTGCTTGATCTGTGGAAGGCATCACGTGTGTGTGCTGCCGAGGCGGGAGGATTGTCGTCTGCAATCTATGACGCAATGATCAAGCGCACTGAACAGGATGTAGAGCGTGAAATCCAGCCCCTGTATGAGCAACAAAAGTTCTTGCCCATGGCAATTCGCGCACATGAGTATGCGCCGATGCTTCCCAAAGATCATCGCTACGCGCTCTGGTTTGAGCAAGTTCGAGATCTGATGGTTGAAGACCTCAAGACACGTAAGGGCACGCTCTCGCTGGAACAGTCTGCGGCCATGTATTTGCTATATGGCATGTTGGTTGACGATCTGAAGCTTGATAAAAACCGCCCCAAAATGACACCTGCGCAAAAGAAAGCGTACACACAAAAGGTGTCGGATGTGCTCAAAAAGCCTGTTAAAATTGTGTTGTCACAACTGACAGTGACGCCTGATAGCGCATCGTGCAAGGAGGTGTTGTTGCCTTACCACACCATGACACCGCGTCCTCTCAAGGGAAACCACATGCTCAAGGCAACGGGACATGTCGGGCTGAAAAACTGTAAAACTACAGTGAGTTATAAAACGGATGCGTCAGGTCAGGTGACCGCACACCTCAAGCTTGAGGGGGATGCCTCTTTTGATGCAAAACTTGTGGGTGCAAACGATGAGCAACACAAGAGTTTTTCGTTTGTCAGTGAGCACGATTATTCGATTCCTTCAGTCATGACTGACGCGCAGTTTTTGACCTACCTTTCTGCACAACGAGTGGCGACAAGGACCTCCGCGATCGACTCTGCGTTGATTGATCAGCTCCTTGGTATGCTGCCCTCCATGATGAGCTCGCAGCACATCAGTCAGGGTTTCCTCGCCGCGATCGAGGACAGTGGCTCACAGGAGCAGCGTCAGGAGAGGTTAATTGCTCTGATGTTTCACAATAACGCGCTTTTGACAGATGATCATGTCGCTGAAATTCAACGTGAATTTGGTTTTGATGCGCGTGTTTATCCTGACCAGCTCATACCCGTACCTCAGTGGTTTAGCTCATATAATTATGAGCGTTTGCAGTTCAGAGAGATTTCAAAAGAGCAGATCAACAAGGAACTCACCTCGGATGTGCCCTGGTTTTTGACCGAGATCGGAGGGAACTTTGGTCTTCCTCCACAGGATCTTGCGGGTCAGCCCGAGCGCAAAGCGTTGACCATTGATGTTCGCTCCAACTTCAGGTGGCCATGGTTGTCCAACAAGCGAAAGTTCCGTGGCATGGGGGCGATCCTTGGATTTGAGCTTGGAGGTATGGGCGGGCTTCGTCTGGGAGATGATTACGAAGACATCACAACCCCCAACAGCGTGGTGATTTATGAGCCCGATGAGGAGGCTGGTTCCTTTGGATTTAATGTGGGAGCGGTTGCCATGTTGGGCCGTCGTGGTCGTCGCCTTGGTGTCTTTGCAGGCGTAAAGCCTGACTTTACACATCGTGCGATTGGTTTTTACCGCACACAGGGCCGTCGCACTTCTTTGGTGGGGCGACTTGAGTTCAGGCGTCGTGACAAGTCTGCTGTAACCTTTGAGGGATGGTGGGGTAATGTCGCGGCAAATGTCGACAACACATCAATGGGAGGCGCGCTCTGGATTCCTACAACTGAGAATGAGAGCGGCATGATATCAGGCATCTCATTCAGGGCTCAGAGGGACACATTGCCTGCCATTTTTTATGGTCTAAACCAGGAAGACAAGGTTCGAAAGGAGAATGTAACCCATGACTCTGCAGGCGTTTATTACATTCTTACATTCAGTGGATTTTAGAGCGTACTGTCTCCAGGAGGCGGTTTGTATTGGCCATGTCCATAAAAATATCGTCCAGTAAGGTCCAGGCGTCCCAGTGGTTTAGATTCGTCATGGAGAGGATATGTGTTGTGAATATCTCTTCAAGTTCTTGAACTCGTTTGCCTTTCCATAGTTTGTCGGCAAGGGCAATGATCAGTTCTTCTGTGGAGCACTGTAAGGCTTTCCATTGTGCGTGACTGATGCACACACGTGCAAGCACTTGAGGGAATCCATGTTCAAGTAGGAGCTTTTGCCCTGCCGCTTCGTGTAGATGTCCAGGCTTATTGAGCTCCTCGGGATGGAGTATTTTGCCGATGTCATGGAGCAGTGCACCATCACGAATGAGCTGCATATCTGGCGTGATGTTGAGCTTATCTTGGAGTTTTTGAGTGAGCATCTGAGCGGTCTCTTGCACAATAGTGAGGTGTTGAACGAGGTGTGCAGGAGCGTTCATTTGTGCAAGAAATGTTGAAGCCGTGGTGTGGTTTTGCGTCATTTTTTCTCATTTGTGCAATTTTTGCCACTCTTCGAGGGAGATGGCTGAGAGCTCTGCAACAAACCTGTGCTTGTCTGCGTGGTAGAATCCCGAACTATTGATGCCATTAAACTCAATGACTTTCAGCTCTCCAGAGGAGAGCTGTGCGATGTCCATGACATAAGCTCTTGCGGGGTGCCAACGTGTGGCGCACTGCGTTGCAAAGGCGAGCACCTCCTGGGGAGTTTGTGAGGATGGAGCCAGTTGGCCAAGGTGCTGATAACGTGAGGCCGTAATCACTTCAGTGTCGCGCATAAAGATGCGCCATTCAGAGGTGATGTGTTTTGGAGGGGCGAGGATCAGGGGATGATCGGCATCGATATCGGTGGGGATATCAATCAATCGAGTTGCCCATGCCATGAGGTCTGGTGTGGAGAGGATCTGTCCTGCGAAGGACTTGCTGTCGTTATTGGGGCGAACAAAGTATTGCGGTGCAGTGAGTTTGTCGGGGTGTTGTACCAGCTCTCGCGGTGTGATTTGCAGCGCGTCATAATTGAGCATCAATGCGCCAAGGTGGGTGATGTAGCTGGTAGAGAGGAAGTTGACCTCATCAAAGAAGACGCCAGGAGTCCATGTTTGGCTCCTGGCGATGGTGATGGTTTGACGAGCAGAACCGTAGAAGATCGTGGGTTGGTGAGTGGGGACATCGGGGAGGTCTGTGGAGAAGGGAATGATCTTCAGGGGGTGAAAGTTGTGTCCCTGTTGCTCACATGCTTCTTGTAGCTCTGCGATATCCTTGACGTTGAGGAGGTTTGTTTGTACGGCCCAAGTGATCTTCGTCATGATAATGTAATGTGTTGTTTTTTAGACTGATTTTTGAGTGTCTTGATGGAGTTCTTCAAACAGGTTGGGAATCGCATCGGGGTGTTCTTGAGGGAGGATGTGTCCTGCCTTGGGGATGATCTCATGGCGAGCATCTGGGATGAGCTGTGAGAGGAGGAGTGCGTTTTGAGGGGGCATGAGGAAGTCTTCATCACCTGTAACCACGTATGTCCTGTGGGGGATCATGTGCAGGAATGGCCCTGTGTTGTGGAGTGTGGCTGCAAGAAGCTGTGATGCGTAGGTTTTGTTTGGTGTGGGTTGCTCCTCGATCATGGCTTCCCAGTTAAGAAAGATCTCTGTGAGTCTGGGGGTACTTTCGGGGTGAGCGAGGAGGCGTTGCATTTGCTCAAGTGTGGGGCGTGAACCCGAGAAGCAAATTTTGGCGAGCAAGGCGAGCGCTGTGGGGCGGAAGAACGCGCCATTGATGAGGTTGTAGGGGAGGCCACAGGTGGTGGAGACGAGCATCAGCCCCGATACTTTACGAGGGTGACGCAGCGCCACGTGTTGAGAGATCATACCACCGAGCGAGATGCCAACGACATGTGAGCGTGTGTTTCTGCCAAGCTCTTCTTCCATGACTGCGGCGACATCATCCGCGAGCATCTTCATGGTCATGATGCCCTTGGTGTGTGTGGAGTAACCTGTGCCTCGGTTATCCACAACGATACATTTGAAGCCACGATCTGCGAGTCTGACGGCGGTGTCTTTCCAGGCATCACCAGGCATGCCAAGGCCCTGAACGAGAGTGGTGGGAAAGCCTTCTCCAATGGTTTGATAGGAGATTTTGGCACCGTCTTGACGAATGATTGATTTTCTTTTCATGGTTCAAGTGTTCAATTTTATTGGGTAATTGTGCATGTCCATGCATCATGCTCCACGCGCTTTGTGGAGCATGACATGGGGATAGTATGAGTATGAGGGTTCATGATTTTTGTGACAAGTTGTTTGGCAGCAAAAGGTCCCCAGAGGAGTCCTTTTGAGCCAAGTGTGCCAAGGACATACAGATTCTGAGCACCAGGGACATCTCCGACAAGGGGATGTTTGTCAGGTAAATACACCGCACGTCGTCCTCGCCAAATTTTCTGCACAGGAGAGGTGAGCGCAGGAGGGAAGAACCTGCCAATCATCTGTGTGACTTGCTCAACTGCTTCCGAGTCGGGTCGATAGAACGCCTCCTCGGTGTGTGGTTCCTGGCCGTCATGTGGACGTAGATAAGAGGAGCCAAGCACTTGGGTGTGTGGGGCGCACGAGGGCATCTGTGAGATATGTCCACCCGCGCTAAGCATACGGTTGAGGGTTGTGTCGGGAGTGTTTTTGATCAGGAGCAGCTCTCCACCATTGACGCCGAGGGGGAGGTCAGGGAACCACTGGTGTAGCGTTGGGCCAACCGCAAGGATAAGATGAGTTGTTGACAGTGTGTGCGTTTGCTCGGTGTGGATGGTCCACGTGTTTTGGGTCTCATCTCTTTGAATTGATTCGATTTTTGATGGCTCCTGTTGAACTCCTTTTTGAATGAGATCCTCAAGAAGGATGGGGAGCAGCGAGCCAAGCGCAACACAAAATGTGGGGCCATACTGGACAGCCTGTGTGCAATCTTTGGCAAGCGCGGGCTGTTCCTGATGGAGTGCATCATGAGGTGTGAGCGTGTGTGTCAGCTCAGGAGAGTACTCCTGGTGTGTGTTGGTGTAGCTCTTGATGTAGCGTTTGCCGCGCTTCATGCCACGATCGAGGCGAAGCATGGATGTTTGCAGCACATGTTCGGGGTGAGTTTGTTTCCAGGCCTGGAGTGTCTTCAGGGAGGTGTCGTAGGCGAGCATGACATCTGGCTTTGGCTTGAGAGAAGAACCAGGGAGGGGGTGCATGAGTGCGCCAGGGACGTGGCTTGCGATGGGGTCATGTGGAGGTGCACACAGGAGGATATCTGAGGGGGCCGTGCCCTGTGCGATGAGTTCGTTGGCGATGAGGACTGCGGCAAGTCCACGGCCAGCGATGATAAAGGGGGTATGTGGTGTGGTGTCCATGGGCATATCTTGTTTCAGGAGGGAAAGTAACGTGTGTGTGGAATGAGGGTAGCGCGGTCGTCCTCAAGGAGGACGTCTTGTGTGTGTGCAGCGACTGTGATCTCGCGTTTGCGACCTGGGCCAGGGAGTGAGGCGATTTGTAAGTTGGCTTCACACATTGCTTTTCTGGTTTTTGATGCGGCTCCATAGGTGGCGATCCTCCCCTTGGGGTGGAGGTGTTCGCGTTCTTTTGTAAAGACCTTGGTGCTCCATCCTTCAGGGTTTTTGGCGGGGCCAAAGGGGTCATGAAAGATGGCGTGTGCTTTGAGGTCTTTGGGGAGCAGAGCTTCTTCCCACTGACCAAGGTAGAGGGAGAGCGTGATGGGGCCATGAGACAGTGTAATCACATCGGGAGCCTGAGCTTCACGACTTTGAGTAAGGACATCCTTGACGAGCTGTCCGACTGGTCCAGACAGGTGTGTGAGCAACTCGGGGTCCACGGGGTACTTCTCGACGGTGTGGTAATGGAGCGTGCGGCCTTGGGGTTGTTCAAGGAGTGCCGACGCGAGCTCCATGAAGGAGGTCGCGCCACCAAATCCAAACTCCAATACATGAAGTTCATGGTCCTGATGTTCAAGGATTCTGGAGCCCTCGATGAACACATGGTTGACCTCGGTGTGGGCACCATGGGTGGAGCGATAGTGAACCTCAAGTTCTGTATCGTAGAGCGTCGTCGAGCCGTCCGTGGTGAGGTAGGTTTTGATGGCCATGCGATGGGTCCTTTTTACAAAGTTAGATCCTTCTTGATGTGTACACCGTTAGTGGGTGTAAGACGTCTTTTAGAGGATAGTATAATGAAAGTAAATGTGAAGGTAGGGGTGTGTTTAGGTCTGGTGCTGTTGGGGTGCGAACCTCTGGTTGAGCGTGGTTTGGCGCAGCAGGTAAAACTAGAGAATGTGATTTTAAATCAGGTGGATAGTGGTGGGTTGGTGAAGACCGAGGAATTGCCTTCGGCAGTATTTGCCTCATACGAAGTGGTTGGGAATTCGTTCAAGGATAAGGGGGTGTTTGAGGATCTTGATGACGCTGTGAGTTATCAGTTTGTGCCCTGGGTGGATGCGGAGGATGTGATTGTCTTGCGTTACAAGGATGCATATTTTGCTTCAAGCAAGGGGGTTGTGATTGCAGAGGTCAAGGCACCAGAGGATGCGTTGATGCATCGTGTGGTTGATGTGGAAGACTGGGGGGAGATGGATCAGGACAGGGATGGAATCCCTGACCAGCTTGATATTTTAAGGGGGGCGCTCAAGACGGAAGTGAATCACGCACGTTATGAGGGAGGTTATGAGCGCCTGGACTTTCCGATGGGGGATGTGTCGCGTGACAAGGGTGTGTGTACGGACATGGTGATTCGTGCGGTGCGCAATGCAGGTGTTGATTTGCAGGAGGAGTTGAACGCGGACATCAAGCGTAGCAAGCGTTCTTACAGGATGGTGAAGAAGGCGGACACGAACATTGATCACCGCAGGGTGAAGACGTTGTTGCCTTATTTTAAGCGACACTGGGAGGTGAGGTCGAGTAATGATGTAGGGGATTATTTACCTGGTGATATTTTATTCATGCAGACGATGGGGGACAGGAGGCCAGATCATGTGGGTGTGGTTGTGGATCGCGTTGGTGAGTCGGGTTTACCGCTCGTGGTGAATAACTGGACGGATGGGTATTCGACCTCGGCGATGGATCTCTTACCGTTTGTACCTGTGACGCATCGCTTCCGCTTTAAACGTCCAGAGATCAAGGTTGCAAAAGGAGATCAAGGGTTGGCTGGCGTTTTAAAGCGACAACGGCTGACGTTGGGAAAGGAGGTCAAACAGGTTGTTCTGGTTGTGAGCGACTCGTGGAGTGGGAGTGATGGTGTGTTGAGGCGTTATGAGCAGGATGATGCTTTGCGATGGCGTCAGGTTGGTGGTGAGATCAAGGTCAAGCTTGGTGAGAAGGGTCTTGGTGTGGGTTCTGGAGAGATGGACTTGTCTTATGGTGTGAATCGAAAATACAAGAAGGTTGAAGGAGATAAGAAGTCTCCTGCGGGTGTGTTCAGGCTTGGTTATGCGTTTGGAAAGGGGGGCGTGCCGCCTTACAAGGGGAGTTGGAAGTGGGAGCAGGTGAGTCAGGGGGATGTCTGGGTGGATGATGTGAATTCAGCATCCTACAACACGCGACAGCGGGCAGAAGAGGGGGTGGACTGGACGAGTGCAGAGGAGTTGAAGATGTACAGGTTGGGTGTGGTGGTGGAGCACAATACGGAGGATGTGCAAAAAGGACGGGGTAGTGCGATATTTTTGCACACATGGTCAGTGGGTGAAGGAGCAACGCTTGGGTGTACATCGATGAAGGAGGGAGATTTGACGTCAGTGCTGAGTTGGTTAGATGCGTCGAAGGCGCCGAGGTTGGTGCAGGTTGTGGTGATGTCTTTTGACGATGTTGTAGGTTCTGTTGACATAAGCTCCCATCGCGGAGCTTGCCCCGAAGAAAAGAGGAGAAGAGAAGCATCTTCAGGCGATCCCGATCGCCCTTCATTGCCTCTCTCCCCCTCATTCCTCCGTGCCGTCGCTCTGCTCGGTCCGCCTACGTCAACAGAACCTAAAGCAAAAGAAAAGGCGACTGCGTTAACGCAGTCGCCTTTTCTTTTGCTTTACAACATCTTATTAGATGTCGAAGTAGAGGTCATACTCAAGAGGAGTAGGTCTCAAGCGAGTGGGGACGATTTCTTCTTCGTACTTGTACTCGATGATGGACTCAAGGAGGTCAGGAGTGAAGACGTCGCCTTTGAGGAGGAAGTCATGGTCAGCATCGAGTGCTTCGAGGGCTTCTTCGAGGCTCGCAGGAGCGGCAGGGATCTGGGCGAGTTCTTCTGGAGGAAGGTTGTAGATATCCTTGTCCATGGGGTCGCCAGGATTGAGTTGTTTTTCGATACCATCGATACCAGCCATGACCATGGCAGCAAAGGCGAGGTAGCCGCAGCTTGTGGAGTCGGGGGTACGGAACTCGATGCGCTTTGATTTGGGGGAAGAAGCGTACATGGGGATACGCACAGCAGCGGAGCGGTTTCTGCTGGAGTAAGCCAGAGAGACGGGAGCTTCGTAGCCAGGCACAAGGCGCTTGTAGGAGTTTGTTGTGGGGTTGGTAAGAGCGATGAGGGCTTTACCGTGCGCGAGGATACCTGCGATGAAGTGAAGTGCGGTCTGGCTAAGGCCAGCGTACTGGTCACCTGCAAAGAGGGGCTCGCCGTCTTTCCAGAGGCTCATGTGGATGTGCATGCCGCTACCGTTGTCACCGTAGACAGGCTTGGGCATGAATGTGGCGACCTTGTTGTGGCGACGAGCGACGTTGCGCACGACGTAGCGGTACCACTGGAGTTTGTCAGCCATGGGGAGCATGCTATCGACAGCGAGTCCGATTTCACACTGGCCAGCGGTAGCGACCTCGTGGTGGTGGATGTCTGTCTGGATGCCCATGCCCTCAAGAGTTGTAATCATCTCGGAGCGGATGTTGTGGAGGGTATCGTAGGGCTGAACGGGGAAGTATCCGCCTTTGTAACCAGTTTTGTAGCCGAGGTTAGGACGCTCATCACGGCCCTTGTTCCATGCGCCTTCTTCGGAGTCGATGGCAAAGAAAGAGGTGTGAGGTTTGAGGTCGTAACGGACTTCATCAAAGAGGAAGAATTCAGCTTCAGGACCAGCGTACACGGTATCAGCGATGCCTGTACCTTCGACATACTTCATGGCTTTCTGAGCGATGTAGCGAGGGTCGCGAGAGTAGGGCTGACCAGTGATGGGGTCAAAGATGTTACAGATGAAGCTGGCGGTGGGGTGTGTGCAGAATGGGTCCATGCGAGCAGTGGTGAAGTCGGGACGCATTTGCATATCGGAAGCGTTGATGGGCTGCCATGCGCGGATGGAGCTACCATCAAAGCCGAGGCCCTCTTCAAAGAGGTCTTCGTCGACGCGGTGAGCGGGGATGGTGACGTGGTGCCACTTGCCGAACACGTCGGTAAATTTCATGTCTACAAGTTCGCACTGGTTGTCCTTGACGAACTTGATAGCTTCTTTGGCTGAGGTGATTTTGGAACGTGACATTCAGATATCTCCTGAAGTAAATGGCTTACAAGCACAGACTTTAAAAATAGGATGCTGCAAGCGTGTTTAACGTTTGAAATTAAAAGGTGAATTGTAAGGCATCATGAACACTAAAAAAGGATTTAGCACAAGGTCATGATGCCTTGAGTTGTCGTATAATGTGGAATTGTGATGGGAAGGAGTGGTGATCAGGAGAGCGCATCTGGACCTCGCTCGCCTGTACGGATACGAATGGCATCCTCGACTGGTATGACAAAAATTTTGCCGTCACCCACGTGACCTGTGTAGGCGCTCTCCATGATGGCATCAAGAACATTTTGGAGCTGAGAGTCTTCAATCACGAGCTCGATCTTGATGTGGGGTACAAAGTCAATAATGTACTCTGCACCTGGATAGATGGGGGCCTTTCCACCACCGCGACCAAAGCCTTTGACTTCGCTCACGGTCATTCCCTGGACGCCGATTTCATCAAGGCGATCCTTGATGTCATCGAGCTTAAAAGGTTTCACGATCGCTTCTATCTTCTTCAAGCGATGTGCTCCGCAAAAGGTGTACGACAAAAATGGTGAATGCCTCATTGCTCTTCACACAGGGTCGCACAACGTCATATCTACGGGACGTCCTTATAACGCATCGCGTCATCTTTACCAAGCATAAATTTGGTGCGTAATAAAGAAAGCTTTGTGCGAAAAAAACGCGCGGCAAGAACGGCTTTTAATGTCGTAAACGTAGGTTGTAACACCACAACACGTTCTGGTGTTCACACCTGGGCGCTGTCCTCTTTTCCCTTTGTTTTTATTTGATTGCGTTCTTTCTTGTCACGCTTCAGGTGAGCTGAAGTGTGTTTTTGGCGAGGTTTTACAGCGGTCACAGAACGCGAGATGACTTCATGGAGCGCGATGCCATCCATGAAGATAAAGCAGAGCGCGTAACCAAGCCCAAGTGAGAGGATGTTGAGGAGCGCGCCGATGGAGCGTAAGACTGCCTGTAACAAGGTGATTTTTTTTCCTGTCGTGGCGCTCACAGGTTGTATTCTTACCAGCATCGCACCTGGTGTTTTGCCAAGTGTGGCTTCCCATAGAAGCTGCCAGATGAGAGCGAAGATGATCCACCACAGAATGGGGGCAAGAATGTAAGGAGGATGATCAAGCCATAGCTTGAGGAGCCATTCACTGTAAAACCACCCTGGTTCGGGGTTGAACGCCTTTCTGCTCAGGGTGTCTGTAACAAGAAGGAGCCAGACGGGGAGTGCGCAGCACAACACATCAACGCTCAGACCAAGTAGTCGTCGTGGCAGACGAGCTGGTCGGATCAGTGTGATATTGGAGTGTGTGGCGGTCATGGCGAGGATTGCGTAAAGAATTTTGCCAGTGTCACCACGCTCACCGCTGCTGTTTCTGCACGCAAGACATGTTCGCCAAGCGTTGTAAATGCTGCGCCAAGGTCGTGTTCAAGGAGCTGTAATTCGTCAGGAGTCCAACCACCTTCAGGGCCAACCCACAGGAAGATATCGCCTGTCTGTGTACGTGCGTTGATGATCTGATCGATGGGTTGTGTGGTGTGATGGAGTGATGCGACAATATGTGTATGTTCGCCATCAGTGGTGTGTACAAGGGACTTGAGCGTGGTGGGGTGATGGATTTTGGTGAACAGCGTACGGCCCGACTGTCGAGCGGCACCTTGCATGATGCTTTCCCAGCGCGTGATTTTTTTGTCGAGCTTTTTGTCGGCAATTTTGACCACGGTGCGTGCGCTGACCACGGGATAGATCTCATCCACACCAAGCTCGGTGCATTTTTCAATGAGCCATTCCCAGCGGTCTCCTTTGGGGATGCTCTGGCAAAGGATTACACGAGGGGTTTGGTTGGCTTTTTCCTGACGATGTGTGGTGCGAATCTCCACCTCAAGTTTTGGTGAGGTGGAGATGATTTCGATGATTGCGCTCAGTCCCAGACCATCAAAGAGTTCGACCTGTTCACCTACAGTGAGTCGAAGCACATCAATGAGATAATGTGTGGTCTCCTGAGGCAGTGTAACAGGGGACTGGGTGTGGGCCGCCTGATCAAGGCGGTGTTGAAGGTCTGTGACTGGCGCACGTCTCATGAGTGATTGGTCTTGTTTGAATGTTTAATGTTTACAGTGTGTTATGCGTCTTGTTCTGGTTTGGTGTACTCGATGGCATGCCATGGGTCAAGCGCGTGTGTGTTGACCTCGGTCATGTAAGGTGAGAACGCGTCGCGGATTTGATCCATTTGCTCGGCAAGTATGCCACTCAAGACGAGTGTGCCGCCTGGATTGGTGTGGGCGATGAGATCGTGAGAGAGCGCAATCAGGATAGGGGCGATGATATTGGCGACAACCAGGGGGTAGGTGCCTTCGACCTCGGCAAGAGGTGTTGTGGAGAAGACGATATCGTGATCGACCAGAGCGTTAAGTTCCTGATTTTCGCGTGCGTTCTCCAGAGGATCTTCGGAGATCTCAAGTCCAAGAATGGAGTTTACGCCAAGTTGTGCAGCGAGGATGGAGAGGATGCCTGAACCGCAGCCGACATCGAGCATGGCAGGGAATGTTCTCTCACCAAGGAGCTCTTCAAGCTTGGTGGAGACGAGCTGTGTGGTTTCGTGGGTTCCTGTGCCAAACGCCATGCCTGGCTGAATGATGATTTTGCGACCACCTTCTGGCGCGTCGAACTCTTCCCATGGTGGTCCCACGATAGTAAGGGGGGCGAGGTTACGAGGTTTGAAGAATTCGTGCCATTTGGTTTCCCATGAGCGATCATCAAAGCGTGCGAAGTCGACGATGGTGGTCTGTGGGATGAGTCCAAGTTGTTGTTCAAGTTTGTGCGCAGCGAGTTCTGACTCGCATTCAAAGTAGGCAATCAAACGCACGAGGCCTTCAGGTACAGGTGTGAATTCGGGGGAGTCATCAAAGAAGGTTTCTTGATCGCGCACTTCCACGCCACCAGCGCCAAGGTCCCACAGTGAGTTGCTTCCATTCTCTGCGTTTGAGGCCATCAGCTCTGCTCGCCACCATACAGGCTCGGTGTGTTCGGAGGTTGTGTCTTCGCTCATGGTTGTAACTCCTTGATGGGGCTTGTGTTTTGGTTTTTCTTGGGGAGGCAGGCATTGGAAGGGGGGTTGCCCGCGTTGTGTTGAGCTTGGATTGCTCCAGCGCGGTTGTGATGGCATAGTAGCGAGGATTGAATCAAGTGAGAATCGTTGTTTTTGATAGCGATGAGTAATTAATCGTGTGTGAACAGGAGTGTATGGATGGAAAAGCAGCAGGATGTGGTGGTGAGTGTAGAGGAGCGCGTGGCGACGGTGACGATCAATCGTCCTGAGCGACGTAATGCGCTCTCGGCCAACGTGGTCAAGATGTTGATCGATGTGTTTGAGGAGCTTTCTGATCGCAAGGATGTGGGCGTGATCGTGCTGACAGGCGCGGGAGAGAAGGTTTTTTGTGCGGGGGGGGATCTGGGTGATGGCGGGCTGATGAGTTCAGGGGCGTTGCAGATGCATCATGATCGCGGTGGATTTGCCAGCTTGTTGTTGACGATGCAGCGTTGTGGCAAGCCAATTGTGGGTCGCGTTAACGGTCATGCTCTGGGAGGAGGTTTTGGTCTTGCGCTCAATTGTGATGTGGTGATCGCATCGGAGCGCGCCACCTTTGGGATGCCAGAGATCAAGGTGGGTTTGTTTCCGATGATGATCATGGCGGTGGTGGTGAGGAACGTGGGTCGAAAGGTTGCGATGGAGATGATGCTGACAGGAGAGCGCATCAGCGCAGCGGATGCACTGGCGAAGGGAATGTTAAATCGTGTCGTTGCGCCAGAGGAGCTTGATGAGGCGGTGCTCTCCATGGCGACCAGGATTGCGGGCTTTTCGCCTGCTATTTTAAGGCTTGGTCGTGATGCCTTTTATGCGACGCAGGACATGGGGATTGAGCAGGCGTTATTATATTTACAGGGGCAATTGACCCTGAACACCATGTCTGAGGATGCGGCAGAGGGTGTGATGGCATTTTTGGAGAAGCGTGCTCCTGAATGGAAGGGCGCATAAGTTTTATTCGTTGTGTGATGATCAAAAAAAAGCAGCCGAAAGGCTGCCTTTTTTGATCAGGAGGAGCGTGTGTTAGTTCCAGTTGAAGGGGATTTCGTTTGGGAGGGAGTCGCCTTTGAAACCTGCACGGGCGGGCATGACGCCGCTGGAGATATTGGTGAGGACAAGGTTTTTGAAGGTGATGTGTGTCTGGCCATTTTGAGGGACGATAAGGAGCAAGACATCGCGAGAGAGCTTTCGGTGAGCGAAGCGAAGTTCGAGGCCCCCATCTTCTTGTTTTGAGCCAATGGCGCGTACTTTGATGCCTTTGGCTTCAGGGAAGACCGAGGTATCGAAGATTTCGATGCCATATTTACGGGCGTCTTCGGAGTTGAGGTATGTGATGACCTCTTCATAAGGTGCGTCAAAGACGTGGACAAAGTCCTGGCTTGTTTGCGCCGAATCGGGGGTGATGGTTTCGACGCTGATCTGTGTGAACGGGAGTTTGATGGGGCTCTTATCGAAGATACCGTCCGTGATGTATTTGGACATGTTGGGCTTGAGAGGGCTCCAGGGCGTCTGTGCGACAGCGAGCGTGGCGGTGGTCAGGATCGCGCAGGAGATTGTGAAGGAGAGCATTTTTCGGAGCATAAGATAAGACCTTTATGAGGCGGCTATAAAATGAGGATGAGGTTCACGTGTTTGAACCGACCTTGTGTTCACTGTAATGGACGTACAGAGTATAGAAATCTTCAGTAAGAATCGACAAGGCAAAAAAAAGCGACCAAATCTACAAGAGATTTGGTCGCTTTTTGGAGTGCGGAAGAGGGGACTTGAACCCCTACGGCCAGTGGCCACCGCCACCTGAAGACGGCGTGTCTACCATTCCACCACTTCCGCACAAGGCAGTTAAGAACTGCTCCGTTGTGGAGTGAAAGTAATTAGAGCATGCCCCGTGTGATGTCAACTCAAAAGAATGAATTTTCATTCCGAGAAAATTCATTCTTTTGAGTCAGGGGGAGTTGTGTTTATGGTCGGTGTCCACGAGGTGGTGCCGACAGGGGCTTCTTGTGCACATGGAGCAATCTCACTGTGTGGTGTCTTCGGGTGCTGTGATTGCAGCGATGTTTTTGAGTGTTATTCTTTATCTTGTAGCAGGTTATATATGAGTGTTGGTGTAGATGTGGAGCCTCTGAAGGCGATGAAAGAAGCGATCAGGATGGCGAGCCGTGTGGCTACGCAGGATCAACTTTCGGAGGTTGAACGCCAGCAAGGGTTATGGGGCACAGCAAGTGCGCGTGATGCGCAGGACCCGATGGAATTATTGGAAGAGAAGCTTGCGAGCGGTAAAAGGGCTGCACGTTTTGAACCGCCATTGACGGGGTTGGTTGCAGATGTTGAAGCTGCCAAATATCCGTATGGCACCCCTTATGATGTTGATGCGTCCGAGTTTGATCTGGTGGCGAAGTTGGAGGTCAAGCCTGCACCCGTCACACCTGCTCCTGTGCCAGTCAAAGCTGTTGCTGCACCAAAGCAGGCAAGGCAATCCCCAAAAACTTCATCTGCGTCGAGCAAGGCATCACCTGTGTCTTCTCGTGGTGGTGGTGTGATCGCTGATGTGATGCTTGACGCGATCAGGCGAAGAGATTTGCCAGGTGATGTACGCGCCGAGGCTGTGCGTTTATTGTCACAGGGGTTAGCTCTTGGTGATGAGGAGTTGATGCAAGAGGCGTTGACGGTCCTGATTACGGGGCAGTGAGTGCAGAGTAAAGGAATGTGCTGATGAGCCCTGCGAGATCGGGGTGAAGAGAAGGGGGCGTGGGGGAGTCGTCCTCGGGATCGTCCTGAATGATGATCATGTCATGTGTGGTGTCCGAGAGGATCTCCATACGTGCGCGGGGGTTTTTGTGCACAACGTCAGTGAGGATGCGCTCGTTGGAGTCGGGGAGATCGGCATCAAGGGCACCGAGCAGAGCGAGTGTTTGAGGCAGGTCTTTGCGCGAGAGAGCGGTCATGGCGTTGGCGTGGAGGACCGCAAAACCTTTCCAGGTATTCAGGGGGAGTCCAAATGCGGACTTCAGGACGGGCTTTTCTTCGGAGAGTGCAAGGGCGAGGGATTTGTGTTCCACCTGTTCATTCTTGAGCATGTTGATCTGTTGTTGGATGAGATCGGCGGTGGAGCCTGCGGATTGTCGTGCGAGCTGTTGTTCGGATGTATCAAGCGAATAATCGGTTTGATAGCTCGCGATCTTGTGGATGGGGAACATGCTGGGGGCGAGCAGGACGAGAGCTGCGGGAGGATGAGATGATGAGGTTGTCAGCGCGGCGGCGATTTCTGCGCCCTGTCCGTGGCCAATGATCGCGATGCGTGCTGTTGAGACCTCGGGTTGTTGGCGAAGTGTTTCAAGCGCGTTGTTGGCGTCTTCTGTGAGTGTGTTCGCGAGTGTGTTCAGGTGTGGTTCAAGCGCTTCACGAGGGTAGGTGCATGTGTTCTGTGTGTCTTGAATGCAGTTGCGCTTATCGTAGCGAAGTACAGCGAAGCCAAGCTGAGCGAGCTCCTGTGCAAGGGATTGATAGACCTGGACTTCTACGGGGAGTTGATAACCAAGGGAGCCGCGTGTTGTGCCAAGTTGAGATGGTTTTCCCCAGTCTTGAAGAATGAGGACGCCTGGAAATTTTGAAGGTGATTTGGATGATGTCGCAGGGAGTGTGAGCGTGGCATTGAACGTGAGCCCTTTTGAAGTGAATGAGAGGGGTTTATCAATGGTGTTGGTGTAGTTTTTGAGGGTGTTTTTTTGTGCTGCTTCTGTGGTGTCTTGATCGGAGGTTACCTCGAGTTGTGTGTTTGGGTCGGGGCACTCTGTGGGAGAGGTTGTCTTTGTGTTGGGGGTTGTGCAGCTTGTAAGCAAGAGCAGGATGGATAGAGGGAGCACGTGGCGCATATTCGGCATCATGATGATAACGGGTTCAGGAGTGAGTATTGGACTGTAGGATCTCACGAAGGATGATCTCTTCGGAGTTGGGCAGGGCCTTGAGCATGAGCGCGAGTTTGGGCTCGGCAAAGAGGCGGATTTTTTTTACGACATGGACAAAGTCATTTTGAACACCCGCAACGATTCTTGAGAGTTGATGGAGGGGGTAGTGTTGTTGTCCGCTCGCATCGGGGTAGACCAGCTCGATGTGATCAAGTTTATCTTTATCACGAGGAGGTGTGTCAAGGATCAGGGCTGCGGGGTGGAGTGGGACGCGCAGGGCCATGCCAAGCGCGACACGCAGGCGATCGGTGAGCGCGAAGATCTCGGAGGAGTCCATGGAGTAGACGATATCATAGGCGCGTTGTTTTTCTTCCTCGAGGTAGACACGGCTCAGGGTGAGGACGCGCTTGTAGAGGTTGCGGTTCCAGCGTGTCATGCCAGAGATGAGGAAAGTGGTGGCGGAGTTTTCCGGGCTTTGTTCAAGGAGCCAGGAGAGGAACTCATCATCATGTTTGGAGAGGAGGATGGGGAGGAGTTCGTGGGGCTCCAGCGAGGAGCGACTGTAGAATGCAGCGAGTGCGGATTCGACCATGGCGCTTGCCGCGCGGACGGTGTGGTGCCAGTAGGCTTCACTGAACATGGTGTAGCGTGCAAAAACGAACATCTCTGCGCTGACCTTGCCACGAGCGAGGATGGCCAGAGCGTCCTCGTTTTTGTTGAGTGTAAAGCTTTGAAGGAGGCGTTGTCTGTCGTAGTTGCGACCGTAGGGCACGCCCATGTGGTGTGAATCACGTTCAAGGTAATCCATTTTATCAGCGTCAATGGCGCCGGAGATAATGGAGCGCAAGATCTTGTCAGTTTTTCCTGCGTTTTTGGGGAGCTTTCCTGTGCAGAGTGTGATGACGCGCTCTGGGTCGACCTTCCATTCTTTTTTGAGGATCGAGGCGATGGACTTTTTGCCATGAAGGGAGGAGAGTTGGCCGCGAATGATTTGAGCGCCGACATCTTCATGACGAGGGGTGTCTTTGCCCTTGAGGTGGAGTGCTTCGAGGCTGTGGGCAAAGGGGTAGTGGCCGATGTCGTGGAGGAGTGCGGCCGCGAGGATGGAGAGGATGTCCTGTTCCTTGAGTGAGTCAAGTTGTGGGAGGTGGAGGATATGACTCAGGAGTTGGTGCGTGCTCTGGTAGACGCCAAGGCTGTGTTCAAAGCGAGTATGTACAGCACCTGGGTAGACGAGGTGAGTGGGGCCAAGTTGTCGAATTGTACGCAGGCGTTGGAATGCGGGGTGGTCGACGATCTGGAGCACTCTGGACGTCAATGAGACGTTACGCAACTCGGGGATGCGCAGTGTATGCGTCGGGTGATCAAACTCTGGGGGTAAGGTTGGCATCGGCTTCACACGGGTTGATCAGGAGTATGTGGGGTGCATCGAGACGGTTCCAGTAGATACCAGAGAGAGCTGACACGCAAGGCGAATGTGCTGATCAAGCTCCTGTTGTGAGAGCGTATAGCGTTCAAATGGTGTGATTTCGGAGAGGAGTTCGACGCCTTCGGTGACGGTGACCATGCATGCCGCGCAGTGGCCAGCGTAGCAGCCAAAGGGGATAGGTGTGTGTGCAGGGGAGGTGTCTTCAAGGAGGTCAATCAAGGAGGTTGGAGGTGTGAATGTGTAGGACTTGTCTTGAATCTGTAGGATGTTTTTCATGAGGGGCCTTGGGGGAGGGAGGTTGTGGGGTAAGTTCTTTTGCCACATGGACAAGCAATCATCGATGTAGTCACGTGTACGGCATTCTGATTGACACATCAATGGCTTTTCACTAGGTTGCGCTGTCAGTCAAAGGATGCATGGTAGACTTTGGCTAGTGTTGAACTTTTGAGTTGAACAGTAGAAGTTACCATCAATCACCATTTGAACGTGATGCTGCTTAAGCGCAAGAGTGTACGCCCAAGTGTTTTATTGTACTGGGTTTTTTGCGTTGTGGGTGGGTCGTGTTTTTGAGTGTTTACCAGTGAACATGACAGGTGAGCCAGATGATGATGTGTGAGGTTCTGCTGAGAATAAAAATGTTCTGCACACCATGTGCTGGTATTATCCGTGCATGCAGGCATGTTGGCGTGTTAGACAACGCACACCTTATTGAACGATAGCTTTGATGAAAGGGCTAGAAGTGTAGTTGTTAAACCAGTTTAGAATATGCTGATGCTTTGGATAACAGTGTTGGTGTGTTGATAGATGTAAAGAAGGAAGGAGAACGAAAGATGTCAAGGTTATCGCTCAGAGCGGCATGCTCAATTGGGCTCGCGCTTATGTTCGGAATGGGATTAAGCGCTTGTGGAGATGATGAATGTACAGTGGACTCGGACTGCGAGTCAGGTCTTGTATGTGGTGACAGTAACCAGTGTGAAACCGCTCCAATTATTATTATTACAGATGACCTCTGTGAGGATGACTCGGAGTGTACAGCTGCGGGAGAGATCTGTAGCGCTGGTAAGTGTGAAGAGGGATGTCGCAAAAACGCAGACTGTAATGTCGGCGTCGAGTTTTGTGACACGGATACCAACACATGTGCAGCTGTACCTGATGAGTGCGCACGCACATCAGACTGCCCTGACAACTTCCTTTGTGAAGCAAGCGGAGAAGCTGGTGATGGTCCATTGAAGTGTGTGCCTGAGTGTAGCACTTCGGACGATTGTGATGCTGGCCTCACCTGTGATGGTGGTGTGTGTACAGGGTGTCTGAGCAACAGCGACTGTGACTCTGGTGAGATCTGTCGTATTGGTCGTTGTGCACCTCAAACTGTGCAGTGTGGTGAAGTTGGGCTCGAGTGTGATCCTGATCTTCCTATTGCAGATGGTTATGTCTGTGCGCAGTTCTTTGGTGATGAGGGTACATTCTGTTATGAGTCCTGTCGCTCAGAGGACGTGTGTGCGCTTAGTGCAGAGCCTGATGGGGCTGGTGGGTTCACAGATGTTGCAGGTTTGGCGTACTTTGAATCCATAAGCTGTCCTCAGGGATCTATCTGTGACACTGACGACGAGGGCCGAGAGGCATGTCGTCGTAGTGAGTGTGAGAACCCCGTCATTGGTCAGGAGACCTGTGATGCGATTGCAGAAGCAAACCCTAGCCGCTTCCCCAATGGAGCAAACTGTAACCCACGCGTGGTTGAAGACATCGTAAGTGTGTCTCGTGGCGCTGTGTTTGGTACCATCCTCAGTGAGGATAACGGCTTCTTCTGTCAGGCTGCGGGTACATTGCAGCGTGGTGATGCAGGCTGTTTGCAGCAGGCTGGAGGACTTGGTCAGGTTGCACCACGTTGTGCTCCTGGTTTGACCTGCATGACAGACATCGGGCTCTTCGACCTCCGTCAGGACGGTGTTGAGGGTGTCTGTGAGCAGCCATGTACCAACGATGCTCAGTGTGACACAGATAATGGCGAGAGCTGTATTGGCCTTGATTCCACACGTGAGTTCAACTCCGTGGGCGTCTGTGGTCACCGTTGTGAGCCATTTGTCTCCGAGGACGATGCTTGTCCTACAGGCAAGAAGTGCTTCGCAGTGACCTCTGAAGATGGTTACTGTACAGATCTTCTGGGTGCTCCTGGTACATCAGAGGTGTACGGCGAATGTCAGAGCGACCAGAGCTGTCCTAACGGCACAGTGTGCTTGAACTTCGGTCTTGGTGCGCGTTGTACTCCTCAGTGTGATCCTACAGCAAGCAACCAGGAAGCAGCGAACGAAACCTGTATGGGTAACGGCTACTGCTACGATCTTGAGCAGGGCACCACAGGTGCTACTCGCCCAGGTACTGGTGTCTGCTTCCAGCGTTGTGATGGCTACGCTGACTTTGGTGGAGACGCCTGTACAGAAAGCGGCGACGATTGCTCCATTTTCACGGAGGACACCGCTGTGTGTTTCCCTGTGGGAGCGGGCTCTCTGGGTGACACCTGTGCAGATGATGATGGTTGTGGCAAAGGTCTCTTCTGTGATGAAGCCAGCGATGGCAGCGGCGTATGTCGTTCTTACTGCACCATGGAAGGCTTTGAGGAGAACACCAACCTTGCTGGTTGTCAGGGAGAGGAAGTATGCTTCCGCTCAGAAGACATCGCAGGTCTTGGCGAGTGTCACTTGCCCTGTACTCCAAACGCACCTGGTGAGTTCTTCGACAGCAGCTGTCCTACAAACATGCAGACATGTTACCCACATGAAGACTACAACTACTACTGTAGCGCTTCAGGTAGCATCCCTGAGAATGAAGAGTGTGCACAGGGTCTGACCTCACCAACAGACGACTTTGCTTGTGCCGCTGGTACATTGTGTGCTCGTGACATTGCAGTGCCTGAGAGCACCTTTGAAGTCACCATTGACTCCTTCGTGAGCAAGCAGGGTGATGAGACATCAAGCTGTAAGAGGCTTTGTCGTCCATTCCTTGGCGCTGGTCAGACTGACTGTGGCGAAGGCTATGCATGTACTCCAGTGCTTCCTGTCCAGGAGCCAAACACCTTCGCAGGTATTTGTACCAAGAAGACAGAGAAGGGTATTGGTAACAACCCTGAAGCATGTAGCGAAGTTGGCCGCATGTGTGATGACAGTTCCTTCTGCTCCTTGAATGACACTGTGCCTAACAACGATGGCTTGACATGTGCACCTATTGCAGAGTGCTTCGAGCTTTGTAACCCGGCCACAAGCCTTGGTTGTTCCGAAGGCAAGAGCTGTGACCAGCTTGGTTCCACAGATATTCCTAGCTACTTCATCGGTGAGTTCGGCATCTGCCGTGACCGTGACTAGTAGAGGGAGCAATTAGTGTTCTAATTGCTTGAATGGAAAGAAAAAAGGGGCGCCAGATGACTAGTCATCTGGCGCCCCTTTTTTCTTTCCATTCATTGCATCACGCCTGTGGAGTGACTATGCTCTGCGGTGGACCATGACATGATATGTTGACGATGAGGAACGCAATGACAGGGAGCTTGATGCAACACAGTAAAGAGACAGGAATGGGGTTGGCGCGTATAGTCGGGCTGTGTGTGTTGTGTTTCATGACGCTGTGGAGCATGGGGTGCGGAGGTTGTGGCGGCGGGGAAAACTCCGAAGTTGTGGGGATGTGTCCAGACGTGCCTTGTAGGAGCACAGAGCGTTGTGTGGAGGGTGTGTGTCTTGGTCTTACGGATGTGGTGTGTATTCCAGGGTGTGGAGATGGTGAAATTTGCCAGCTTGGGGAGTGTATTTCAGGCGTGGATACGTGTGAGCAGGCTGGGCAGACATGTGATGTAATGACGCCTGTGTCGGGTGATTTTTACTGTCTTGATTGGGATGGGTTTACCACGGGAGATCCTGCGGTGTGTTCCAACCCATGTGCTGCGGATGGGAGCTGTCCTGATGGGGAGGCATGTTTTATCTTGAGTGGCCTTGGTGGTTCTCTCTGCACGACCACAAGTGACTGTGGAGATGGGCAATTGTGTCGTGATGGCGTGTGTCAGGCCGCCGCCTGTCAGCCTTCGGAGTGTGAGGGTTTCTTGAGTGGTCTGGATACGTGCGAGAGCAAGTATGGTGGAACGGCAGACTATCCTCGAGGGGCGACATGTCAGGAGTTACCTGATGGGACACGGTTCTGTTTTTCTGCTGGTGAGCGAGGTGAAGGGGATCGTTGTGACCCCTTTATTGATGGGCTGTTGGCCGAGGACCTGAGCGGTACGTGTGGGGTGGGTCTTGCGTGTGTGCAGGGCGAATGTAAGCGTGCCTGTGATCAGAGCGATGCGTTTGCGTGTGATGCAGAGGGGGAAGAGTGTTTGTTTGCGGAGGACGACTTTGTCGCAGGTGGTGTGGGTTTTTGCGGGCAAGTGTGTACGCCATTTTCTCAAGGGGAGTGTGGTGAGCAGAGCAAATGTTTGCCTCTTGATGGTGAGCGAGGGTATTGCGTACCTGCGGGTGATGTGGAGCCTTTTGAGGCGTGTAATCCAGGGGAGTGGCAGTGTGTTGAGGGGAGCTCCTGTGTAGAGGTTGCTGGCGGAGGCGGGAGGTGTTTCCCCCTGTGTAATGTCACGGTTGCTCCTGATGGTCCTTCTGCGCAGGTAGGTGAGAGGGATCAGTTGTTGAGGGATGAGACATGTCCTCAGCCAGAGGATCGTGCGCAAGGTTATGTGCGTGTGGTGCATGCGCAGCTTGGTGATGGAGTGGGTGCGTATGATGTGTATCTTGATCGTGGTGAGGAGCCATGGATTGCGTCTTTGGGTGCAGGTCAGGTGGCGACTTCCACGGATTCCTATTTTGTGTTGTCGCCAGGAACGCATCTGTTGGAGTTTTATGCGGAAGGGGCGCCCTCATATGAGGCTCCTCTGGCCGACATCACGGTGAGCGTATCGAGAGATCAGGTTCAGGAGGTTGTGATCGGTGCAGCTGCTGTGGGGAGTGCGGATGTTGTGAGGTTGAGTCGACGCGACGTATCTCGTGAGGAGAATAATCGTGGGATTTACCTGTGGCATCTGGTGAGCGATGTGAGCGTTGTGCAGGTGAGCATTGAGAATGAGCAGGGGGATGTTCTAAGTGATCTGGGGCAGGTGTTTTTGGGCGATGTATTGATGGTGGAGCGGCCTGCTGTGTTCGCAAAACTGGTGGTGCGTTATGGCGAGGAAGTCCTGGATGTTGATCTGAACCCTGGTGATGCAGGGGAGTGGTCTTGGTATTTGACGGGAACGCAGGATGCGGATGATGCGTGGGATGTTCAGGTGTTGAGGCGAGTGTTGGAGGCTCGCCCTGAAGAACTCCCACCACCTCCGAGGATGTTGTGTAATGATCTGGGTAATGGCGCGTTTGGTTATTGTCAGGAGTCATGCAGGGATGCTGATGATTATGGCTCTGACAAGGAGGATGTATGTCAGGGTGATGGCATGGGGTGTTATCCTGTGAGGTTGCCTGGTTTGCTTGGTTTCAGGAGTGTATGTCAGCCTGAGGGACCTGGTCGTGAGGGGGATCGTTGTTCACCACTTGGGAGTGTGAATGAGTGTGGTTCTGGATTGTATTGTCTGGAGTATGGTGGGGGAGATCCTGGTGTAGCATCAGGGTTACCACGAGGTGTGTGTTCGCGATTGTGTGGGATTGAGGAGGGGAGTTCACTGGTGTGTAATGAGGGGGAGGTGTGTCAGGCGATCGATGCAGAGAGCATTGATATTGGTCAGTGTGGGCAACTTTGTGAGCCAGGTGATGCTTATGAGGATGTAAGTTGCCCGGCTGGATTGCAGACCTGTAAGCCCGCCGCGATCCTGGTGGAGGACACAGCAGCATCGGGTGATGCTGCTCCTGTGGTGGAGTCATTGCCCTCGGTGTGTAGTGCCTCGGGGTTGATTCAGGAGGGAGAGCAGTGTCCAGGTGTGGATTGTGAGGCGGGGCTGGAGTGTTTGTACGCAAGGAATGCGCAGACAGATCTGGTGTCGACATTGCTCTCCTCATATTTCGGAGATGGTAACGCACCTGTGTGTCGTGCGTATTGTGATCCCTTTGATGAGGTGAGGACATCGCGTCGGTGTGGCATGGGCGAGACTTGTCTGGTGAATTTTCCCTGGAGTGCAGATGTGGGTCATTGTGCGGCTGTGGTGGAGGATGTGCAGCCATTCCAGTCGTGTAGTAGGCCGGGGGAATCGTGTGGAGAGGACTCAGTGTGCGTGATCGACGGAGGCGCTCCATTTTGTCTGAGGTTGTGTGAGTATGCAGGAGGGAGTTCTTCCTCGGTGTTTGAGCAGAGCACCTGTCCCGGGGGATTTGAGTGCGCGCCTCTGATTAATGATGTGGGGTACTGTCAGTGAAATGATATGAGCAATGATTTTGAGTATTCCAGGTTTTTTGAGTAAGGTGGGAGCAGGGTCAGGAGATTGGACCTTGTTTGTCAGCCAATAGTGAGGAAGATCGTTTTGATTAGTAAGTTATTAAAGAGTTGTGTTGCGGGTGTGATTTTTGGAGGCAGCCTCATGGTGTTGGGGTGTGCTGAAGGGGAGGTGGGAGGACCGCCTGCGGCAACCTGTAGCGAAGATAGCGAGTGTCTTGTTGATCAGCGCTGTGATGTGGTTGCTGGCGTGTGTCGAGATGTGCCTGATATGTCTGTGGGGATGGAGGACATGGCCGTAGCAGAGCCCGAGGATATGCGAAGAGATGCGCCTGATTTGCCCACGTTGATGCGTCCTGACTTTGGGCAAGAGGAGCCTGATCTTGGGCAGGACCTTGGTGGTATGGTCGATCAGGGTATGCCCGAGGACATGGGTTCTGGCGTGGATATGAACGTGCCAGAGGATATGGGATCGGGCGTGGACATGATGGTTGATCCCTGTTTATCTGTGACGTGCGCGCCAAAAGATAATGAGTGTAGCGGTGACTTTCTTGTGAGTTACGGCGGCGGCGTGTGTGACGATGGTGCGTGTACATATGCCGAGACGCGCACGGACTGTGCGGCGATGGGGAATCGCAAGTGCGAGAATGGTGCGTGTGTGGATCGTGAGTGTGATCCTGCTTGTGAGGCTCCTGGTGTATGTGATCAGGGATCCTGTAGTTTTCCGCTCTGTGCAGCGGAGGGCGATGCATGTGAGCCGCTTTCGGGCACGGATCAGGGTGATTTCCTGTGTCTGATCGATAATCAGGCAACCAGCGAGGCGCATTGTTTCAGCAAGTGTGATGAGGATGGTGCAAGTGGTGGGTGTGCGACAGGGCAGAGATGTTTTGCGGCGGTATCCAACAGCCCTGATCTGTTGATCTGTATTGATTCGGAGTGTTCAAGCAATGCGGATTGCTCGGGCGGGACCTGTATCAAGTTTGAGAATAGCTTTGGTTATTGTGAGCCAGGCGGTGTGGTGCCTACAGGCGGCACATGTGAGCCAGCATCGGATCAGTGGTGTCAGCAGGGGAACACCTGTGTGACAGGATCGACAGGTACGGGTGTTTGTGAGGCTGTCTGTGAGCCATGGGGCGGCACAGGATGTGGTGCGTCTGAGTATTGTGCGTTGTACACAAACAGGATGGGTGTGTGCACAAGTGATCAGGATGCGACAGGTCAGGATGCCTATGATTTATGTACCACCCCGGGGAATTATTGTGCAGATGCCACGGTTTGTATCACAGGAAGCACGGATAACTTCTGTGTGAAGTACTGTCGACCTGGCAGTGCAGATTGTGCAGGGATCCACTCTACGGTGACATGTGACAACTATGTGTTGCCTGGAGAGCGCTCACTGGGAATTTGTAATGTGGCGGCATGCACGACCAGTACAGACTGTAGTACGACAGCAGATTGTGTAAATGGTCTTTGTCGTCAACGATGTACAGCAGGTACAGTGGCCGCAGATTGTGGTAGTTCCTCGTGGTCCTGCGTTGGTGGGTACTGCGAATAATTAAAAAATCCTGCAAGAATGTCTTGACATCCAAATGAAGCAAGACTAAATGAAGAGCATGTCACGGGGAGCTGGCATAAGACAAGTTCCCCTTGTTCGGGTATCGCCAAGTGGTAAGGCAGCGGTTTTTGGTACCGCCATCCTAGGTTCGAATCCTAGTACCCGAATAAAAAGAAGCGGCGTTTCAAGCGCCGCTTCTTTTTATTTCATCGATGGCTCTGTTGATATGGAGTGAGGCAAAGGCCACGGTTTGTGCCATGGCAAAATGCTTTGTGAATATTAAGAGATCCTATAAATATGCATGGACAACGATGACAGTCCGTGTTATCTCGATGCGCCGCAAGCGCGAAGCTTGAAAGTTCAAGATGATGAATTTCGGGTGTTTTTGCGTACCAGGCCAGCTATAAGCCAAATGAAGAACCAGTGATGCCCTCTCTACAGGGCGGTGATGATTTTATGACAAGAGTTATCACCAGGGAGTCTTGACTCAATGAGTTGGGAGCTTTGTGGAGGTGAAGAGGTGCACAGATAAGTAAGGAGAAGAAGATGTCAACCCAAGAGAAAGTCGTGCTTGATGTAAGCTCGCGCGATAGCTCCGGCAAAGGTGTAGCACGCAAACTGCGTGTTGAAGGGCTCGTCCCAGCAGTATGTTATGGTTTGAACACTGAGGCTCGTAAGCTTCAGGTTCCAGTCGAATCCATTGTGAGCTTGTTTGATAACCCCAAGCGTTACAATGTGTTGTTTGACCTTCGCATTGACGAAGACACTGTCATTGAAGACGTGATGGTCAAGAGCTACCAGCTCTCCCCAGTGCGTCGTGATCTCTTGCACGTGGATTTCTACGTGGTGGATCTCAAGCAGCCTATCCACGCTCGCGTGCCAATCCAGAGCACAGGTCGTGCACAGGGTGTCCGCATGGGTGGTATCCTTAACGTGATTCGTCCTGAGATCGACATCAAGGCACGTCCTCTTGATATCCCTGTCTCTGTGTCTGTTGACGTGACAAGCCTTCGTGCTGGTGAGACCATTCTTGCCAACGACGTAGAGCTTCCCGAGGGTGTTGAGCCTGGTTACAAGTCCAACTACGGCTTGTTCCGCGTGGTGATGCCTCGTAAGCGCGCTGCAGCAAACGCTGAGGCCGAAAAGTAATTTGAATCGCGTGTTTGGCGCAATTCAGGTGAAGTATCGAAGTGAAAGAAGACCGAGGTGTGGCCTTTTATATATAAAAGGCCACACCTCGGTCTTCTTGTTTTTGACGAAAAGATCGAGGTGGAAAGATGGCTCGCAAGCTCTGTGTAGGATTGGGTAATCCAGGCACCAAATACGAGAAGACACGACATAACGTGGGGTTTATGGCGCTTGATCGCCTTGCATCGAGGTATGGGATGCAGGTGACAACCTCCAAGTTCAAGGGGCATATCAGCACGGGGAGTGTTCGTGGTGTGGATGTGGTGATGTTGAAGCCGCAGACGTTCATGAACCTTTCGGGGGATTCTGTGCAGAAGGCGGCGGCCTTTTATGGTGTGGAGCGTGAAGATATCATTGTGTTGCATGATGAGCTTGATCTTGAGCTTGGCGTGGTTCGGCTCAAGTCTGGAGGTGGACATGGCGGGCACAATGGCTTGAGGGACATTATTCAAAAGACAGGGGGCAAGGACTTTTTGAGGCTTCGTCTGGGGATTGGTCGTCCACCTGGGAGTCGTGGTAATGTGACAGGCTGGGTGCTTGGTGATTTTGGCAAGTCCGAGCAGGACAAGCTTGAGGACATGTTGGAGCTTGCGTGTGATGCGACCGAGGGGCTTTTGCTTGATGGTTTGTTGGCTGCGCAAAACAAATATCATGCGATGAGCTGAGTTAGGTTTTTGCTGGCTTTTGCGCTGATTTATGTTTTTAAGTTCCTTTGACTTGACGTCGACCTGTTAGATCTTGTAGAAGCGCAGTCCCTCCCCTTCTTGTGGGCCTGAACAAGGTGATTGTTTGGGATTGAGAAAAGAGGGAAGACATTGATTTTAAGAAGTGGAGTTTATGGAAAGAATCATGAGCTCTGTATTTAATAACCTCGCTCCTACCAAGAGATAAGTAGGGGCCACATCCATGGGGTTTTCATTCATGGCAGTCGCAAGACAAACCGAATACGAAACCATTTATATCCTGCGCCCAGGCGCTGCTGACGACGTCAAACTTACCGCTCGCGAGCGCGTTGAGGGCATTGTTGCTGCAGCAGACGGCCACACACTCAAGTTTGATGACTGGGGCGTGCGTAAGCTTGCTTACCGTATGCGTGACTCTGTTGAGTCCAAGCATCACGAGCAGGGCGTGTACCAGTACTTCCGTTACCTTGCTCCAAGCGACACCGTTGCTGAGATCGAGCGTAACCTCCGCATTCTTGACCCTGTCCTGAAGTTCATGACAGTCAAGATTGAAGAGGATCTCCTTCCTGAGGAGCGCTTGAATCGCCCAGAGGAAGAAGAAGAGTAAGCTGTCTTTTTGCTCTTGATGAGCACCAGAGAAAGACAGATTTAGTCACTTACACGATTGCACTGCCCATATGAAGGGTGTCGATGCAGACCACCGCCAGGATGTGTCTACGTGGCGATGCCCTTAAGCAAGAGGCAGATGGAGAAGGAATAATGCAGGTTATCCTGACAGAAGACGTTAAGAACGTCGGTACAATGGGTGAAATCGTTGATGTTGCAGCAGGTTACGGCCGCAACTACTTGATCCCTCAGAAGTTGGCGTTGCTCGCCACTGCTGGAAACAAAAAAGCACTTGAGCATCAGATCAAGCAAATCGAAGCTCGTCGTGAGCGTGAGAGAGCTGCTGCGCGTGAGATCCTCGGCACCATCGATGGTGTGAGCGTGACCATTCCAATGCGCGCTGGCGATCAGGACAAGCTCTATGGTTCTGTGACCAACCGTGACATCGCTCAGTCTTTGGCTCAGCAGGGTGTTGAAGTTGATCGTCGTCAGATCGAGCTTGACGGTCCTATTCACGAGCTTGGTATCTACAAGGTGCCAGTGAAGCTTGCGAGCGGTATCTTCGCACACGTGAACGTTTGGATCGTTGCCATGTAATTCATGGTGTCCAAAAGTTCGGATGCAAAGTTAAAGAGAGAGGCCATGGTTTTTTACAAAAAAACCATGGCCTCTCTCTTTGCTTGGCACTAGGTTCTTATCTCCTGCTGTGCGTCCTGCGGCGTGAGTAGGTGTTTTTGAACGTCTCTCTTCTGTACATATGACCTATGGTAAGTGTTCATGTCTTCAAATAAATCTGACCTTCAACCTGTCTCGTTCTCCTCTCAACCTGTGGCTGATCATGCCTCAAGTCTGCTGGCCATGGATCAGCTTCTTGATGGTTCGGTACACACCGATCGCACACACAAGATGCTCTATGCTCAGGATGCGTCCGTGTATCAAGAGGAGCCCACGGGTGTGGTGTTCCCCCGAACACTTGAGGATCTTCAGCGCGTGGTTCAGATGGCAACGCAGCTTAATCTCTCTCTGATTCCTCGCGCTGCTGGAACTAGCCTCGCAGGTCAGTGTGTGGGGGATGGTCTTGTGGTGGACACGGGGCGTTACATGAACCAGATCCTTGAACTGAACGTGGAAGAGCGATGGGTTCGTGTGCAGCCAGGAGTTATTCTTGATGACTTGAACCGTTTCCTTGCGCCACATGGCCTCTTCTTTGGTCCTGATACATCTACGGCCAGTCGCTGCATGATTGGCGGTATGGTGGGTAATAACTCCTGTGGTAGCCACTCCATTCTTTATGGCACCACACGCGATCATGTGCTTGAGTTGGAGGTTGTCTTCATGGATGGCGTCGTGGAGAGGATCTCACCCTGGGATGATAGCACGCTGAATAAGCGCCTTCAGGTGGGCGATGCTCTTGGTCGAGGTCTTGCAAAGATCGATGCGATTTTGAAGGAGCACAAGGACTTGATTGATACGCACTATCCCAGAAAGGATGTGGTGCGTCGCAACACAGGATATGCGCTTGATGAGCTGCTCCAGATGTCGCCATATACGGAGGGTGGAGCTCCATTTTCGCTCAACCGTTTGTTGTGTGGTTCAGAGGGGACGCTGTGTCTGACCTCCGAGATCAAGTTGAACCTTGTGGACAAGCCAACACATCGTGCGGTGGTATGCGCGCACTTTAACTCACTGGAGGAGTCCTTGCGTGCGACTGTGATCGCTGTGAAACATGATCCTGCTGCGGTGGAGTTGATGGATCGTCGCATCATGGACCTTGCACAGGGCAATATTGAGCAGCGACGCAATAGCTTTTTCGTGGAGGGATCTCCCGAGGCGATCCTTGCGGTGGAGTTTTACACGCAAAGTCAGCAGGAGCTTGATGAGAAGTGTGCTGCGCTGATCGATGAGTTCAAGTCGAGTGATATGGGGTACGCGTTTCCTCGTGTGAATCCGCCTGATGATTCTGCTGTGTGGTCCTTGCGTAAGGCGGGTCTCGGGATTTTGATGGGGGTTCCTGGTGATGTGAAGCCTGTGACTGTGGTGGAAGACACTGCTGTGGCTGTGGATGTATTGCCTGATTATATTCGTGAGTTTTCAGAGATCATGGATCGCCATGAGACACAGTGTGTGTATTACGCACACGCCTCTGTGGGTGAGTTGCATCTTAGGCCTGAGCTGAACATTAAAGATCCTGAGGATGTGGATAAGTTTCTAAGTATTGCGCGTGAGGTCACCGATCTGGTGAAGAAATATGGTGGCTCCATCAGTGGTGAGCATGGTGATGGCAGATTGCGATCACCCATGCTTGAGCAGTTCTATGGAGAGGAGCTTGCGCAGTTGCATCGTGAGTTGAAGGCAGCTTTTGATCCCCATAAGTTATTGAATCCAGGAAAGATCGTGGATGCTGCTCCAATGGAGGAGTCGTGGCGATTTATACCAGGTGAGGAGACTCCCGAGGTGGAGACGTTCTTTAACTGGGATGCCGATCAGGGGTTGGTGCGTGCGATTGAAAAGTGCAATGGTGCTGGGGCGTGTCGAAAGCGCGCCGAGGCAGGGGGCACGATGTGTCCAAGTTACATGGCCACGCTCAATGAGAAGGACTCGACAAGGGGGAGGGCGAATGTGTTTCGTCACCTTGTGCGAGAGAACATGGACCCACGAGAGGCCATGGCGAGCGAGGAGCTGTATGATGTGATGGATCTGTGTCTGTCGTGCAAGGGGTGTAAGTCTGAGTGTCCTGCGAGCGTGGATATGGGCAAGATGAAGGCGGAGTTTTTGCAGCATTATTATGATGCTCATGGAACGCCTTTGTCTGCGCGGTTGTTTGCCAACTATGGCAAATTAAGCAAGCTTGCGATGCTTGCGCCAGCGATGGCGAATTTCTCATTCAAGTTTCCATTATCAAAGGCGTTGATGTCCAGGGTGATGGGGATCTCTACACAACGAGAGTTTCCTGCTTATGCAAAGAGGCCATTCCGCGAGATCTATCGTGAGTGGGAAGAGAAGCGTGCTTTGCGAGCCCCTGATGATCGTCCTGTTGTCGGTTTGTATGTGGATCCTTTCACGGAGTACACCGAGCCATGGATCGCTGTGGCTGCGACTCGCGTGCTGGATGAGGGGGGATACAATGTGCAGCTCATTGATATCGAGGATGATGGTCGAACATACCTTTCAAAGGGGTTGATTCGCGAGGTGAAGCCTTTGATGAATGCCAATATGGGTAAGGCGCAGAGGTTCATGGATCGTTATCCTGGAGCGCTTGTGGTTGGTCTTGAGCCAAGTGCCTTGTTGACATTCAGGGATGAGGTTCCCGATCTTGTGGATGATGCGTTACGTCCAGTTGCGGAGCAGTTTGCTAGCCGTTGTGTGTTGCTTGATGAGTTTGTCGTACAGATGTCCGAGCTTGGTGA
Source organism: uncultured Pseudomonadota bacterium (assembly GCA_950059285.1). Lineage (GTDB taxonomy): Bacteria > Myxococcota_A > Bradymonadia > Bradymonadales > Bradymonadaceae > CATLTV01. The sequence goes on along the minus strand of CATLTV010000011.1, from coordinate 458 downwards.
GTTTAACGCACAGTGGCGTAGGGATGTGAAGGGGGAGAAGCTTGTCTTGCATGGTCACTGTCACCAGAAGTCGATGGTTGGTTTAACGCCTACTGTGAAGGCGTTGCAGCTTGCTGGTTACGACGTTGAATCTCTGAAGACGGGATGTTGCGGTATGGCGGGTTCGTTTGGGTATGAAGCCAAGCATTATGATCTGTCCATGCAGGTTGGCGAACTGGTGCTCTTCCCCGAGTTAAGAAAGCGTGAGGGACAGGTTCATGGTGTAGTTGCGCCAGGGACGTCATGCAGGCATCAGATCAAGGATGGTGTGGGGCAGCGTGCAGATCACCCTGCGATCTGGCTTGAGCGTGCGCTTGATCGTGTGCCTGTCAAGGTGCGGGATTAGGTTCTGTTGACCTAAGCTCCCGTCGCGGAGCTTGCCCCGAAGAAAAGAGGAGAAGAGAAGCATCTTCAGGCGA
>CATLTV010000010.1 GCA_950059285.1 uncultured Pseudomonadota bacterium | reverse complement strand
AAGAGATATTCACGGCGGCTACATCACGCCCCAACCTCTGCCCCACATTTACGCTGGCACCTCAACCCGAGAGCACACAAGATGAGCTGCTGTCGGCGCTCTCCACGCTGGCAAAGCTCTCGCCACGCACAATTCAGACGCTCACCATCAGCGCCCTCCCCGCCCCTGATACATGTCAATAATGAAAGACGTGCTAACTCTCATCTTGCTTGATGTTCACCGTCCTCAACCTGTCTCTGTGACGCACGTTCACACGCAACCCACGGGAGCGCAGCCTCCTGGCCATCTCCTCACCAATCGCCACGGATCGGTGCTTGCCCCCCGTGCATCCAATGCCAAGCGTGAGGTAGGTCTTCCCTTCACGCTTGTACAGAGGAAACGTAAAGTCCATTAAATCAAGCAACTTATCAAGATAGTCTCGCGCCACATCAAACCCGAGCACATAATCAGAGACATCACGCTCAAGCCCCGTGCGACTGCGCAAACCTTCCACAAAATAGGGGTTTGGCAAGAACCTCACGTCCTGAATCAGATCACACTCCGTGGGAATCCCATACTTGAAGCCAAAGCTCAGAATCGTCAACGTTAGCGTGGGCTCGCTCACCTCACTGACAAGCTCCTGAATCAAGGCTTTGAGCGTGTGCACAGTGTGCTTGGTCGTATCGATCAACACATCCGCAAGCTCCTTCAAGGGCTCAAGAAGCTCTCGCTCTGCCTCAATCCCATCTCGCACCGTGCCCTCTCCACTCAGAGGATGCCGACGACGCGTCTCGCTGTAGCGCTGCATCAAGATCGTGTCACTTGCCTCAAGGAATACAACCTGTACATCCACGCCGCTCTGACGAAGCTCCTCGATGATCTTGCCCGCGTCATGCAAAAAACGACGCTCCCTTGTATCCACCACAAACGCATAGGATCTCTCCTCGCCTGTCGCCGTCAACTCCAGAACCCTTGGAAGCAATGGCACAGGCAAGTTATCAATGCAAAAGAACCCGAGATCCTCCAGCGACCTCATCGCCGTGGACTTCCCAGAACCACTAAGCCCTGAGATAATCACCACGCTCGGAGAAGATGTCGTCATTTGACTTCGCTCATCTAATGTAGATAGCTCCATGTCCTCTTGTATCTGACTCATTCATCTCCACCATGTCAAAATTCAAAACCCCACATGTAGAGCACTTAAACCCCACACTATAAACAACTTTATGCGCACACTATACTAGTCTCGGTGCAATGTCGCCAGCACACACTGGAGATAATCTCCCTCCAGAAATCCTGGCAAAAACGTATGGTCATGATCCGCGCCATGCACACCCACCAACACAAGCTGAACACCTGCCTCTCTGGCCGCCTGCGCGATCAAATCAAGGAACAGATCGCGACCAATATGACTGCTACATGACCCCAGCGCCAACATCGTCCCTGATGGCATCACACGCATCAGGGAGGCAAACAACCTGATGTACGCCTGACTTGCGCGTGGCAAGTCACGACGCTTGTGAGCAAAACTTGGCGGATCGCAAATTGCCAACTCAAAGGGCGCAGTCTGCTCATCAAATTGCTCAAGATAATCAAACACATCGCTGACCACAAACTCATGACCAGGATGGTATAAACCATTGAGTTCAAAGTGCCTTTTTGCTTGAGCAATCGCGGGCGCTGCAAGATCCACGGTCGTAGTCAACGCTGCGCCTTGCGCTGCGCTCGCAAGCGAAAACCCACCTGTATAACCAAACAGATTCAACACTCGCTTGCCCGCTGCAAGCTTGCCCACACGCTCACGATTGGCACGCATATCCAGGAAAAACCCTGTCTTCTGGCCCTCGATCACATCACACTCGTAGCGAAGACCATGCTCCAGAAACTCAACCACGCTCCCTTGCGGTCGCGCCTCTCCCCACCACTGCGATACGGGACGCTCCTTGCTTGAATGAATCGCCGAACGCCTGATCACCCAGTGCTTGATCGAAAACATCCTTGAGATGATGTCACGTGCAGGCTCAAGCCAGCGCTTCTCCGCAGCCAATCCATCGGGCCTTAACACCGCCACATCATCATAAATGTCACACACCAAACCAGGAATACGATCGCCCTCGCCATTGAGCAACCTGAACCCTGTGGTCATCCCGTCGGGATACTGACGCCTGCGTCGTGCAGCTTTGATCCTGCTGCGCAACAACTCGTCGTCCACATCCACATCCTTGTTCAGCGTCCACACACGTACCCTTACAGGGTTGTCAGGATCAATCACTCCTCGCCCAACAAACTCACCGTCCCTGTCCACCACATCCACCACATCCCCCGCCTTCAGGGAGTGCTTACGATGGCGCACCGCGTCGGCATAAATCCATGGATGCCCCAGTCGCAATGTCTGCTCCAGGGACTGTGTCAATGTAACCTCAGGATAAGACTTTGCACCCATCTGGAAACCTCCTAAAAACCTAAAAACAATTTAAAATCACAACGGACAGATCATCAAACCACTGAGAATCTTGGGATAAAAATACGTCGACTTCTGAGGCATCTTTCCTCCAGACTGACACACCCTGTTGATCTGCTCCACAGGTGTAGCGTTCATCAAGATCACAAGCTGTGTATCAGGCAATTCAAGCTCCAACAACGCCTCCTCAAGATGCTTCTTGTAACGTAGGTTGGTCTTCGCTGCCTGTGCCTCACGATCGATCCCGAGAATGTCGTCCAAAATCCCCTCATGCAAGATCGTAACATCCAGCGCCCTCACAGGTTCAGGCGTATCGTTGGTAAAGATCGCCGAGGACTCAGACCCTGTGAAACTCACCAACACAGGCACATCAAAGTACCTGGAACACAACACAAAACTTGGGCGTTCTTCCCCTGCCTGCTCACATGCCTTGAGCCATTCAAGCCCACGGTCCACGACGCTCATCTCTCCTGTCACATCAAGCGGTGTAACTTCAAAAAATGGAGAGCGTTCAAGCGCACCCAACAGCTCCTGCGCATCAAAATCCTCCACATCATGTACAACCCTGTGTGTGGGTAACACCAACAACCCCGGGTCATGCATATTCACAAGCAACGTCATGATGTAGTTGTAAGGTGCGTTGTGCTCATCATCACCATCGGCTGAAGATGGACAGTCCATCTCACAGCGAAAATCACGGTAAGCAAGCGCTGTCTCATAGCGGTGGTGTCCATCTGCGATAAGCAGCTGTCGAGATGAAAAGAAGTCCGACACAGCCCCCGCAAGCACCTCATTGGATGAGCCCCATAACTGATGCAGAATGCCATCCTCGGTGGTGATCTCAAGCAACGGCGAGCTGCTCTGAATGACATCCTCCAACATCGCGTTGATGCAATGCTCAGGGTCATCATAGAGCATAAAGACCTGGCTCAAATTAGCCTCAGTGGCCTTCATTAAATTAAGGCGGTCCACCTTGGGCGCGCTCAGCGTTCGCTCATGTGGTAGCACCACCTTGTTTTCATAGTCCTCAAGCTGCACCCTGGCGATCATGCCCTGACGTGTGAGCTTCTCACCGTGTGGTGAGAAGAACGTCTGATGGTAGATGTAAAGCATCGGCTGATCATCGATCTTCAGGACACCTTCAGCAAGCCAGTCCATGATACGTCGACGTGTTTGCGTATAGTTATTTTCCTGAACGTGGGCAGTGGGATAATGGCGAGTGGGCGCGATGCGAACGCGCGCGAGCGCATCGAGAGCTTCAAGTGAGAACGAGTCACCTTGCAAGTCCTCCTGTGAATCTTGCTCAATGCCATCGTAAGGATAGGAGAGCAAGCGCGCGAGCTGCGCGTGCGAATAGCGATTCATATCAAAGCGGAAGCTACGAAAAGGGAGGACATCTGCCATACAACCTGCCAAAGTCTAACGATCAGGAACATCACGACGCGTATCAACAACACTCACAACACACAACTCAGTTTCTGAATCACTGTCAACACCATCTCACTGTCTGGGAGTGCTCTTCATGCAAGAGCGCCTTGAGCATATATGCTCAAGGCGCTCTTATCACAATGAAAGCTTTTATTTAAGAGATTTAGGTACGAGAGACCGCGACAACCACCACAGTGATGTTATCTGTACCGCCGTTATCGTTGGCAGCCTGAATCAATTGCGCACAACACTCTTCAAGGTCGTTCCTGTTCTCGTTCATGATGCGTTCAATGGTGGGGTCATCGATCATCCCGTTAAGACCATCGGAGCACAGCATGTAAATGTCCTGATCGCCAGGCTCTTCCTGCACCACATCAACCTGAACAGTGGACTTCATTCCCAACGCACGCACGATCACGTTCTTGTGTGGGAAGTTCTCAATCTCCTGTGGAGTGAGGTCCTTCATCTTGATGTAATCATTGAGCAAGGAGTGGTCTTCTGTCACCTGTGTGAGCTTGCTTCCTGAGAGGCGGTAGATACGCGAATCACCCACGTGACCCACATACGCGCTGTTGCCCGAGAAGAAGATCGCCACAACCGTGGTGCCCATCCCCTTTTTGTCAGGGTTTTGCACGCCCATCTCGTGGATACGCAAGTTCGCAAGCTTGATGCTTGCTGACAACCTGTTCTCCTCGTAGCGACGACCCTTTTCCATCTTGTAGGGCCAGGTGATTTCCTCGTCGCGACTGGTATCACGGAAGAACTCTGCAATGGTGTCCACAGCCAACTGAGAGGCGACCTCTCCTGCGGCGTGTCCACCCATTCCATCGGCAACCATGTAAAGGTTCTCTTCGGCAACAACACAGAGGTTGTCCTCGTTGTGAGAACGCTTCATACCTACGTGCGTATTTCCTGCGTAACTAAGTTTAAGAGCCACTGATTTCTACCTTACGTTTCAATTAAGGTGCTGACGTACACCTAACCTTTGATGCACGCCTGTTTTTACCACAAAGAGAATGAGGTTGGCAATAAATCGATCTGCCCAAATCATACCCCTGACGTGTTTTATTCCTCTTCCCCTTCAAGCTGGCTTGCTGATGATGCCTCCACCAAAATCACGGAGATATTATCATCACCACCAGCATTGTTCGCTGCACGAATCAAGGCTGCACAACGATCATCCAACGCCTCATCTCTCGACAGAACCTCGGCGATCTCGTCGTCCTCGATCATATCGTGCAAACCATCCGAACATAGCAAAAACACATCGCCATCCTCAAGGTCTACCTGCGCAAGGTCCACCTCCACGCTCGCCTCCATACCCAGCGCGCGTGTGATCACATTCTTGTAGCGCGCTGCATACGCCAACGTCTGTGGTGTGAACTCATGTGCATTGGCCATCAAGTCTGCAAACCATGAGTGATCCCTTGTCATGTGCAACAGATCTCCACCACGATACAAATAAATCCTGGAGTCACCCACATGCGCAAGATGAGCAGTCCCTTGACTGACCTTCATCGCGACAATGGTCGTCCCCATTCCTTTGTGTGCTTGCTCACTTGTGCCCGTCTCGAAGATGCGCAGGTTTGCTAGCTTGATGCTCGACTCAAGCATGCTTGACGCACCCTCATCTGCAACCTCACCCTTTCCGCCATACAACACTTCGGTCTTTGCAAAGCCAAGCCCTTCCTCGGGCTCACTGACATCTATACCGTCCTGAAAACACTCCAGCACCGTGTCAATTGCAATACGTGAGGCGACCTCTCCTGAGGCATGTCCTCCCATGCCATCAGCCACTACGAATAATCCATCTTGCGCCAACATCCCAAGGCTGTCCTCGTTATGCTCACGCAACATCCCCACATCTGTCTTTGCTGCGACATACAGCATCCATTGCTCCTGTGTACACATCAGGTTTTTCTTCTCTCCGCATGATACTTCAAAATCTGCAAATCATTCTCCAAAACACAATAGCAGTCTTGGCCCTTGCTTCACAACACTTCTTTACTCTCTTTGAAGCACACTGCTCTCCTTACCATACAAACAAGACTTCAACCTGTCCAAAAACTTCTCTTACTCAAGATCAGGTGATCACTACCTCCCCCACGCTCACCATGATAAAGTCCACGACACGCAGAAGCCGCCTCTCAAGAAAGTATCTCACACCATTTGGAGCTTAATATGAAAATCCTCTACGGCGTCGTCGGTGAAGGCATGGGACACGCCATTCGCTCAAGTGTCATCATTGATAAACTTATTCGCGATGGCCATCAGGTTCATATCGTCGTCAGCGGACGCGCTCACAGCTTCCTCAAAGCTCGATTCCCTCAGGTCTCTCAAATCTGGGGACTCACCATGAGCCTTGATAACAATGAAGTCAAAAATCGACTCACCCTCGCTAAAAACCTCAAGGGCGCCCTGACTGGCTTCCCTCAAAATATTCAGCAATACTTCGAGATCGAAGAATCCTTTGAACCTGATGTCGTCATCAGTGACTTTGAATCCTGGTCCTGGCTCTTTGCCAAACGACACAACATCCCACTGATCTGCATTGATAACATTCAGGTCATCAACCGTTGTAAACACTCACCTGATGTCATCGCGGATAATCAAGCCGAATTCAAGCTCACTCGCTCCATCGTCAAGGCCAAATGCCCTGGTGCAAAACACTACCTGATCACCTCGTTCTTCTTCCCTCAAATCCGCAAGAAACGCACCACCATGGTCTACCCCATCTTGCGTCCTGAGATCCTCAACACCACGCCAGAGCAAGGCGAGCACCTGCTCGTCTATCAAACCTCTGAGTCCTATTCACACCTACCCAAGATCCTGAAAAAACTCAACATTCCTTCGATCATCTATGGCCTGAAGTCCGATCTCGAAGAACCACTGCAAGATGGCAACCTCACCTTCAAGCCATTCAGTGAACAGGGGTTCATCCACGATCTCGCCACAAGCAAGGCTGTCGTGGCATCGGCTGGGTTTACCCTCATGGGCGAGGCGCTGCACCTCAAAAAACCCTACCTCGCCACCCCCATTCGCAAGCAGTTTGAACAGATCCTGAACTCACGTTATCTCGAAAAACTTGGCTACGGCACCTACGACACCCACCTGGACCTCCATACTCTGGAGTATTTCCTTGAGCGTCATGATGAGTTCTCCTCGCACCTTGAGGACTACCCATCAAAGGACAACACGGATCTCTTTGAAAAACTCGATGAGCTTCTGGACAAGGCCGCTTCAGGCTTATTGTAAGGCGCCAAGAAAGAAGAAGGGGCGACCATTTGCTGCGCAAATGGTCGCCCCTTCTTCTTTCTTGAGTACGCTCTACTCGGGAGTAATGCTGAAGATGGTCTCAAGTGTGTAACCAGCAAGCTTGTTGGAGACAACCTCGGGAGCCTCAACCCACTGGAACTGAACACCTGGGCTAGCAGGACACCCACCAAGCGTATACCTTGAAGGATCAATCACGCAGGAGGCGTTATCAGACTCAAGCTGGTTGATGGAGTCAGGGATACAATATTCGATACCATTGATATCATCCACTGTAGCTTCCTGCTTTGGATCACGCTCGATCTTCAACACCACACCACTGTCACAGTAGGACTGACCTTCAATACCAGGGAATGGAGTACACACACCTGGCTGGCCTGAGAAAAGCTTGGCAGGACAGTCAGCATCAGTCTCACACCTGTACACTGGCTCATCAATACAACCACCAGAAGGCTTGACGATGAATTCAGCAATCGCAGTCAGCGCAGGAGCGAATGAATCTGTACACATCCAGCCAGTTTGCTCGTACTTGGTGAAGTCCAGACGAGCTGCTTCAGGATCAGCTGCACCATCAAGAACACTGTTGGGGTAGAAGTTCCTGAACTGCCTCATGAATCGCTCATAGCGATCGCCTGAATACGCTTCACCCAACGCAGATGCACATGCGGGGATCACTTCAGGGTTCATGCCTGAACCACAGGTGGGGAAAGGCTCATTGTAACGCCTTGATGTACCGTTGATCGATGACACGGAGAGGCCAACTTCGTTCAACTCGCTGACATCAGCAAGCCCTTTGGTTGTGGCGAGGTTCTCACGAAGTTGCTCAGCCAAAGTTTCAACAGAAATCAACGCGCTATCTTCTGCTGCCACTGCACTTGAGTTCATATATTCGCAGATATTTGAACCACATGTGTTACCAAGCTCCATCACGCTACCATCGTGTGAACAATCGTTCTCATCGGTCACAAAGATCAACGTGAAATCTGCATCTGTACGAATGAAGCCGTGGTTATCTGCGGTCATGTCTGCGGTCGCAAGCTCAACAGCACTACCTGTCAGTTCGGGAGATACCGCGTTTACAGCAGCGCGAAGACCTTTCTCGTAACCATCACCACGCGTTCCCACGGTCGCCATGCAGGAGAAGTCCAGCTCAAGGCGCGCCTCATCAAGCGCACCGTTGGCCTGTCGATAATCTTCCGCCCTCAACACCTTTGGAATTGAACGGTACGCATTGCTTGAGGGGAACAAATCGAAGATATCGTAGCGCTCATCACCATTGCGATCAGGAAGGCTGGAAGAAGCCACACACCCTGTCTGCCCCTGCTTTGTGGGGCTCTGCAACGCACAGTCGATCTGGGCATCAGTCCACTCGTAATTGCCCGCCGTGGATTCATCGGCAAGACAACGCTTGGCCGCATCAAGAGACTCGCGAAGAGGGCCAAAGCCATTGTCATCCCTCAGACACCCCTGGTTGTTTCCTGGCACAGGCTGTGGTGTGGACTGTAACCTTGCTTCACGTGCCACGGGCTCAATCGTCGCCGAGCTTTCAGGCGCATGCGTCGTGGTCAACGCAATGTGGAAGTCCAGACTCGCGGAGCCCAACACGCCCACAAACTGCGAGAAGTTTTCGCGCAATACCTCTTGCTCCTGACACATCGAGAATGAGTTATCCACCACCCACAAGATGTCCATCGGAACCTGTCCGCCAATTGGAGTCACAGTGGTCTTGTTCACCACGCCTGCGGAGCTCAAATACTCCACAGTGTTTGTGTTACACGCACCAAAGAGGCTGATGCTGAACAATCCCGCCATGCAAGCAGTTGCAAGCATTCCCTTCATATGCTGACGTGAAGAGCTGGTTTGTGTTGAGTTTGAACGCTTCTTCATAACGCTTCCTTAAACCTATCTTTCAATGTTCCAGTGAACCCATTGCGAACAACACGAGAGACTCACAATAACGATGTCGAAGTCACAAAATTACTATCCCTCGCCACTCTAGCCTACTCCCTTACAAAAGTCGAGCACGACCACGGTCAAATCTGCGTCCTGTATGGTTCACTCAACCTACTGCCCATATTGCACTTCAACCTTGTATCCAGCCAGCTTCTCCTCAACCACATCAAGCTCATCTGTCCATGTCACCATGAACCCTGCTCCTGTGTCACATGCATCAATCGTATACTTTGAAGGATCAACCACACATGATGACTCACTTCTGTCCAACACATCAATAGACCCTGGTATGCAATACCCACTCTCCTCAATCGACATGTCCAACACATGCAAGGGCTTACGCTCCATCACAACCCTCACAGCACTGTCACAATACGACCACCCCAATCCTCCCCCCAACATCTTACACTCACCTTGCTCTCCAGAGAACCTGTCCACAGGACAGCTCACTCCATCAGCGCAACCCTCTGAAATCACGGGAACACAACCACCAGAAGGCTTGACGATGAATTCAGCAATCGCAGTCAGCGCAGGAGCAAATGTATCTGTACACATCCAGCCCAGTGGCTCGTACCTGGTGAAGTCAAGACGAACCGCTTCAGGATCAGCTGCACCATCAAGAACACTGTTGGGGTAGAAGTTCCTGAACTGCCTCATGAATCGCTCATAGCGATCGCCTGAATACGCTTCACCCAACGCAGATGCACATGCGGGGATCACTTCAGGGTTCATGCCTGAACCACAGGTGGGGAAAGGCTCATTGTAACGCCTTGATGTACCGTTGATCGATGACACGGAGAGGCCAACTTCGTTCAACTCGCTGACATCAGCAAGCCCTTTGGTTGTGGCGAGGTTCTCACGAAGTTGCTCAGCCAAAGTTTCAACAGAAATCAACGCGCTATCTTCTGCTGCCACTGCACTTGAGTTCATATATTCGCAGATATTTGAACCACATGTGTTACCAAGCTCCATCACGCTACCATCGTGTGAACAATCGTTCTCATCGGTCACAAAGATCAACGTGAAATCTGCATCTGTACGAATGAAGCCGTGGTTATCTGCGGTCATGTCTGCGGTCGCAAGCTCAACAGCACTACCTGTCAGTTCGGGAGATACCGCGTTTACAGCAGCGCGAAGACCTTTCTCGTAACCATCACCACGCGTTCCCACGGTCGCCATGCAGGAGAAGTCCAGCTCAAGGCGCGCCTCATCAAGCGCACCGTTGGCCTGTCGATAATCTTCCGCCCTCAACACCTTTGGAATTGAACGGTACGCATTGCTTGAGGGGAACAAATCGAAGATATCGTAGCGCTCATCACCATTGCGATCAGGAAGGCTGGAAGAAGCCACACACCCTGTCTGCCCCTGCTTTGTGGGGCTCTGCAACGCACAGTCGATCTGGGCATCAGTCCACTCGTAATTGCCCGCCGTGGATTCATCGGCAAGACAACGCTTGGCCGCATCAAGAGACTCGCGAAGAGGGCCAAAGCCATTGTCATCCCTCAGACACCCCTGGTTGTTTCCTGGCACAGGCTGTGGTGTGGACTGTAACCTTGCTTCACGTGCCACGGGCTCAATCGTCGCCGAGCTTTCAGGCGCATGCGTCGTGGTCAACGCAATGTGGAAGTCCAGACTCGTGGAGCCCAACACAGCCACAAACTCCGAGAAGTTATCACGCAACACCTTCTGCTCCTGACACATCGAAGAGGAGTTATCCACCACCCACAAGATGTCCACCGGTGGTTGCCCACTCCCAACGTACACAGGGTAACCGAAAACGTCTGGCTCAGGCGGAGCTCCCCTTCTGGCATTTGAAGGCTGCAACACCTCATCACACTGCCCACACGAACTCAACACCACACATGCAACCAACATCGACATGCGTGAAGCACACACTCGCACTAACTTCGCTGTAGAAACTCTCATATGTCCCCTCATTACCATCATCTCTTGATATGAACTCTGCACAGTTGTCCGCGAAACATAGCACAAATACAAAAAAGCAAAAAAGGAAATGCGACACCCTGAAATCAGGGTGTCGCATTTCCTTTTTTGCTTTTCAGCTCAACGCTCTAACGAGCGCTCAACTCCTTAGGACACGTGTGTGGTGTAAGGAAGGAGAGCGATCTGACGGGAGCGAAGGATAGCGCGACGAAGCTTACGCTGGTTACGAGCGCTGACGCCTGTGATGCGGCGAGGAAGGATCTTGCCTGTGGAGGTCACAAACAACTTCAAGAGCTCAGGGTTCTTGTAGTCGATCTTCCAGGAGCTGTTCTGCTCAAAGGGGTCAATTTTACGACGGCGACGCCAGTTAATACGTGAATATCTCTTTGCCATGAAAATCCTCTTCTTTGTATTTTTATACGTTCAATGTGTTTTTGAATAACATACACACAAAATCAATTACTTGATCTTGGCTTCAACAAACTCGACGTGCTGACGGATCTTTGGATCGTACTTACGAAGACGAAGCTTGTCAGGTGTGTTCTGCCTGTTCTTCAGTGTTGTATAAAAATACCCCGTCCCGGCGCTGGAGACGAGCCTGATTTTCTCGCGCTTGGAATTTTTTGCCATGGTTAATTCTCAAATCGATCTGAGGCTCCACTTGTCGCACCACCTCTCCTCGTTGAGAGGCTTGGTGCGCCCATGTTTTGTTGAGCTTTGTTGCTCGAGCATCGCTCTGAACAACCCCAAACAACATGAGCCGTGAAGCAGGTTAAGTACTTGATAGACATCGTATATTGATGACTCCATCAAGCCGAAAGTCAGTCACAATGCGGGATTTTTCCCGACAAGGCCGACGACCATAGAGGATCTTTCACATGGTGGCAAGGATCTTTTCATGGCTCACGCCTTTTTCCCCCCACTCCCCCGCACTTAGCGCCAATTTTGCCTCTTATTTCTCATCCTCAAGAAGCTCACCATACTCCTGCACGCACCACGCCCGATCTCTGCCATCTTCCCTGGACACCTCCCAACCACCACATTTATCATCAAATACCGACACTTGCACCAACTTCCGATCACGCACCGTACACGCCACTCCCTGGGCAAGATCAAGGATCGCCAGATCCTGATAACCATGCACATGTGATCCCGTGTTGATCACAAGCTTGCCCGTCTCCTCGATCACCTTCAACTCAAGCCCGTGTGTGTGGCCCATCGCCAGAATATCCCAGCCCCTCTCAAGCTCCTGCTCCGCCCCATGCCATGCGCTTTGCTCCTCGGGTGGCACGGACTCGGTGGCTCCAATTGTCCACTCCTGAACCTTGCCTGGTACATCTCCCATCCACTCGGAAACCTTGCCAAGACCCACACGCTCACACCAGCCCGCCACGAAGTTTGCTCCCTCTTCCATCCCCCAGATCTTCTTGAGCCAGACGTCCCACTGATGTCCATGCATCACAATAAACTTAAACTTATCAGACACATAACTCACCTCCGCAGGCACACCTCTGGCGCATAACGGATGATCATGATTCCCCACAACCTGCTTGCATCCTGATATCGCCGCCATCAGATCAGGTTGCTCTACGCGCAAACGATCTAGCGCACGTGCCCATCCCCGTAACCTCCGTGCTCGCAACAGATCAAATGCATCCCCAACGATCACGACCTCATCACAGATCTCCTGAAGCTGATCAATCAGCCTGGTAAGATCCTCTGGTGAGGTCGTACATCGGGAATCTCTCCCTGGAGCAAGATGTAGATCGGATATCATCCCTATGCGCACACAAACCTCATCATAACACTCGCCTCACGGCTCAAACACACCTGAGGGGAACGTGGAATACATATCATTGTAATCAATCACTTCTCGCTCGGGCCACCTGATCTGTGCCACATGCCAGAAGTCCTGATCGGTCAGGCGCTGACGCCTGAACTCTCTCACCAACCGCCCACCAAGATACAGGCGCACGGTCGCATAACTCACACCAAAACCCTGATCCGAGAAGTAGTGCACTCCCACATGGTAGCGCTCCCCATTCTCGGGGTTGTTCAGGTTGATGTTCTCGGGGCCCCAACCATCCGTATCATCAATATCAAGAGACGGATTATCACTGCGATCTCCTCGCACGCCCCAATCAGGCTCAAGGTTCTGCCAGAAACAATCCCATGGCTCAAGGTTCCAGATCCCTCCTTGCTTCAAAAGGTGCAGATCCACATCACTGCCAAAAGAATCAAACTGGTTGTTGTCATTGGAGGTGTCCCACACGAGCTGAATGTGCACATCCTCATCAGGTGTTGCTGAAATGTCCATCACCGCAGGCTCACACGACTTGATCCCACGCGCGTTCCACACCTCCAGCTCAACCCTGTAATCCCCTGTCAAATCAAGAAAAAGTCCACTCGTAGATGTGTTCTCCTGATTCAACACCGCGCCGCTGTCCGCAGGACGACGCACAAGGCTCCAGCGGTAACGCACGATCGGCGAGCCATCTGAACTAAAGCTCTCTCCCCCGTCAAAGAAGAGACGATCGAGCGGCACGCCATAATATTCACCATAAGGATTCGCTCGGGACTCCCTTCCTGACGCCTCATTGCTCGCCAAAATCACCGCCTCGGGACACGCATAAGGCGCTCCCACACCGATCAAATCAACATCAACCTCGCCAGTTTCAAACGCCTCCGAAACAAGAGGCAGCACCGCGTTGTAATTGCCTGGCTCCTGAGGGCGAAAACGTATCGAAACCTCTCGCTCTTCTCCTGGCTCAAGCTCCACAACCTCATCAGGCGACAGATTCTCGAACCTGAACGCCCCCTGATCTTGCAAAATAGCACGTGCCTCAAATGACACGGGCAACACATCCGAACAGTTACTCACTGTAAACGCACGACTCACCTGCTCCTCGGGCGCGACAAGACCAAACCCAAGCTCTCGCTCTGATACAGTAATACACTCGGTCAACACATTGGCCGTCACGCTCACCTTGGTGTACTCGCGATCGGGATCATCACTCCAGATCAACAGCTCGGCTTGCTCAGGTTCCTCGGAGATCGCTCTGTAACTAAACACAACCTTGATCGTCTCACCTGGCTCCAATACTCTGGGGGTCTCCTCACCCATAAAACCCACAAAGGTCATCTCAAACCGATCCGAGCTCATCTGCCATCGATCAATATGCAGCGCTGCACGCCCCACGTTACTGACTTCAACCACACGTGACGCACTCTCGCCAGGAGCAAGAAAACCAAAGTCCACGCGCTCTGCCACCTGAAGCGCTGGCTCCAATACAAGCTCAAAATCACCGATCTCTAATGGCTGAAAGTAATTCTCAACCTCGGGATTCCCACCCTCATCGTCGCATGACGAGCACCCACCTAGCGCCAAAAGCATGACCCCATACGTGGATACAACAACCGCTTTCCATGCTCTACTCTTCATCTTCTCCATCTCCTGACCCAGTTTGCGTTTGACAGAACTCACAACACCAAAAAAACCTGCAAACTACAAGCCATTAAACAAAAACAGGCACAAAACACTATAAAAACAAAACATTACAAAGCACGCATACGCACAAGTTCACACCACAACCTCAGAAATCATTGTCCATGTGCTGCTCTGCTCATCCAATAACTGGCACACCTTTTATCCACTTCTCCCTGTCAAAACTTTGTCCACTTCACATGAGCATGTTATCATCCCCTGTCCGTGTGACTCAAAAAACACACATATGTAAACACACCTGCACACACTCATGACATATCACTTGCGCTCATATCTCAAACTGCTCATCCCACTCCTGATGCTCGGGGCCTTCGCCTCCTCGTGCTACACATCTGCGGGCTCACGCAGGGGCGATGCCTCTTCCAAACTCAGTGCGCTGCTTCAACTCGCTGTCTCACCTGAACATGCCGAGGTGTACATCGATGAGGAGTATTCAGGTAAAATCGCAAAGTGGAGAGATGGTGTGATCCCTGTATCTCCTGGTGATCACCGCATACAAATTCGTGCAGATGGACACATCTCGGAACGCTTTGATCTCCACTTGAACGCCCGTGAAATGCTTACCCTCACGGTCAAGTTGGAGCCAGAACTCACGCTCCCCAATGACATCACTCCTGAATAACTGATCGCGAAACACACTTGCTTGTTGCTTTTAATTTTTTAAGAAGGCTTTTGTCACCATGTCTCTGCTCAATTTCATTGATAATGCACTCCCCTCATTGTCTGAGGTCATCAAAGATCCTGCCTGTGATCACGTCCTGATCTCTGCATCACAGGGACACTGGCACTCCTTACACCAGGGATCCTGGAGAACGCATGAGCAACCCCTGCCTATCAATGCACTCAGTGTGCTCAAACAAATGTGCGATGATCCTCTCGAAGAAAATATCATCTCGCACTTCAAAATCCACTTCATCGCACATGACACCATGGCGCTTGTACGACAGGCCGAATCCTTCAAGCTGACCTTGCAGGGAGAGCAACAGGAGCTCCTCATGCAAGCCATTCTTCAGGGCTCAAACGGTATTATTCTTGGATCACCATCCTCGCCCAAGGAGTTGCTGCTTGAGAAGATCTCCTCATGGCTCCCCACCGAATTTGCCATGTGTGTCACGCCTCGCACGCCCAGTAAACCACGGCCAAATCATATCACACTCCAGTATCCGCAAGACCAACAAGAGCGCCGCAAACTGTGGAAATCCATGCGCTTTTGCCCCGCCGTGTTTTGGGAGCAAATCCCCGTACCACACGCTCTTGTTCAACTACTCGCACAACCTGGAACACAACAACGCTGGAGCACGCTTGATGCGCGCGATCCTGAAGCAGCTCTCGGTGTGCTCTCACATGCACAGATCATTGAAGCGCTCGATTATATCGTCTGGATGGAGCCGCATTACCACCAGGACATTCCCCCTGTCATTCTGTTCAAGCAAGGAAAACGCTGGCAAAGCAACTCCTCAAGCGCGCTCTCCAATCATCTGATCGAGTGCGCCAACCGACTGCTCCCCCTCCAGGAGCAACCCACACCCACACCAACAAAGACACCTGCCTCACCTCTCCCGCTGGAACTTCCTGCCGCAGCCTCAGACAGCAACCTTCGTGTCACCGCAGATATCACCGAGCTGCACTCCGAACATGTGGTCAGCCGACAACAGGTCGCATCACTGCTACAAACACACATCACCCCCGATAATCACCTGCTCAGCACACATCCTGGTATTGGACCTCGTGTACGCGATGATGACTCCGAGGCCAGTCAGGAAAACAACGCCATCAGCGACGATATCACCACCGCGATCCCGTTTGATCGCTCAAAGTTCAATACACAGGTCCAATCCTCCACATCTCCTGCTCTTGAAGCGCTTCCTCCAGAAGCCTTCCTCCCAAGCCATGAAGATCCATTTGGTGAAGAAGCCTCTGAACCCATTATCCTCGATGACTTTGTCGATGATGAGCCTGATATCATTGAAGAATCCTTCGATCCTCTGGAGCCCTTTGATCTCCCCAATGATCCCATGGCTGTCACAACAAACCTCCCTCAGGCCGATGAGTCACCCACCGATTTAAGCCCCATCTCGGAGCTGCCCGATGACTATGAGGAGCTGGTCAACCAGACACCTTATCAGCCAATCGATGACAACACACCACCTCCCTACAATGAACTCAAACGTATGGAGCGTGAACTGATGCTGGCACATCACGATGAAGCCACGGGCATTCATGCTGATATGTTTGATGATCCCCCCACAACACAGGCCTCTAGCGAGGATGATATTGACACCTCCATCAAGGGTGTCACAGATCTCTCCATACCTGATGATCCCGAAATCTTCTCCTCGCTCAACCAGGATGAACCACAACGACCCGAGGTTCCCGCAGGATTGTGGCAACCAGCCCAACCTGACGAACCCACGCAAATCACCTTTGAACACAGCAACTTCGCCTCCTCTGATGACGCGATCCCCGCGCTCGCGTGGGGCGATGATGAGCACACCAAACAACGCAACAAGGAGGAGCTCCCCACACCTCAACAGGACAGCTCCACCACCACGAAATTGAGCACACTATCGCAACGCATCAAAGCGCTACGCGAACGTCAGAAAAACTCGGACTGAGCACACTCAACTCACACAAAAAAGAGGCGAGAGGGGGCGGCTATTGCGCAGCAATAGCCGCCCCCTCTCGCCTCTTTTTTGTGCAAGGCTCATCGCATCAAAATGGATGCTCTACATACTTCTTAAACTTAACCTTGAACTTCTTCTTCTTGGCCACCGACTCCAAACGAGACTTGGAATCATTGTCCCAACGCCAGTTCAACTGAATGACAAGTGTCTTCCAACACACGCTCCCTTCCATCTCATCCAATATGTCACTAATCGATGGGCCAACATCCAAATGCAGCTCCTTCAAACCCCACTTGTTCTCGCCTTCTTGACACAGCGCATCCAAAAAGCCCTGCTCAATGGTCCCACCATAAAACTCAAGAACATCAAGACCTTCAAACACTTTCGAGCCTCGAACAACCTCAGAAAACTCTGCACTACTCCAACCATCCGTATGCATTGAAAAGTGCTTGAGCTTGGTGATCACGGTGGACTCGGCCAGTGCTTTCAACTCATCAGGAACAAAACCATCTCGACTGCCTCGGCCTGCAAAACCAACCTGTAATGTGGTCAACTCACTTAAACTCTCGGCGGTTGCGATCTTCTTCAGATCACCAGGATTATTACCTGAATCTGAGAACCATAGGGTTTCCAGCTTTGCGATCACACCAGCATCATGAAACACTTCACCACATCGACGCGTTTGCCAGTTGTTAGCAAATTGCAAGTGCTTGAGCTTTGGTAAGTTAGAGATCAATGTCTTGATTCCAACAGGATACATCAGATTGGAGTAGCTCTGCATTTCACACATGTCTTTATAATCAAAATACAGGCTTTCAATATTTTGATTCACTGGATTGGCGACAAAATCCGTCAGGCTAAACGCCTGACCAATCCAATACTCTTCATGATATGATGTAGGCTCCACATCATCTCCTGGCATATACCTGCCATTGTAACGATGCTTGAGCTCCCGTGAGAACTTGGCAAATGGATTGAGCTTCAGATCATCAGCATCAAACAAGGGCTTAATCGCCGCAGGAATTGATCCTTTACGACCAACCTGCTCGACCTTGTGCGAAAAGTAGGTGTACGGCAAATCTGCAAACTTATCATAAAGATAAGGATCAATCTCGGCCTCAGCCTTATCCTTATCCTGCTCCCAGATCGCGTTGTAGAACTTCTTGACCTGCTTCATATCGGCCTTCTTCACCTTGCCCTCAAGCAAGGAGCGAATCTCACCAAAAAGCTCATCAAACGAACGCTCCGCAGCGGGTGTGGGTACAGCTCCACCGTCTGCTCCTCCCTCACCCTCGACATAACCCTTTTTGAGCTTGCTGTTCATCTTCTTGGTGGCCTCTTTTACAGCCAACGCATGCGACGCAAACCCTGTCGTCTTCCAGCTCTTGTCCTGACCAATCTTGCCATATCGAATACTCATATTCGAATCATTGACAAGCACTTCCCAGAACTTCCCTCCCGAACTACTCTCCGAAATCAAATACTTTGAAAACACTTCTGACATCTTCATCCTCCAAAAAACAATTCATAAAACCAAGTGTGTTCAGCATACCTGTAAGAAGCGGTTGCAGACAAGGCGCTAGTAGTGTGTCTTACAACATCATTCAATCCACATACACACATGAAAGAAAACTCACACGATATCAAGACTCTGTAGTCTGTGAGTCTACTGCTTGCTGTTCCTCCTCCTTGGACTTGGCTCTCTCAGAATCCATATCCTCCTTGACCTTATCAAGCGCCTGCTCAAGAGCGTTGTACTTCTCGGGCTCAACCTTCTTTAATAATGCCTCCTCAAAATCAACGGCCCTGGCATTCTGAACAGGTTCATTTTCCATGCTCACCTGATACAGAGAACTCACCTTACACCCCTCTCCTTCAGCTTTTAACTCGGTCGTGTAACGGTTCTTTGATGACTTGCGAATCTGCTGGCCATTTGCATAATCAGCGCTCACATACCTCCAGCTGGTAATCACCTTCTCCTCATCAGAAGTGTAGTGCACATCATATGCAAGCAACGTGACCACATCTTCCACATCTTTGCGAAGAGCTTCGCACGACTTCTGATAAACCTGCTCATCCATTGCGGTCATAAATATCTGGTTTTGAGCCTCGGCGACTTTTTGCTGATAGGCATACTCCTCCTGCGCTGCGGCTTGGCGCTTTGCATTCTCTGCGCGTTGCCTCTCGTACTCTGCCATCTGCTCATCTTGCTGCTTCTTCGCCATGACCATTTGCAACACCACACAACCACTCAGGTTCATACAGACAAAGAGGAGGGTGGTCAGAGACAGTGCGCGTTTTACATTCTTGTTCATCATTGTGTTACCTGTGCATCATAACACACCAACATCCTGTGGTGTGCATTCATAAGGGATTCAAACTGAGAGCGCCTTTAAATCGCTCCACAACTCACTTCACTCCCTTCGGACGAAGCACCTTCGCTCAGGTCTCACACTTTTTCACAAAAATTTTCACGCGCTTACAAATGGCACTCGCACACCACCGTTAAGCAACTGATATAAAATCACTTTTCAAACTTAAGAGGGCACTTACTCTCTTCCAGTCTGGAGGACACCAAGGTGTAAGTATCTGCGTCTCCATATGCACCAAAATCACCCAGCGCACGGATCACACCAGCAACCTTCTTTGCATCATCACAATCACCGCCCTCGGCGAGACAACCAGTAAGAATAGTCAACGAATATGAGATCTTATGCTTGAGGTAGGGATCTGCTTCTTGTCCCCAACTCCTGGGATCTAACGCCACATAAGAGAGCTGCTTCTGACACTTCTTGAGGCCCACACTTCTCACATGAGTCTCAAGATAACGGCTCAACCACACCGTGTATGGCTTGAACTCCTTGACCGAAGGTACACATACACCTGGATGCGCTGCCCACTCCCTCAACCGCTGCTCATCAAAGGTCAACCGCCGCCCGCTCTTTCCATACTGATTCACATAACTTGGTGGACTCGTGTAAAACCCCATCTTCTTCATATCAGCCCAAATCCTGGCCCCTGAATCACAATCCCCCTTCACCGCAATATAAGCTGCCAGATTCCTTACATATCCCCACAAAGACTCCTGCCTCTTACGATCAAGCTCTTTGGTTTTGATCAACTTCAACGTGTCGCTCGCCTGAGCCCAAGTATCGAGCAAAAACCTGAGCGATTCACCATCACTCTTGCGAGCAACTTCCATTGATGCAGCGTGGAGTTGTCCTTCAACCTTCAACGCCAGATGCTCTGATGTTGATGTCTCCTCAACGCACTGCCAGTGGCGATATGCAAACGCGTCCTCCAAGTCATCAAACAAATTTGGTTTAAAACCCAAACCCTTACGTCTTGACCAGGTCGTCTTTGCCCTGTCACAATGCGTTGGCACCAAACACCTGGTCACATCATCAAGCCCAGAATCAAGCGCGTCCAACGTACTCTTATCTAACACAGAGAGATCGAGCGCAGGCCATATCTGATCCACAAGCTCATAGGCATCCTGACAGGACCCCTGCTTTTTGTAATCGATTGAATTCAACTTCGCGCGAAGCCATGTGGCTTGAACCTGAGAATCACTCCCCTTTGGAGGCACGCACTCTGAGTACTTGTAATAAAACGACTCCTCCACACCATGAGACTTGATATATTTGGCGTCAGGTTTGAGGTTCAAGACCTCCGTCCACACTTTCAGCGCAGTGTCACACTCGCCTCTCCTGAGACAGGTATTAAGCTGCTCAAACTGGCCAGCCAACGCCTTGAGGTTCTCAGGCTGAGGATCAAGCTTGTATAGCGCGTCATACCCTGGCCGCAGATCATCCCAAACCTTCTTACATGACTGGGCGGTGCCTTGCGCGCCTAGCGCAATCAACGCTCCCAAAAGCTGCTCAACCTTCAGCTCGGGGGTGTTGATATGCTTTGTCCCCAACGGACAATAAGGAGATTTCATACCAAACACTCTGGCATGACTGCGCTTGTATTCCGTGGAGCTCCACGTGGACGGCTTGGCAAACTCGCGAAACTCATACCAGTGCAATGCGTCGGCATCACCACATCGTCTCTGCTTGTAGGCACAGGTCTTGGCGCGCACAGTCACAGCATACAGGTTTCGCAGCTCCTCATTATCCCTGGGCTCATTGTACTTGATGTATTGCAATGCCATGGGCAAACAGTCAGGGATCTTGTCACAGTCCATGGAAGGTAAGCACTTCTCATAGACCTGCTCCAAAGATGGCCCCTTCTTGGGTGTCACAGATTTTGATGAAGAGCCAGCGCTTACAGACCTCACATCATCCTTTCGCTCCTCTTGTCGTGCGACCACAACAGGAGGCTTATCAACGACGTCAAGCTCGCGCGTGCTGACGTCATGTGCATCTTTGCCCATATCTTCAACACGCAAAACAAACCCCATATCCTCCTGAATTAATTCAACTTCATCAATAACATCATCATCCTGCACTGCATGCATATCCTCGATCAACGCGATCGTATTCGTGGGTGAGGCTGAGTCTGGCAGCTCCTTGCTCTCCTGACGTGAGCCTCGCTGTTGTGACCACACGCCAAGCACAAGGAGTGTGATTAACGCTGTCACTCCTGCGGTCCATAACAGAGGCGTTTTATATGTAGGCGTGGTGCTTTTGGAGAGTGCATCTGCGAGCGTTTCCATGGACGCGTGGCGCTCCTGAATACGGGGGCTCAAACCCTTCTCCAATACACGAAATATGGACTCCGGGATCTCCTTGCTTGGAGGTTTGCTTAATGCTCTCTTGCGCGACTCGGAGAGCTCCGCGAGGTTACTCCCTGTAAAGGGTCTAAAACCATAAATACTCTCATAAAGAGAAACACAAAAAGAGTATTGATCCGAATAACTTGTAAGCCCCTGCCCATCCAGCTGCTCGGGTGACATATACACAGGTGTCCCCAAGATCACGCCTGTCATTGTCAGTGAGAGCTGGCTTGAGTCGACCTGTGAGCTTGTCATCAGCCTGGGTTGATCCTGAACAAGGCCGAAGTCCATCAGATATGCATGCCCGCCACGACGCACCAGGATGTTTGCAGGCTTGACGTCGCGGTGAACAAAACCGCGCTCATGAGCCACGTACAACCCTCTTGCGACCTGTTCATAAGCGCTTACGATCTCTTGCCATGACCGCGCTTTGGCCCATTCATGAATTGTCTCACCTTCGATCAGCTCACTGGCAATAAAGATGTGCCCCTCTTTCCAGGTCCCCACATCATACACAGTCACCACATGAGGGTGATTCAAACCAGCTAACGCACGTGCTTCCTTGAGTAGTCGTTCTGTAGCCTCCTGCCGCGAAGACTCCTGCTGGAACCTGTCAGGCCGCAAGACCTTTAACGCGACCTCACGTTGCAGATCTGGATCAAATGCCCTGTACACCACCCCCATTGCACCCGAGCCAAGTATGCTACGCACCTCATAACGGCCAATGATGAGCGATGATGGGGCGAGCGCTGGCACGCCAGCGCTCGCCCCATCATCGCTCATCATTGGCCCAGGCTGTGACTCAATCACAGCCATAAGCTCCTGAAATAACTCAGAACATGACTCACACGAATCAAGATGCGCTTGAATAGTTCTCGTCTCATGCTCCTGAAGCTCGCCCTCAAGCAGCGCCACGATGACGTTATCATCAGGGCACGATGTCAGTGTGCTATGCTCCCCCATCAGCGCCCCCTGACATCTTCAGACTCTCGAAGCAAACGCATCATACTCACGTCAAGATTGGACTCAATCAGGGCCATAATCGAGTCAAACTCTCCCTGGCTCACCTGGAGTTGGTTCATCAACTCCTGACGTGTGGAGAGAAAGAGAGCCTGGCGGGCATCAGCCAACCAGCGAGCGGCGCTTGAGCGATGCACGCCATACATCTTTCCGAGCTGATCAATACTCATGCTCTCGACCAGATGTTGACGCAGGATCGTACGATGAGAGCTATCCAGCCCCTTCATCGCACACACAAATGCATCCTTAAACTTGGCTCGGTACTCACGCTTTAAAAACTGGGCCTCAAGGTCATAACCTGAGAGGTCCTGATAAGCAGCCTGCTCAAGGGAATCATCCTCACCCAACGCCTCACGCTTGTGTTGAGCCCCCACCTTGATCAGGTCAATACAGGTGCGTGTCGCGGTTACACGCAACCAGTTTTGTAAGAAACCTCTGCCATTGTAACCATGAATCTTTGCGTCCTCACCGACAAATAACTTCTCAAAGAGGATCTGCACAAGATCGTCTCCGTCGTAACGACGGCCCTTGAACTTCCGCGACACCCTATCCATATCATGTTGAAATTTATAACGAAACAACTCAATCGCCTCGGTGCTTCCTTCGGCGCAACATGTGGCGAGGAAGTAATCATCAAAATGAATCGCCTCGATTGTGGACAGGTGAGGTGAGGGCTTTTGGGTCATGAGCTCAATGGCGAGCTTTTGAATAAAATGTACCTGGAATTTGGCGAGCGGCTCCAGCGCATCAAATGCCTGTGAGAGCTTTTTCAAGAGCATGTTGAACTGCTCCTCATCAGACTCAAGGAGCGTCGCTAACTCGGGAGCAGTCTGGACAAAAAGAGCCCTTATGTTGTCTGCCACATACTCAGACATGCTTTGCCTCCACACCCCGTACCTGCACTCCCGAGGTGAGAGAACGGTCACAATCCAATGTAAAATGGGAAACATCATACAATCCTCCTGCACAGACAGACTCTCCTCTCTCTGTACAGACGAAGATCGAACACATGGGTCTCAACATTTTCTTCACCACATCATCACAATACAAAATGACGAGCATTCTGACCTCATGTCAGAACGCTCGTCACAAGCGATAGCGCCATCCTGTATGGTACACAAGACAACGATTGATCGTTATACGCTACTTTTTGCTCAGCACTCTGACGCCAAGGCGACCCTCGATATTTACCAGTTCACCCGTACCAATAACCTGTCGACCTGCGACAAGCTCCACAGGCTCGCCAATGGGCATCCCGAGGCTTAACACCTGCCCAGGCATAAGACCTGCGAGATCATCAACCTTGACGCCTACCGAGGCAAAACGCACCTCCAACTCAACCTGTGCTTCCTTCAACAAATGCGCCGTGTATGCGCTGCTCTCACTATGTGCTCCCTCTGCCATGCCAAATTCTCCTTTCTTTTCAGTATCTTTCAATTCACGCACAGAAACATCTTCCAGTTCACAGGCCCACTGCCCCAGCGTATCATCCGAGGTCAGGCTCACAGGAACATAACGCTCACACCCCATATCAAGGTACAATCGCGCCATTCCTTGCCCCTTTTCCTGAATCCCCAGTCGTGATGACCACGCATCACACAGACCATGATCCGAGGGCATCACGACATCACCAACTTGCAGCTCCCAGAGATCAACCTGACCAAGCACCACATGCGCAAGTCCCACGGAGAGTCCCAGCTCACTGCCTGACACACGTCCAAGCTGTGCCTGTTGTGCGCGCCCTTCTGCCTCGGGCCACACGGCGCTAAACTTGCGCACCAAAACCTCTGGAAACCAGAACCTTACGAACCCTGCACAGCTCTTGAAGCTCGCCAAAAATACCACCTCAACGATATTGCCCTTGCTGAGCATCACCTCACACTCATGGCGTGAAGGTGGCTCCACGCTGAACACAAACGGAGGGAATTGCAGCTCTCGCACAAGCGCATCAAGCACATTGAGCAACACCCACCCAAAGAGCCCGTGATCGCGAGAACTCAAGCCCACGGTGCGTCTGACACCTCCTGTGGCCTCACCAAGCATCGCCCCAAGCACAGGATCAACCAGTGACTGGTCCACGCTCATCACGCCATACGAGCCCTCAGGGGGAAGCTCCAGGCGAGTGAGAGAGGCATGCCCAACTCCGCGCCAGGAGGTCTTTTCGATGTTGCGATGCACTGCCATCCCGTGAAGATCAAGGCGCAGTCCATCAAGACCTGAAATCTCTCTGATCACATCCTGAACGGTATCAAGCAGACCTCTTCCCGAACGCCTCCCAAGCGAAAGAAGCTGATTGGAGAGCGCGACTTGCTCGCGTGAGACGGGCTCGTACAGTGTCTTCAGGTCCAGCGATCTTGGACGCTCTCTTGGTCCAAGAATGCGCGCGGATTCGGGTCTTTTGTGTAATTTTGCCTCGCCCGTCACGGGCGAGCGGTGGTTCTCCAGCACCTCATGAAGTGGGCGCTGGAGCATCTGTGTTGCATCTTCCTGATTCATATATTCTCCAAAGCTGGCCGGAGTGTATCTATACCACTTCTATACGTTTGAAGACCACTCCCCTCTGATGGCCCTGGTCGCGAAGCTTTTCCTTGTGGTCATGTAACCACTGTGCGGTCTGTTTGTCTGCTGCTCTGAACCTGACCTGAACCCCATCGCCATCACGCATGACACGCACGCGCACATCCCCCTTTCCTGGCACAGAGAGGTCAAGCAACATCACGCGTTTGGCCATTTGCTTGCCCTCGCCAAGGCGACATTCCTTGACAAGCATCTCTGTAAGAGCCTGAATTTGTTCCACATCTTTCGGCATTGAACTCTGCTCAACTTCGGCAGTCCCTTGCTGAACCTGATGATTCGAATCGAGCTCGTTCACAGCAAGCGCTTCTGTGGGGAGCGTGTTTAGGGCGCGCTCCTCTTTTTTCAGGGTGGCGTGTTCCGCGAGTTGCTCTGGCCTGTCGTGCTGGAGAGTGTCGGTGGACTCGGCGTCAGGGTTAATATCAGAGCGCTGTTCTTCAAGGTTTTGTGAGGTGTGTCTTGCCTCAGCGCGTCGGTCAAGCGAGCGCGAGTCCATGGTTTTTAAGTCCTGGCGGTCCTGTTGTGTGGCGACTGCATCAAGGTTTTCTCTTAGACCAGATTGATGGCGCATATCCTCTCTGGCCTCCATCTTTTGTGCGAAAGTGGCGCGCTTGCCATCCTCCTGTTTAGCCAAAAGAGAGCGCTTACTTGCAAGCTTTTGCTGGGCTCGCTTGGCATGCGCCTTGGAGGTTTGCGCAAAGTTTTGAGGCTGTGACGTGTTTATCTTCGAGCTCATACGTGTGTACCAAAACGTGTCATTGCGGTGGAAGTCGTGACCATGTCGTGGCTGTTATCGGCAGCACATCGCGAAGAGTTGTGTAGCAGACAAAGTTTTTTAAACTCGCAAAGACGATTTACTAAGCTCCGTGTTTTGCATACCGTGTAATATCTGATACATAAGACACAATTGTGACTCGTCGTTTGGTTTTAAAACACGCTACACGGAATCCTGAATTATGCACGTCAACCATGTACTCCTTTATCGCGCCACGCTCTCTGCTCTGTTCATGTTCTCCGTCCCGTTCACAGGATGTGCGGGATGTGACAGTGAGAACTCGGAACAGGGTGATATGTCGGCATTGCCTGACATGTCGCAGGATATGCCAGATCAAACCATGCAACCTGATGCTGACATGAACACCACACAAGATCTGAGCGATACACCTGATCTTGGCGAAGACATGGCTGATATGATGGTGGGATGCACAGAGCATGAGGATTGCCCGTCCACACAATACTGCAGCTCTCAAGGCGAGTGTAAGGATATCTGCGCAGCCCCCAAGGACGGCCCTCGCTGCGTACGGTTCTTTGAGCGACTTGGTTTTTCAGAGGATGAAAAGGACGCGCTGTTTTGCAACGCAGACGCAGGAGAGTGCCAGCCAGGGTGCACACAAGACATTGATTGTGCTGATGATTTCGTCTGTACTGATGATGGCATCTGCGCCGAGTTCACAGGAAATCTCACAGGAGAAGATCCTGGCGGAGATGCGCCTGCTCCCTTCAAGGCAGGAGTGGGTAACACCTTGATGCAGTTCCCTATTGGGATGTCTCTTGGGGGTTATGGCACACGCGCTGGTGATGATGGAGGCCGTTACTCCGAGGCGCTGGTGTCAAGTCACGGGCAGATGCATGGTCTGTATGCCCGCGCAATTTTGCTGGATAGCGGAGATCGTCAGATCATGCTCATTCGCATGCCCATTATCTTCCCCACAGCGCCGCTGCTTGAGGTTGTTGCACGAAGACTCCAGGAGAAAACAGGCAAGGACTGGCGCAATAGCCTCGTGATTTCAGGGACGCACACACACTCCGGTCCAGGCCGATTCCTGCACCTGCCTTCGCCCGATAACACGGTGCTCCCACTTGGTTCATTTGGCACGGACAACTTCCATGATCAGGCATTTGAGTGGATCGCCGATTCTGCGGTCAATGCAGCTGAAGATGCGATGAATGACCTGAGCGACGCTCGCTTTGGATGGGAGATCATGGAGTCCTTTGATACGGACGACGAGATCGCAAGTGACCGATGGGGCGCCACGCCACCATTTGATGACAACCGTATTCTGTTAATGCGTGTAGATGACACCGAGGGGAACCCTCGCGCGCTCCTGTTTAGCTTTGGCATGCACGGCACGTTCTTTGACAATGCGTACGCATCAGGCGACGCGGCATCGGGCATTGAACGCGCGCTGGAGAGCAAATTTGGCGAGGATTATGACACCTTCGTGCCAACCATGTTCTTCAATCAAAATGGTGGCACCATGTCTCCTCGTGGCGACCGACACGGCCACCGCGACAACCAGAAAGTTGAGCACATTGGCTACCGTTTTGTGAACCACGTGTGGTCAAGAATCAATACAATTCAAACAGATAGAGATGTAAACCTGAAAGGAAAAACGCTCAGGTTCCCGCTTGGTTATGAGCAACTTGGCTACGAGCCAGGCGAGTGGCACGGTGCGTTTGGAAGCACCGAGGATCACAAGTATGGTGGTTTACAGTGCAGCGTCGCAGGCGCAGAAGACAACGATTACACCACCCATGAAGAGCCCGGATCAGTGCGCTGTATTGGCATCGATTACACGATGTACAACCGCCCGCCCACGCTCTTCTTGCGCAGCCAGATGACCGCGCTCAACATTGATGGGCTTACAATCATGACACTGCCTGGAGAGGCGGCCATGGAGCTTGGTTGGCAGGTCATCCGCGAGGTCAGCAAGGCGCATGATCTTGACATCTTCAAGTTGTGGACATGGGGCTATGCACAGGATCACCAGTTCTATCTGACCCCCTCCAACTTGCGCGGCGAACTCCCTCCGTTCCCTGGCATCTCCACACCGATGGCTCCCGATGACTATCCTGACTACGCATTTAGCTACTATCAGGGTGGTTACGAGGCAGGTTTCACCATCTGGGGTGGGCGCATGGGAGATTATCTCGTGGATCGTGCCGTGGATGCAGCAGGTCGTTTGTTAGGCGAACCTCTGAACCTGCTCTATGAAGAGCCAATGCCCATTCAGTATTCACCACGAGGTTCCGAACCCTTCCCCGTCGAGAGCACACCTGAAGAAGTCGTTGGAATGATCGCGCAGGATGTCCCCGATCAGGTCAAGCGTAATCAGCCCATGGAGTTCGCATGGATCGGTGGTGATCCTGGCGCAGAAATGCCTCAGGCCCCCCTCGTCACACTTGAGGCCCAGCAACCCAACGATTCGTTTGAATCAGCCACACACACCAACACTCGCCCGTACACCAACCGCGAGCCCCTGATGTTGACACGTCTGCGTCTTGACGAAGATGGCAACCGCCGCGAGTGGGTCGTGCACTGGGAAGAGCTCAAGGACTTCCCCATTGGCATTTATCGCTTCAAGGTTGAGGGGCATTATTTAAATGATGCAGGAGAGCGCGTGGCGTACACCACCTACTCCTCCAACTTCTCCATGATGCCCGATGATACACTCCAGATCTCGGAGCCAGTGATCACAAATGACACCATGAGCTTCAGACTGAGCTACGCAGCCGTGGACAACATTGATATTGGCGGCGGTGGACTTGAAGATCCTGCGAGAACGACGGGGAGCTACAGAATGCGCAACCCTGAAGTGCCCACAGGATTCGACACGCCCATGATCCCCGATGAGGATGTACAGGTTGATAAGATCACCGTCACGCTGACACGCAGCAACAACGGGCAGGTGATCACGCTGGATGGCAACAACGCAGGTACACTGGAGCTTATTGGCGAGACCGTGGATGGAAGGGCAAACATCCCGACATCGTATCTGTCAGATGTGTCGTTGCAGGGAGTGCCTCCTGGAGACTACACACTCACCGTATACGTTGAGGATAACTACGGGAACTCGGGCACAATGAACACATCGATCACATTGTAAGAGAAGACAGACAGACAGACGCGGCGTGGGGGCGGCCAATTTACTGCGTAAATTGGCCGCCCCCACGCCGCGTCTGTCTATCACTGTGCGTCACGCTTATCTTCCAACAGCGCAGTTCCGACAGCCGTGCCAGCGATGACAGCGATGGGGAGACAAAAGAAGTTGATGAGTGGAATGGCGAGCATCAGGCTAGTGCCCACACCAAAGCCGAGCGTATAGGAGCGCTCTTGCCAGACGAGGTTGAGCTTGCGTTTAAAGCCAGTGCCTCGACGTTCAAGCAAGGTATCAGAATACTCAAGCGCCATGAAGTAGCCGCCCACTAGCCCGCCCACAAGCGTATATGCAATGCTCCCCACACCAGGGATAAAGTGAAGCAAGAGCATCGGAACCATGATCGCAAAGTACATCAGCGCGACTGCCGCAGAGCTCGCCATGGACTTGAGCAAGGAGGGGAGAAATGGAGCACCTTCTTGAGGATCTTGATAGAGCTCACCTAGCAAAAGCTTTTCGGTTTTTTCGCTGAGCACATCATTGAAGGGAGAGGCAATCACACCGCCGATCATCATGGCGACCATGTATGACAGGACAAGTGTGAGGAGCATCACCAGGAGGTACACCACGCCCCACAACGCGATCAGACCATAATGGTACCATGCTACGATTTCAGGCATTGCCCACAACGATCCAAAGGTTTGGCTTGCAGCAGGCAAGGAGAAGAACAGTGAGGAGACAAAGATCGCAAAGTTGATCAAGGCAGGCGCAATCGCCCAGGGCCAGAGCGCAGGATTCTTGATCAGAAACGTGGCGGCCTTCAGAGGAACTCTCAAACCAGACATCCCTCTACGCCACGACGATGGTGTCAAATAGCCACGCAGAGCGTGGCGCATCAGGGGGTGCAATCGCTCATCATCAGGATTTAAAGGTTTATAATGTGTGATCTCGGACCGATGTTCTTGACGCACCATGGGCTGAGATTCTTCTGGCTTCACACTCACACAATTCTCCATGACAGGAACTGGCATCACCAGTCCTTACAAACCTGGAGCGCAATCAAGACAGAACAGACAAGGAACGCGTGTATAAAGCGAGAGGTTTCGTGTCGCAAAAACAGAATGTAACACAGCTACACATCTTGATTTTTGCGTTTTGAGCGCCATCTCTTTCTTCTTCGCCTTTCCTCAACTACATCCTTCTTCATCATGCTCTGGCAATAAAAACAACGCCTGTCTCATCAACAAAACCTTGAGTTTCAGCCCTTGCAATGAGACAATCCGTCTGGACGTCGACCACGTAAACCAAGCAAACAACGGCAGAGTAAAGCATGTGGCAACACAAGAAACAAGCAGGATATCTCTTCACAATCATGACCATCGCCCTCGTGGGTTGTGGCCCTGAACCTCTTGTATTTGAACCAGAAGATAACACCGCAAACAACTCAACGAGCAACCCAAACACATCCACCACCATGGACATGGGGTTCATTGGTGGAGAAGGCAACATGCCCGATCTGGGCGGGAACAACACAACCACTCCCGATCTTGGCACACCCAACACAGGCACGGGCACGCCCAATGACAACTGTGAGGTTGATGCTACCGAGTGCGTGGATGAGCAGCGTTTTAGAACCTGTACTCCCAATGGTGAAGGCGGCTCGGTCTGGAGTCAGCCCTCGTACTGCCCATTTAGCATCTGTGTTGATGAGCTTGGTCTTTGCTGTGATGAGCCCTGCCCTGGAGAAGGTGAGAAACAGTGTGGCAATGGTGGCGTCCAGACATGCGAAATGCAAAACGGTTGCCTTGTCTGGAGCGAACCCGAACCATGTCTTGAAGGTGGCTTCTGCACAGGTCAGGGCGTGTGTCAGGCACAATGTCAAAGCCAGTGTGCACAGGGCGATCAACGCTGTGTCACAGAAGGCGGCCAGACTTACCAAAAGTGTGAAGACATTGGCGGCGGTTGCTTCCAGTTTGCAGCGTCCACATTTAACTGTGGCGCAGGCAGCACCTGTAATAACGGCGACTGCGTCCGCGAATGCAACAACACATGCTCAATGCTTGGAGACAAGCGCTGTCAGGGCTCCGTGGAGCAGGAGTGTGTCACACAGGCAGATGGTTGTCTTGACTGGGTCAACACAGGAAACGCAACAGCATGTGGACCCACATGCACCGATCGCTGCACCACAGAAGACGCCACACGATGCGATGCAAACAACAACGAGCAGACCTGCTCACGTCAGGCGACAGGCTGCCTTGACTGGGTCAACACAGGCACCTGCGTGGTCCTCGATCCCTGCTACAGCTCCACCCTGGGCAATACATATGTAGACCACGGTACTTGTGTCCAGAACGCTCCAGATAACACCTATCACACGTGTACATCTGATGGGACATGGGGCTGCTTGTGGGCATTCTGCAACAACGGGAGCTGGGAATATCAGTGCCCACAAGGAAATCAGGGCCCCTGCGCGACAGCAACCACAAAGTACCCTAATAATGAGTGTAGCAATTAGCATTAGCCACACCCAATAGAACAAAATTAATATTAACTACAATTGGAGGGACGCAGTGAGTTACAAAATCAACTTAATATTAATCCTCTCGGCTACTGCATGCAGTAGCTCGGGAAAAATTTATGAAAACATATGCGAAAATCCAGAGCTGACACCATCCCAACAAAGAGAATATAGCTGTAACCTTGACATGCATGTCACTGAATGGGACATGACCAAAAAACAAGAAACAGAGGATTTATCTAATGATACTGGAATCATTACTTCTGTGAAAAAATTGGACCTACTAACAACACAAACAGACAATGCTGTTCTTATTGAATGGGAAAGCATTCCTAATGCTGAGTATTATGAGATCAAAATTAATAATGGTCCGTGGATAAAAACAGAAGATCCTCTTAGCTATTTAGATGATAGTATTGAACATAACACAGGAACAGCTTCAATTAAACCTAGCAATACGCTAACAAGGGGTGAAGCAACAATTATAATATCCGATATAGTAATACCAGCATCAGAAGAGAAGAGATATGAAGTTCGTGCAGTAGCACAAGAACCTATTGCACAAGGAGTTGTTTGGGCAAAACACAAGCCTGAATTGAAAGAAGCTATTATCATGTATTCCGATGATGAGTCAGAGTGGTCTGAACTATATCGTACAAACATGGAAAACATAGTAGTAAAAGATAGTAACGCGCCACTTAACGGAGACAAAAGACACTATAAAGCAGTCATTTACCCATCTAATGAAAAAACATTTGAAACATCCTCTATAGTCTCGCAAAGACTCGCTGCAACACACGTATATGCAATAGGCGAACGAACCTGTGTTTTATTTAACAATAGCAGAGTTAAGTGCTTTGGAGGTGGGGCGAATACTCCTGGCCTGCTCGGATATGAAGACACAGTTCACTTAGGTGATTCGCTTGACGAGCTCCCCACACCATACGTTGATATCGGACTAAATGTGGTTAGCTTGTCTCTCAGCTCTTCCGGCACTTGCGCACTGAGCACCGATCAAACTGTTTCATGCTGGGGATGGCAAAAAGTCACGGGGAATATAAACACATCTATATTCATTGGTGATGAAGATGGTGAAATGCCTCCTGAACCCTTTACGTTCATCAAACCTGTCTCACACCTTATGTCATCATCAAATGGGCTTAATTTCTGTGCCATAGCGACATCAGACGAGGTCAATTGCTGGTCGCCCAATCATAATATCATACTAGGGTATGAAGACATGGTTATACGAGAACTGCCTCCTTTTGAATATCTGAACTTGGGACGTCCTATAAAATCTGTTATTTCGGTCGAATCTGGAATGTGTGCATTAGGTGAAGACGATACTATTATGTGTTGGGGAAACTGGTTACTTGATCGCAACATAGGAGACAAAACTGGAGATATGCCACCACCACTTCTCAACGTCTCTGGACGCTCTACAAAGGTCATCTCTTTTAGTGGAGGTAAAAACCATGCATGCATTGCTCTTGAACGGCACACACAAGTATATTGTTGGGGAAACAACATGTACCAACAACTAGGACATAACCTTGACGACTTCGTAGGCAACAACATGTCTGAATTTCCTGTCCCAGCAGTATCATTGGCAGACGTATCCTTTGTAAAGCAGGTCAGTGCTGGTGGTTCAAGTAGTTGTGGTCTATTAGATAACGGAAATGTAACATGTTGGGGATACAACAGAGATGGACGTCTTGGTTATATTCCTCAATCAAATGAAACCATTCATCCACGTGCAAACATCCCTATAGAACTTGGAGGGAAAGCTGTTCAAATTGCCACCGGAACCGCACATAACTGTGCTCTCATGTCAGATGGAGAAGTGAAATGCTGGGGCAGAAATGACTTCGGTCAATTGGGAGTAGGCCATACTGATATTATTGGGGATGATGAAGGTGAAATGCCTCCAGCTAATGCTATTATTTACGATTAGGTAATCCATTCTCAGGCAAAACTACTGACTAATCATTTGGATAACTTATGGATTCTTCTGTTCCACCTTTTCTCCCCCTGCATAAAAAGATATGAAGTTGAACAACAAAGAGCCTCTCAAGTGAAGCAAAACAACCACACAACTCCAAACCTAAGGATGCTCTAATATCAACAAGAAGCACAATCAACCATGCAGTTCAGGGATGGTGAAGTCGATGATAAGACGGGTGATCAACATGCTACTCAAGAGCTATGGCAAGCGCTGGAAGAAGGAGCACGCGCAAACGATGCTGCGCATCATAGTGGTGTTCAACTGCTACACGCGGCAAATCGTAGGGGGCATAAGAGCTCGAGAGATCGCACACAAGAGGCGGAAGCCGCGCTAGAGATGGGCATTTTGTAACAACGGGAGCTGGGAATATCAGTGCCCACAAGGAAATCAGGGCCCCTGCGCGACAGCAACCACAAAGTACCCATACAGCACCTGCGGAGGTTAACCTCTATTAGGCAACGGCGAAGCACAAAAAAGGCAGCACATGTGGACACATGTGCTGCCTTTTTTGTGCTTCGCCGTTGCTTATGCGTCATGAACACACTTCATCCATCATGCACCACAAAGCCAATCCAGAGCGTGATGAAGAAAGAAATGGAAGAAGAAAAGCGAAGGAGAACGCGCGGAGTTCGAGGAACAAAAACCAAGAAATGTAGCCATGTTACCTTCTGGTTTTGTGACACTGAAATCCTCGCTTTCCACGAGCTTTTCCTTCCAAATTCTTCTTTATTACGCTCCAGACTCAATTGGGCATGGCTTGTTGCACCTGACGTGATCACTCGAAACTCTCCACCGAAGATACCATCCAGACAGATTCACTGGCTGGTATCTGCTCTTTTGTTCTGAGGCGTCTATATATCCCAACGCCAAACTGAAGTATAAAAGTCAGATTCGAATCAAAATCTACAGACCTGATTGTACTCACAGGGAACACACCAACTCGCCCCGTTGAACTCAACATAAGTGGCGAGAACCTTGACTCCACCTGCATTCCCCAGTTATCGCCCTGTAACACATCAGCACCAAAAATGATGCCAGCGTTCATCCCCTCAAACGTAGACGTATCCTGCTCATGCGCACCAAGCGCCCCCAGATAAAGCCCGCCATACATTCCAGAGTCACTCCTTACAGAACTCGTAAGCGTCAAAGAGCCCGAGAATATAGCTCCTGTCGCCAATTGCCACGTGGGACGTGCCCCTGGCAAAGTAAATCCATCAAGCTGAAGACCAAGGTTCCAGCGCTCTCCAAGGTAGAATCTGCTCCCCACACCTGCATTGTACAAAAACACTGATGTACCCACATGCGCGCTGACATCACCCAGGCCAAAACCATATATGCCCTGGACACTTACACGAGGAATGAGAAAAGCACCAAACTCCTCCGCACTACCAGAGAGCACCACATCACCAGGCTCAAGTTGCCTCGCAGTACGCATGGTTGTGCTCGCACAACCTGCCCAAACCACGCTCACAAGAGCAATGACACACACCTGAAAAATACGATTCATCGTCCTACCCCCGAAGGTTTTGAACATCAGTAATTCAAAACCCCAGCAATGCACATCAAATGTTCAAAAAAGACGAGCAAAAACAAACAACTATGCTCGTCCTACCAATGTAGTTTTACACTAATAAAGCACCACAAAGCCAATCCAGACTCAATCGGGCATGGGCGGAGCAGGAGCACCTCCTGATGATGGCGCAGTCCTTTTACGCTCTTGCTTGACTGGCGCTTCTTGTTCGTTGGTTGGCTCATCGACTTGCTGCCCCTGCTGACGTGCTCGCTCAAAGCTCTCCTCCGAGGACGTCATCCAGGCAGATTCACTGGCTGGAATTCTCTCTCTGGTCTTGAGCCTCTTGTACACACCAAAGCCGATCTGCCCGACAAAGATAGTGTTGCTGGCAGCTTCTTCGGTGTTATTTGAGCTCACCAGACTTCCCGGGAACAACGTTAATGATCCTGAGCTGGTCACCATAAACGGTGCAAACCTTGCCTCAAGTTGCACCCCCCAGTTGTTGCCAATTAACGCATCAAGACCAACCGTACCGCCCACGTTTACGCCAGCAAATTCAGTGGCCTCATCCTGTGTCAGACCATGTACACCTGAATACAGACCACCATAAAACCCTGTGTCACGACTCACTGAGCTTAGTAAGGTCACGGAACCTGAATGCAGTACAGTCAAACCTGTCGTCGAACCAAAGAGATCAAGATCCTGAAAACCATTGGCGTCATACTGAAGGCCAAGGTTCCAATCCTCACCAAGGTAGAACCTGCCCCCAACACCTAAATTGTACAGCAATAGTGATGTCCCCACATGCGCGCTGACATCACCCGCACCAAAGCCATATATTGCCTGTGCATTTACACGAGGAATGTACAACGTACCAAGCTCATCGAGACTACCAGAGAGCACCACATCACCAGGCTCAAGTTGCCTCGCAGTACGCATGGTTGTGCTCGCACAACCTGCCCAAACCACGCTCACAAGAGCAATAACACACACCTGAAAAATACGATTCATCTTCTTACACCCACCCTATTATTTTAGTTGGTCAACCATACGCTGCAATGCATGACGCCTGTGGCTGATCTCTCCTTTTTGCTCCACACCAAGCTCGGCCATATATTTACCCAGCTGAGGCACATAGAAGTGAGGATCATAACCAAACCCTCCATCACCCTGAGATTCCAATAGAATCTCACCTTCACACTCCCCTCTCCAGTAAATCAAATACACGCCATCCACCACACCAAGCTGGCCCTGCTCACCTGGCTCTCCTTCCACCGCCTTCGACCTGTCCACATGCGAGAGAAACCACTCGCCTACAGCATCATCGGGAAAGAGCGCCAGCGCTGCAACAGCCACGTAACGCGCAGTAAACGGAGGCGTTGCCTGACCTGCCTCTTGCAATGCACCAAGCTCACGCACAAGACGTGCGTTGTTCGCTGCATGATCCTTGGCAGGACCCGCAAAACGCGCGCTCTTCACACCAGGCTTCCCATCAAGCGCATCCACCACCAACCCAGAATCTTCACTCAACACCGAACGCTTCGCGTGCAACGCCAACTCAAACGCCTTCTTGATCGCGTTACCTTCAAACGTCTCACAGTCCTCAACCACATCTGGCCATGGCTCAAACTCGGGCAAATTATCCAGTGAACTCATGCTCATTGAACGGGGAAAAACCGTATCAAAAAAAGCATCGATCTCTTTGACTTTATTATTATTTTTCGTCGCAATAATGAGCTTCACAAGGCACCTCTCACGCAAGAGTTCATTCATTAGTGAAAAGACCTATAACATATCCTCATACAGATCGAGGATAAAGATTTGTGAATCGCTGATGCGAACTAACGCCGCCTGCGCTCAAATTTGAGCGCAGGCTCGCGGAAAGATGGCCTCCTGAACGCCAGCATATCAAGCACATAATTGTCCAGATTACACCACGGCTGATGTGACCCCTGTTGAGGCAAGATATCCTTCGCTCGTTTGACGTAACCTGCCGATGAGAGATTATCCATGATGGAACGCGTGGACATCTTTTCTCGCTCTGCACGCGTCATATGCGGCATCACCACGCCAAACTCCTCATCACCCATGAACTCAAGAAGATCACACAAGTACGAGGACACAAGCTCGATCTTGAGCGTCCACGAAGCAGACGTATACCCAAACATGGACACAAAGTTAGGCACCCCATCAAACATCACGCCGCGATAGCACAACAATGAGGATGGATCGATCTGCTCACCGTCCACACTCATCGAAATATGCCCAAGAAACAACAACTTGAGCCCTGTCGCCATGATAATCACATCAGAAGCAAGAAACTCACCTGAGCGCAACCTGATCCCATCCTCTTCAACCCTATCAATGTGATCCGTCACCATGGAAACATCCCCCTGACGCACGCTCTCAAACAGATCTCCATCCGAGACAAGACACAGCCGCTGCTCCCACGGGTTGTAGTGAGGATAAAAATGAGCCTGCACATCAACATCACTCCCTTCAAACGCCTGATGCACACGCCCAAGCAACACCTCTCGCACTTTCTCTGGAAAACGCTTTGAAAGCTGGACCAACAGGTTTTGACCCGCGATCGCACGAGCTCGCCCAGCCCAGAATGCCAGCTTTTGATAAGGTGTACTCAAATAAGACCCCAACCAATCCTCGGCGGGACGACTCAACAAATACGAAGGAGAGCGCTGCAACATCGTCACATGGGCAGCCTGCTGGCTAATCGCAGGCACCAGTGAAACCGCCGTTGCGCCCGAACCCACCACAACAACTCGCTTACCCTCAAGCGTATAACCATCAGGCCAGTGCTGTGGATGAATGACATCGCCAGAAAAACCACTTAGACCTTGAATATCAGGCACATAACCTTCATCAAAATCGTAATACCCAGTACACGCCACAAGCATCGTGGAACGTATCTCGCACATTGCCTCCTCGGCTGTAGTGTACTGCACTGTCCAGCGTTGCTCGGCGCTTGACCAGGACACGTGAGACACCGTGGACTCAAAACGAATCAACCCAAACAACCCAAGCTCACGCGCCGTGGTCTCGATATAATCGCGAATGTGCTCACCTGATGCGACGGTATCTGGCGAAGACCATGGTCGAAATGAATACCCAAGCGTGTACATGTCGGAGTCAGAGCGCACGCCAGGATACCTGAACAAATCCCATGTCCCACCAATCTGGGCGCGGCGCTCAAGAATCACAACGGACTTTTCAGGATGACGCCTCTTCAGATAAGCAGCCGCACAAATACCAGATAAACCCGCACCAATAATCACAATATCCACAGCTTCCATGAACGCTCCAGCCGAGAAGGACAACACAAAAACAAGACAGGAGGAGCATATATGCTCCTCCTGTCTTGTCCAATCAAGGATCAGGGCACACGAGTCACAGGAGGAGCCTCCCACTCACCTGTC
This sequence comes from uncultured Pseudomonadota bacterium, assembly GCA_950059285.1. Lineage (GTDB taxonomy): Bacteria > Myxococcota_A > Bradymonadia > Bradymonadales > Bradymonadaceae > CATLTV01. The sequence continues at coordinate 13,770 of CATLTV010000010.1, read as the reverse complement.
AACACAGGCGCCTCAGGCCAGTACATCCTCATGGTCAACTCAAACGCCCCTGTGGTCGGCGTGGGCAGCCAGTTTGCAGCCGTCATCGGTGGCGTGGGCTGAACAAAGATATCAAGCGAACCATCCGCATTGTAATAAAGGTCTGTATTTGACCCCACCGTGTATTTGTTGCTCGGATTATCAACAAGGTAACCATCTGAACCATAGAGCGTCATCGACCAGAACGCATTCACAGGTGGAATCTCATCGGCATCAAAGTGAATGGTGTAACTGTTGGAACCATCAAGCTCCTCGCCAGAGGAGTCCACCGATGTATTCACATAGCGCGCATCCACATTGAGGTTTGCACCAAGTCCTATCTCGGCCACAGCAGCACGAATGGTATAAGATGTACCATAATCCCCCAGAGGAATGGACGCAGGAGGCCCCCAGCTTCCGTTGCGATTGTTCAGCGACAGGGCCATATCAAGGACCGTTCTTGCGTAATCCGAGGAGCTCTCAAGCGCGCTCTTGCGATTATCACTAAGCGACTGAAAATCAAACTGAAACTCGTGATTCACTCCAAGCTCTGCAAGATCATCAAGCATGTCGGAATCCTGCTCGGGCGGAGCATTGTCTCGCATGATTTGAATCAAGCGACTGTAATAATCTTCTGGAGACATTTGCTCCACAAACTCGGCAGGCCCAACATCACCCGAGAGCGCGCTGTAATCAGGAAGATCAATCTCGGGATAATCCCCAGACTGAAACTGACTCAGGGTGGAGAGCTTGTAATCCTGCTGGAGAGCGATCACATTGGGGACATCCTCCTGGCCACGCACTTCTGTGCGACCAATGATCCACACCACATTGGTGGGTGCTGTGATCGTCTCAAGTCCAGCTACATCACCCCCCACATAATCAGGCCCAACGATCATATACTTCTTCTCTGCGCCAAGGTTTGTACGTGAACCTGGTGAGGCAAACGCATTGGTCCAGATATCCAGCAGAGCAAACATGTAGAATCGCTCACTGGGGGCGATGGCGGGAACTTCAAGGACAACAGGCTCATGCTCCAGATCTAACCACGCGGATGAATAAAGCGTGTCTGTATTTGGACGCACCACCGCAGTGAATCCTGCCGCAGGGATCTCCTCAAGATGAACCATCACATTCATGGGCACACCTGCATCCACAAACCCCTGTCGCGTCACATCCATCAACACCGCAGGGAGGCCATAGATATATGCGTTCGTCGCGAGCCGATTTGCCCTGAGTAAACGGATCTCATCCTGTTCTGGAGCAGGAGGATAGGTCTCCTCTTCCTCACTGGCCATATCCTGAGTGGTGAGCATGTCAGCATCAGCAGATGACGCAGCATCAGCAGAACTCCCCGCATCCATGAGCGCAAGCTCTGCCTTTGCATCAACAGGCATATCCACAACGCTCATGCCAGAATCCACGGATGAGGTGGTCGATGATGATGAAGACTCGGCACCACAACCTGCGCCAAGCAGGAATGACCCCATGGAAAAACTTGCAAGAATAATCAACGCGCAACGCCCCATAATTGAACCTCCAGAGAAACTAAAACCAACAAAACTTCACACTAAGTGCAATAAATAAAGTTTTAGCACGTTCGATGACTCTTTCAAGGCAAAAAACCATCCACAGACTCAATACACCCCTCAATAAACACAAAAATACATTTAAAAACAAAGAGATGGGCGAGGATTAATGTTTTGCACTTAAAGTGCAAAACATTAATCCTCGCCCATCTCTTTGTAAAAGTCGATGCCGCTGAGTTCAGGTGCAGAGCGTCAACAAGGTCTGTGCTAACACCTCCTGAGCATCCTCCACGCTCAGCTCCTGCTGCTCCCTCAAGACCTGCCAAAAACTCCAGGAGCTACACGCCTCAAGTGAGGTCAACAAAACTGGCTTGCCACCCTCGGGGTTCTCCTCAAACTCCCGTGCAAACAAACGCGTCACGTCCATACGCATCATGAATTGAGCCATCTTGACGCTCTCGGTGATGACCTCGGACTCGTGCATACGCAACAGCGCGCTCTGACGCACGGGGAAGATAAATTCAAACATATCCGCACGCAACTTTACAAACGCATCGATCCTCTCCTCAAGAGGCAGCCCTCCATCAATCAACTTGACGCGCCCCAACAGTTGACGCCCATGCAGCTTGATCGCCTCGGCATACACAAGATCAAGGTGCTCAAAGTGATGGAAGATATTGCGTCGTGAAACCGAAGCCTCCTGTGCAATTTGCTCGACAGTAGGGGCAAGCTCTCCCTTTCGAATCAACGTCAGCAAAGCCTCGGCAAGCTTCTGCCTTGTCTTGACCCCGCGACGATTACCACCATCATCCGTCGCATACAACTGATTGGCGATCTCCATCAACCGCTCGGGCGTAAAGATGTCGTAATCCACCCCATCCACCTTCAAAGCGCTCAACAGGGACTGCGCTGGCTGAGCAAATCGGCGACAACGCGCTTGCGCTCGTCCCCAGGACGGGACAGCCTGACACTTCGCCAACAACTTTCGCACATGCGTGGCGTCCTCCAGCGCACCTTGCTCAAACGCCCTCACACACAGCCCCGACATGAGCATATCGACGGCTGAAAACTCGCCACCCATAAACCAGCCGTTGCCCTGCTCAAGCGCATGATCCCAGTACGCCACATGCTCCGCTAATACCTCGCCATCGAGGCCACCATCAAGCACGCTCGCTGCACAACTTTGCGCATAATAAAACCAGAACAAACCCTTGAAATAAGCGCTGTGATTTGACTCGGGGAAGAGCTCATGCGCCATGTCATATGTGGCGAGCAAATATTCAAATATCGCCCCCATTTCAGATACTTGCACATCGCCATCCACCAGCACAAGCGATGTACTCATCGCAGGCAACGGGCGTCTCCCCTCACCTTCACCAACCTGCACGCCCTGATGCTCGTAATACACCAACTCATAGGTCTGGTTTAGCTCTTCCAATAGCCACAACACCGCCTGAGTGTCCGCATAAATATACTGATGAACTGTAATCATTTGCCCCTCACCATCCTCACTTAAAGTGCCTCACACATCATCCTTCTCACACGTACACCTTACACTTGCTCTGTTAGCATGATTTTGCCTAGAATAATACACCATGATGTGCCTTGAAACCATCACGCGCCCGCACAACCCCTTGATTTACAGCTCATGTTCAAAAGCGTTGAATCCATTTTTTCGGAACTCAAAGACCTCGCCCTCCCTGCATACACTGGTGAGCACGCTGTGCCACGCCTGAACCTGGATCAGCTCATGGAGATCGCCACGCTTATTTATGGGTTCTCACTACACAGCGCTGATCTGATCAAGAAGATCCACACACAGATTCAGCGCGATGAATGGCACGATATAGACGCGCTCACCATGGCTGGCTGGACCCAACTCCGAGACACCTTCATCTACCCCGCGCTCGAACTCTTCAAACAGGTGGAGTGGTTTGAACTCCTCGACCATGCGGATGAGCGCATCATCGAATGGCTGACAGACGATGAGCAACGCATGCGTGTGCAAGGTCTCCTCAAGCACGTGGAAGGCAACGCGGACCAGCTCATTGAACGCGCCATCACCATCATCTTCACACAGGACTCGGACCACACACCTGCGGCCTTTCGATGGTTTGATGAACACCAACACCAGATCCAACACTGGATCTCCTTCCTGATTGAAAAGACATCCTCATCACCCTGAGCAACTTCGCACACCGCTCCCTTCGCCATAATCTATACCACGAATCACTTTATCCACTGCATAATCTACTTTTCACGCCACAGATTGCAAGGTAAGGTGCCTCAGTCGACACCACTGACAAAAAACAACATTTAACCATACAGTTCAACAACTTAACTAAGGACAATTCATGAGCTCAAATCTACTGCGGACCTTTGTCATCGCAAACCCCACCTCGGGAGGTGGCGCGGTCAAGCGTGAGTGGGACGTGATCGAGCGCATGCTCAAGAATACCCTCACTGAATACGACGTCGCATTCACTCGTGGTCCTGAACACGCCACATTGCTCGCCCGAGAGGCGATCAAAGCAGGTTGGGAAATGGTCGTCGCCGTGGGTGGTGATGGCACCATCAACGAGGTCGTCAACGGCTTCTTTGAGCCGATCGATCCACGGCAACACTACAAACTTACGCCTGATGGCTGGGTTGTGCATCGTGGCATCCTGCCAAAACCCATCAACGCTGATGCTGTCCTTGGTGTCATTCCTCTGGGCACTGGCGGTGACTTTCGACGCAGCCTCGGCCTCATGGGCGGCTGGAAAGAATCAATTCGTGCGCTCGCCACCGAGAACACACGCTGCATTGACATCGGCCAGGTTGGGTTCATCAACCACCAGGGTAACCTCGCCTCGAGGTTCTTTGTCAACATCGCCTCGGGCGGATTCTCGGGTGATGTGGATCAACGTATCAACCGCTCCAACAAGAAGCTTGGCGGCACGGCTGGCTTTGCGCTCGCCACATTGCGCACCTTCGCCACATGGAACAACGCCGACATCGACGTTCGACTCGACGAAATGGAGGAGTTGACAGACCTGCGCGTCCACACCTTCACCGCCGCCAATGGCGAATACTTTGGCGGTGGCATGCGCATCGCACCTGGTGCGTCTCTGACCGATGGACACCTGCAATTTGTCACCCTTGGCGACTTTGGCAAACTTGAAGCGATCTCCAACATGGCCAAGGTGTACAGCGGCACACACCTCAACCTCGACAAGGTCCAGAAGCGCTCGGCCAAGCAAATCTCCGTGCGTTCAAGACAACGTGAACGTAACGTGTTGTTGGATGTCGACGGCGAGCAACCTGGTCGGCTTCCTGCACTCTTTCATGTGTTGCCTCAGACACTTACAGTGAAGACCTGAACGTTAAAAGAGCAAGAAAAAGAGAGAGGGGGCGGCAAAAAATCTTCGATTTTTTGCCGCCCCCTCTCTCTTTTTCTTGTCTCGTGCAAGGCACGATTTACTCAACCTGACCCAGACGAATCAGAGGTCTGTTATCAGAGATCTTGAGGCACTCTTCGTTTGGATTATCAAAGCACGGCTCGTAGATATCGGAGGTAAGCCTTGCGCCAATGGAGGAGTTTCCAAACAGCCCGAGGAAGACACCACTCATGCGGTAGAAGCCTGCATCCTGACGCATGGGATCAAGGAAGTTGATCTCGGCCTCAAAGGACCACTGACCATCAATGGCAGAGGGAAGCTCACGAAGGCTCGGCTCAAGCGCGAGAGGATCGGTGAAGTACAGGTAGTTACCACCTGTGCGACACGCCATATCAGCATAGGCGTTGATAGGGCCAAGGCGTCCGTCATCACGGTACTTTGGCAAGCAGTAGGAGAGCGCCGTTTGAGTTGGCTCCACATCTTCGGATTCGGAGTAAAGCGTGGCAGGTCGACACTCTTCAAAGTTCTGGCAGTCATTGTCTGTCGCGCATGGGTTTGCAGAGCCACACTCGGCATCACGACAACGCGCATTACCAGCCCAGTATGCGAGAGGATCACGCATCTGAGAGGGGTCAATATCGGAGTCAAAGTGAATGAAGAAGACATGGATATCGTGCTCTTCAAGCGCGGCGAGCACTGTTTCACGTGAAGCATCGGCATCCCAGACTTCGTTGGGACCATCGACGACCACAAAGAGGAACTTCTCGTGATCCTTGAACTTATCAAGGCCAAGATCCTTGTCGATCACGCGGTGAATCGCCTGGTAGACATTGCCTGTACCAAGACGAGCCGAGGGAGTCGGCAAGTTGGCATAAAGCGGTGCTGGCTCCTCAAGGTTGGTGGTGAAGTGATCTTCGTTGGAGTTGATGTTGGTCATGGGGACAACTTCAATGGAGTCATCACCCGCAAACCACCACGCGCTAAGCTGCGTGTTTTCAATGTCCACGTAAGATGCGATGTAATAAATGAACTGCTCCATCGCCACGCGAGATACGGTCGCCGCATCCGAGGCGCGAGCATCATTCTTGAAGAGATCCTTCTCACCAGCGGCATCAAAGAGTTGGCCCACTTCCTGAGGAGTAAAGCCCACAAGACCACCAGAGTTCTCATACAGCACGGTCACAAGCTGCTGCTTGCCTGTCCCACCTGGATCGTAATCAACCGACACAGAGTCAGGGATAAAGGAGAGGCCAGAGCGCTTCACACACACATTGGACGCGTTGCGATCACCACCTGTGGCACAGATAAAGCCTGTGGCGCAGTCTGCATCTGCCTGACACGCTGTACCTGAGTCTTGAGAGATCCTGATACGCTCTGCTGCGATCGCGCCGACATTCACCGTGTTGTTAATGATCAACGGACGACCTGCGATGCGGTCATAAGGGCGCAGAGGACGACGGATATCGGTCTCCTCCTCCTCGGCAAGGATGGCGACAGGGATTCTGTAGCGCGCATTCTCACCAGGATTATCACAGCTCACGGGGATGGGTGGATACATGGAGAACGTCAGCGGCTTGACCTCTGGACCATCAGGAATGCCCGACATATCGGCCATATCTTCTTCAGGAGCCATGTCGACCATATCTTCTTCAGGCGCCATATCCGTCATGTCATCCAACATGGATGCATCATCAAACAGATCCGCAGGCATATCCACGGCTTTGGGCATATCTGTTTCTGTGGGAGTCTCATTGTTAGAGTCTTCATCACAACCACCACACGCAGTGGTGAGCGCACAGAGCGACGCGAGGATGAGGAGACGAAGAGACGGGGCCTTATCGTGCACAGAGGCAGGGAATATCATGATCGACATCCAAATTCTTGAAATAGTTTATAATAATCGTGGGGTGTCCAACACCCGGTAACGCGCGCACAGGACACCACACACAGAGCGTGAATACCTCTGTAAATTCAAAGTACCTGTCGCGGGCAAAGCATAGCGTTGTGTGAGTTGAGGATCAAGCCCCATGTCATGCTATGTCAGGGGGGAGAGCATGGTAAAGAGCACAACCGCCGCCAAAATGAAGGTCAGGACAAGCGCTGCTGCCAACACATGCCTGTGATGCTTCTCCTCGGTGGGCTGAAGCTCATCAAGCAAGTTCATGTTGTTCTGGTAACGCACCTTTGGATATTCAAAGCGAGGGAAGACATAGTGCACATCATGCGTGTGCTCATCAATGTCGACCATAATATGACCGCTCGCGTGCAGGTCGTTTAGTGCGCTCTGAATACGAGGCTTGGTGAGGTTGCTTCGTGAGGTGAAGTCCTCGACCGTCAAACGGTTTGTGGTGGATGTCCCTTTTGACATGGATGCGATCTTGAGGATCTCATGCTGCTCATGAACCTTACGCACCCAGGCATCATCACTGCGCAGCTCAGCCAAATGCTTGAGCAGACTGACATTGGACTCCAGATGCTCGCCATGGTTCAGGTCAAGCATCCGTAAGTTGTAATCATCAGGACGCGCAATATACAGGTATCGCAGATCACTTTGTTGCAGGACTTCAATGCCTGCGCGCTCACCCAAACCATCAAGCACATGGCCAATGGTCTCCACATCAAGAGGAAAACAAGTCGTCACCTCCAACGCATGTGTGCAGTGATCATTGTGGCCCCTCGCTAGCGTCGCGGCGACCTCTGCAATACCAGAGATACAACGGGGCGCGGACTGGATGCGTTGTGTATCAATCATGTTCATTACCATGTGCCATCAACTCGGCAAGGCAGCTCAAATGCATCCTGTGCATCGGCACATGCTGCCTCCAAACTCGTACCCATAACTCTCAACAACGACGAGCAGCAAAATACTTCTTACTGCTCAATATCAAGACCTTTATGTGCATGAGTTCGCCTCTCTTTCGGCTCAAAACATACCATTATACCTGCGTTTGCACAGCTTGAAATTTGCCATGCTCACCTCAGGGCGGACCTCAATACATGGAGATCCCGTTTCACGCAAGCTCCGCATCATTCTCTTTTCTCATTGCGAAAAGCTCTGCTGACCCACAGAGTGTTATCGACTCAAACTTCCACCTGATGTAACCTGTTTTATTATGTTCTCTGGCCAGATGACCTCTTGCCCTTACCCTCAACCTCCAGCACACCAGACCCAGAAGCGATGTCAAATCTTCATGATCCCATGATTGGGCGCACCATTCGAGGCAGCATTAAAATCGTTCGGCGCATCGGCGAAGGAGGCATGGGCTTTGTCTATGAAGCATACCAGGAACACCTTGAGCGTAGACTGGCACTCAAGATCATGACACCAGAGCACGCGCGCAACCCCCTCGCAGCAGAATACTTCCTACGCGAGGCCAAAAGCGTCGCGAAACTCCGACACCCCAACATCATCCAGATCATCGACTTCGGTAAGGACGGCGACGACACCCTCTTCCTCGCCATGGAATTTGTCCCTGGCAGCCTGCTTACAGACATCCTCGTCGATGAGTTCCCTCTACAAAAAGAGCTGATCATCGACCTGATGCAACAAACGCTCTCTGGTCTTGAAGAAGCGCACGCACACCACATCATCCACCGCGATCTCAAACCTGATAACCTCATGATCGAGCGCACACGCTCAGGCAAAAATCAGGTCAAAATCCTCGACTTTGGTATCGCACACCTGCGCGACAATGAGAGCAAGGGCGGCGTCTTGACTCAGCAGGGCGCAATCCTCGGAACGCCCCAGTACATGAGCCCTGAACAGGCCCGTGGAGAGCGCGTCGACGCGCGTAGCGACCTCTTTGCCATGGGCACCATCCTCTACGAAATGCTCACCAACCTGCTCCCCTTCACGGGGGACAATATGCCCGAAATCCTCATGCGGGTCATGACTCACAACCCTGTCCCTCCCTCCGCACTATGCCGTGACGTGGACATCGATCCCGAGCTTGAAACCATCTGCTTGCGCGCGCTCCACAAGGAAAAAGACCTCCGCTACCAAACAGCTCGTGAGTTTCGCGAAGCCCTTGAACGCGTAAAGAATAACAACGCGCAGCAAACCTCTGCACCTGCCGCAAAGTTCATCTTCAAACGCCCCAAAAGCGCCACAAAACAGCCGAGCTTGACCACCGAGGTCGATCCACCTCGCCCCTCTCAACTCCCTGTCGCACCTCCTCAAAAACTGGCCGAGCCAAACCTCAAGGAACACTCCGATGCCATGATGGTCAACGTCTCGGACCTCTTTGGACAACCTCTGTCTGAACCCTCCCAGGCAAACACCGTCCTCACACAGCGGGACACACAGGGGATGGAGCCCCCCTCCACCTCCCCACCATTCCAACCTTCGGACTCTCTTGGGCTCAATGTACAAGACCTTCGCGATGATCTGCTCGGTGAGAAGAAACACGCCGCGATCCTTGTGATCCATCAACGCATCAAATCACAACTCGACGCAGAGACACTCGTCGAAACACATGATAAACTTGAGCACATCATCAACGCGATCGATCCCCAGTGGGGCGCTCAACTTCACTCGCGTCAAGGTGGTTACACCACCCTGCTCATTGGCTATGATCGCCCCTCTTCTGAAGATCATATGCGTGCGGCAAACCTCGCAATATCACTCAGAAATACGCTCGCCCAGACCATCTCGTCTTCCGTTCAGTTTGCATTCGCGCTCGCACATGGCGAGCTCTTTGCCCCCAAACAACGCATCGAGCGCGCCGATGGACCTGCCCTCAGTGAAGCCACCGAACTTGCTCGCAACGCTCAAGACAACACCATCCTCATTGCAGGCCAGAACCTCGCTCAAAAACTTGAGCAGGGCTTTGAGATCCAGGACGACGATCGCGCACCTCAACTGATCTCACTCAGGAGCACCCCTTACACCTCCCAGAACACCCACACAACACAATCCCCCAAAGACGCCAGTCAACCCGCGCTGATCGGCAGGGACATTGAAACCGCATCCATGCTGCGTTGCATCAACAACACACTACGCGGTCAGGGCGGTACGTGCCAACTCTTTGGTGATGGTGGATCGGGTAAAACCGCGCTCCTCAAACACATGTGCGCGCTCGCCAAAGAACGCCAGATCCCCGCATTTTACACCCGAAAACTCTACTCGGGCGCTCAAGGTGTTCGTGAAATCCTCACACAATGGACCCACCAGGCTCTCCAACACCTCGGCGTCTCACAGGACCAATCTGTCGCCACTCAACTTGAAGCTCACGGCCTTGAACAAGAATGTGCGCTCCTCCTTGAAGGACTCCTCACCGACGATCTCAACGCTGTCATCGGCTATCAAGGAGGCGTCAACGCACTCCAACCTGAAGCCAATACCGAACTTGCGATCGAGGCTTCCCTGCGCAAACTCCTCACGCTTATCGCAAAAGACAACGGCCTGATCCTGATCCTCGATGAGATCAATGAGCTTGACGCTCCCCTCTCGCAACTCTGCGAAAGACTTGCGACATACCTTCAACTCACCTCCGTCCTCACCTGCTTTGGACTCCGTACTGAACCCATTCAAAGCATCGAAGACTCCACCAAAATCCATGTCCGCCCCCTTGATGACTCCTCCGCTGTGGTGCTGCTGCGCAACCTCCTTGGCCAGAACAAGATCTCCGTTGAGCCTGCAAAATTAACCCAGATCATCAAGTACACTCATGGCAACCCCCTACAGATCAAAACCGTCTCAACAATCATCAAGGAAAACCCCGAAACCTCCCTTGATGACATCTTACAATCGCTCGCACAATCCAATGATATCAACACCTTGATGAGGCTTCGACTCAACTCTCTCCCCTCATCTGCTCAAAATATCCTCGCCGTCCTCGCTGTCCTTGGTGATGCCACCGAAGCCAGCATGTTGCGCAGTCTCAGCAGCCAAAGCTGGGACCCGGAACAAACCCTACAGGTCCTCTATGATCGCGGATTCATCGACGTAGAAGCACACGATCAGGGCGCTCGACTCTTCTTCGTCCCCAGCGCTCTTGGTTGGGTCGCCTACCAGAACCTCTCTCGAAAAAATCGCCTCCGCATCCATGATCGCGCCGCCGTTTACCTCCACACAAAACTCCAAAAAGAACACGCCCTCTCCAACACCGAACGACGTGCGCTCGCCAAACACTTCGCGGCCATGGAACGCCATGACCTCGCCATTTCTCACCTCAGCTTGCTCTACACGCAGGCGTTCCAGTCCTTCCAGTACCAGGACGCACAGGAACTCCTCCACCTAATTGAGCAAAACGCATCCAAGCTCACGTCCTTTGATTACCAACAAAAACAACGCTACGCACTTGATCATGTACGCCTGATCGCAGCACAGAATGAGCTGCAAAACGCGCTACAAATTGCGGTCAAACTCGACCGCGACCCCAAAATCAATCCTCCCCTGAGTTATGAAGTTCGCATTGAACTCGCTCGTCTGTGGCTTCAACAAGAAGACCCCAGCACACTTGATCAAATGCTCCAACAACTCACCCAAACCCTACTCTCGGAGCTCTCATCCAAGCCCAACCTCGCCTGGATGCTCATCCGCGCCATGACACTCCTCGCCGAAACCAAGGAAAAGTTGGGCCATATTACGCAAGCCACACAGACGCTCCTCGACACCGTTGAACTCATTGAGCGCTATCAACCTGTACTTCAAGACCCCCAAAATAACCCTGTTGGTGCATCCCTCTTCTGGGAGCCTCTCAATCAACTTGGCCGCATTCGACTCAAGGATCACGACACACAGGGCGCTCAAAAAATGTTCACCGTGGCGCTTCAACACATTCAACGTGCCGATGATCGCCTCGGAGAAATGACTGTGCGTGGTAACCTCGCAACACTCCTCTCCATGCAAAATGACGGCGATGCTGCACTGCATGAAATTGACAGGGCGCTTCAAATCGCACGTCAGGCTGGCCAGCTCGTTGGTGTCGCAAAACTCCTTTTTAATCAGGGACTTGTTCACTTACGATCACGTGACAGGCTCAAGGCAAAAACTGCATTCACTGAAAGTCAACACATCTGTAAAGAGCTCGACTGGCGAGAGGGCCTCGCCATGACTGTCTATCAATTGCGCTCACTGGGAGATTGAGCAGGGAAACACACCCACACTCATCTCCCTCAAGGCATGCTTCATCATGAATGATCCTCCTATTCGCATCCTCCTCGCAGAAGACAGCATCATCTTCGTCTCCCTCCTCAAGGAGATCCTGTCCTCAACGCATGATCTCGAGATCATTCAGGTCGTTGACAATGGCGAAGATGCTGTCCAGGCATGCGCTCAACTACAACCTGATATCGTCCTCATGGACGTGCAAATGCCTCGCCTTGATGGGCTCTCAGCCACAGAGCAGATCATGGCCCAGTGCCCCACGCCTATCCTGATTATCACCGCAGATCCCTTCCAAGGCGGAATCGATATCTCCTTCAAGGCGCTCTCCGCAGGTGCACTTGACCTCTACCCAAAGACACGCCTCAACCCCACACAAAACCAACACCACGCCAATCAAGAACTGATCGCAAAAATTCGCCTGCTCTCCCAAATCCCTGTCATTCGACATGTGCGCGGACGACGCAAAAGCACAAGCACATCAATACATTACACAAAACCCACGCGCACCATCACGCCACCACGATCATCATCCCCCATGCTCATCGGCATCACCTCATCCACAGGTGGTCCAAAGGCACTGGCTACAATTTGCCAAAACCTCCCTGCCAATCTCCCTGCCACGCTCCTCATCGTGCAACACATCACGCATGGATTCACCTCTCATCTGGCCAAATGGCTTGATGCAAACTCTCCTCTCAACGCGCTTGAAGCGACCGATCAAATGCGCCCCAAGCCAGGATCAATTATCATCGCACCTGGCGGACGACACATGACCCTGAACAACCACGGAACACTGCGACTTAAACGGCCACACACATCCTTCTCGGGACACTGCCCAAGCGGAGATATCCTCCTCAAAAGTCTCGCGCGCAATGCGCACCCCGATCTCACCCTGGGCATCATACTCAGTGGGATGGGTGATGATGGAGCTCAAGGACTCCTCCACATGCAACAACAAGGTTGCACAACCATCGCGCAGGATAAAGAGAGCAGCGTCGTATGGGGCATGCCCAAGGTCGCACATCAACTCGGTGCCTCAAAACATCTCCTGAACCCCACCCAGATCGCATCCTTTATTGTTGAATTTTGCGCCCAGACACCCAGGAGATAACCATGCATAAGACCATCATGGACATCCTGATCTCCCGTGTCGCAAAGCTAGTGGAAAAATGGATCGGCATCACCCTCTCTACACCCTCACGACGCATCTACCAGTTCCTCACACAACGCGCACAACAACTCGCGCTCCCCTCTGCTGGACACTACGTCGATATCCTTGAAAAGGCTTCACCACACGATCCCGAGGTCACGCTCATCATCAACCTCGTCACCAATGGCCTCACAGCCTTCTGGAGAGATGAACCTCAACTCGACGCCATCCGCATGGTCCTTGAACAACTCAGGACAGAGCGCGATCTTGAACAGGACCCCATCACCATCTGGTGCGCTGGCTGCTCCACTGGTGAAGAAGCCTACACACTCGCCATGCTCGCACATGAGGCAAACATCCCCACCACGATCATCGGCTCAGATATCAACACAGAGTCGCTCCACGCCGCCATGCACGGCGTCTACCACTCCTGGAGCTTGCGACGACTCTCACCACAACGACAGGCACACTACTTTGATGAACTTGACACCGATTACTTCGCCATCAAAACACACCTGCGAACCCTCGTGTCGTTCCAGAAACATAACCTCATCGCACCTGCGCCCGACTCTCCTGGCCGCT